>NC_007626.1:2771144-3084859 GCF_000009985.1 Paramagnetospirillum magneticum AMB-1
GGCCAGCAGGGCTTCAAGATCGGCCTTTTCCGCCGACAATTCGGCGTGCTCGGTCTTGATCTCCAGTTCCTGCAGCTTGTTCAAGCTGCGCAGGCGCATGTTGAGGATGGCCTCGGCCTGCACCTCGGACAGCTTGAAGGTCTTGATCAGCTCGGCCTTGGGCTCGTCGGCGAAGCGGATGATCCGGATGACCTTATCGAGATCGGCATAGACCTTGAGGAAACCTTCCAGCACCTCCAGGCGCTTGGCGATCTTCTCCAGGCGGAAACGGGCGCGGCGCTCGAGAACCACCATGCGGTGGTCGAGGAAGGCGCGCAGCACCTCCTTCAGATTCATGACGCCGGGCGTCAGGTGGCCGTGGGCGTCGGGAGCCAGGACGTTCATGTTGAGCGAGAAGCGCGATTCCAGGTCGGTCTGGCGGAACAGTTGCTCCATCACCAGTTCGGCCTCGACCGTGCGATTCCTGGGCTCCAGCACCAGACGGATGTCCTCGGCCGATTCGTCTCTGATATCGGCCAGCAGGGGCAGCTTCTTCTCGGACAAAAGCTCGGCGATCTTCTCGATCAGCTTGGCCTTCTGCACCTGATAGGGAATCTCGGTGATGACGATCTGGTAAAGCCCGTGGGAGAGCTTTTCCACCGCCCATTTGGCCCGGACCCGAAAGGCGCCCTTGCCGGTGCGGTAGGCCTCGGTGATGGCCGCCTGGGTCTCCACCAGCACGCCGCCGGTGGGAAAATCGGGGCCGGGCATGTGGGCGATCAGTTCGTCCACGTCGCAATCGGGCTTGGCGATCAGGTGGTCCAGCGCGTCGCAGATCTCGCCGATATTATGAGGCGGGATGCTGGTGGCCATGCCCACCGCGATACCGGCCGAACCGTTGGCCAGCAAATTGGGAAAGGCCGACGGCATGACCACCGGCTCTTCCTCGGTGCCGTCATAGGTGGGGCGGAAGTCGACGCTGTCCTCGTCGAGGCCTTCCATCAGGGCGGCGGCGATCTCGGTCAGCTTGGCCTCGGTGTAACGCATGGCCGCCGCGTTATCGCCGTCGATATTGCCGAAATTGCCCTGGCCCTCCACCAGGGGATAGCGCACGGCGAAGTCCTGGGCTAGGCGCACCAGGGTGTCGTAGACCGCCACGTCGCCGTGGGGATGGTACTTACCGATGACGTCACCGACCACGCGGGCGCACTTCTTGAAGCCGCCGCTGGGGTCCAGCTTGAGCTGGCGCATGGCGAACAGCAGGCGGCGATGCACCGGCTTCAACCCGTCGCGCACATCGGGCAGCGAGCGCGACACGATGGTGGACATGGCATAGGCGAGATAGCGCTCGCCCAGGGCCTCGGCAAGCGGCGTGTCGCGGATATCGCCGGTGACGGCGGGCTTGGTCATGGGGTCCCCTCGGAATTTGAGCCAGATATAGTACTCAAAGAGGGGGAGGCGTCAACAGATCGTGGTGACGCCGAGCTTTTCCCACTGCCGCCGCCCCTTGGGGGTCAGCAGGGCCTGGGCGAAGAAATCCAGGCCCTCCGCCACATATTGCTCCAGGCCGCACAATTCCTTGAGCCGCCAATGCTTCAGCGCCCAGGAATGGGCGAAGGTCACCAGCTGGTAGGTTACCAGTTCCACGTTCACCTCACGCATCAGGCCCGCCTTGATGCAATCGGCGAGGCAGGCGGCGATCATGCCGTTGGTCTCGATCTCGCAGTCCTTGATCAGCTGGCGGCGGTCGTCGGGCAGCGACTTGGTGGAGCGGTAGGCCAGCACGGTGGCTTCGCGCCGCTGGTCCACCACCCGGCAATAGGCCCGGATGGCGGCGACGAAACGCTCCAGCGGATCGGAAAGCCCCTCCAGCGCCGCCGGAATTTCGTGCTTGTAGGATTCCAGCACCGACAGCAGGGCGAGCAGCAGCACGTCCTCCTTGTCGCTGACATATTGATAGATCAGCCCGGCGGACACCCCGGCCTTCTTGGCCACGTCCTGAATGGTGGTGCGGTAAAAGCCCTGGTGGGAGAACAACTCCACCGCCGCCGCGATGATCTGGCCGCGCCGCCGGGCCACCAGCGCCTCGTCGGCAACCTGGGCCTTGACGTCGTGAACCGTGCCCGGCTTGTTGTCCATTGCCCGTCCTACCCCTCTTCCTCGACCATCGCCCTATAAACCACCTCCCGGTCCCTACATCAACTCCCCGCCCGCCACGGCGATGCTCTGGCCGGTGATGGAGGCCGAACCGGGCAGGCACAGCCAGGCCACCGCCTCGGCCACTTCCTCGGGCTTGATCAGGCGCTTTTGCGGATTGGCGGCCACCAGCCCGGCCAGGGCCTCCTCGGGTGTCCGGCCGGTCTTGGCGACGATATTGGCGATGGTGTCGGCGACGATGTCGGTCTCGGTATAGCCGGGGCAGACAGCGTTGACCGTCACCGGTTTCGAGGCCAGTTCCACCGCCAGGGCGCGGGTCAGGCCGATCAGCCCGTGCTTGGCGGCGCAGTAGGCGGCGCAATAGGCCAGACCGGTCAGGCCGGCGGTAGAGGCGACGTTGACCACCCGGCCCCAGCCCGCCTCCAGCATGCCGGGCAGCGCCGCCTGGGTGCAGAGAAAGGCCCCCGTGAGATCGGTGCGCAGAATGTCGTCCCACAGGCCGAGATCGGTCTTGGCGAAGGGCGCCGCCTTGGCAATGCCGGCATTGTTCACCAGGATGGTGATGGGGCCTTGCACCTGGGCGGCCCGGGCGAAGCCGTTCTGAATGGCCGGGGCATCGGTCACGTCCATGGCCACGGCCGAACAGCCCAGGGACGTGGCGGCGGCGTCCAGCCGTCCCTGATCGCGCCCCGTGATGGTCACGACGGCGCCGAGCGCCAGCATCTGGCGGGCGATGGCGGCACCGATGCCGCGCCCGCCGCCGGTGACCAGGGCATGACGGCCGGCAAGCGGCCAGGGATCTCCCATCATAGGGTCAGCCCTTCATAGACCTTGGAGGCGATCACCAGCTTCTGGATCTCGCTGGTGCCCTCGTAGATGCGCAGCGCCCGGATCTCGCGATAGAGCTGCTCCACCGCCATGCCGCTGATCACCCCCAGGCCGCCCCAGATCTGCACCGCCTGATCGATGACCATCTGGGCCTGCTCGGTGGCCCACAGCTTGGCCATGGAGGCTTCGCGGGTCACCCGGCCGCCCTTGGTGTCCTTGACCCAGGCCGAGCGGTAGATCAGCAGGGCCGAGGTGTCGACGGCCACCGCCATGTCGGCGATCTTGGCCTGGATCAGCTGGAAGTCGGCGAGGCGCGAGCCGAAGGCCTTGCGCTTGACCGAGCGCGACACCGCCTCGTCCATGGCGCGCCGCGCAAAGCCCAAGGCGGCGGCACCCACCGTGGTGCGGAAGACGTCCAGCACGCTCATGGCCACCTTGAAGCCATCGCCGGGCTTGCCCAACAGGTTGGCGGCCGGCACCCGCATGTTGTCAAAGCGCAACGATCCCAGGGGATGGGGCGCCATGACATCGATTCGCTCCGACACCGAAAGTCCGGGCGTCCGGGCGTCAACCACGAATGCAGCGAGTCCCTTGGCCCCCTCCCCGTCGCCGATTCGAGCGAAGACGGTGTAGAAGTCCGCCAGCCCGGCATTGGAAATCCAGGTCTTGGCGCCGTCGATGACATAGTGGTCGCCGTCCAGGACCGCCTTGGTGGTCATGGCGCCCACATCCGACCCGGCATCGGCCTCGGAAATGGCGAAGGCGGCGATCATCTCGCCGGTGCCCACCTTGGGCAGGTAGCGGGCCTGCTGCTCGGCATTGCCGAACAGAGTGATGGCGGCGCTGCCCAGACCCTGCATGGCGAAGGCGAAATCGGCAAGACCGGCGTGGCGGGCGAGGATTTCCCGTCCCAGGCACAGCGCCCGCACGTCGAAATCTTTTGCCCGCCCGCCATAGGCGGCCGGAATGGCCGCTTTAAGGAACCCCGCCTGTCCCAAGGCCGTTACCAGGCGTCGGGCGGTCTGGTCCATGGCGGGGCCGTGCGCCTCGTCCTCGGGGCACACCCCTGGGAGGATGGTGCCGGCCCAGTCCTCGAGCGACCGGGCAAAGGCGCGGTGGGACTCGTCGAGAAAGGGCCAGTCGAGAAACGTGGCGTCACTCATGATACTTTTCCTTTTTAGCCCCTCTCCCGCTTGCGGGAGAGGGGGGCAAAGCCGAGATCAGTTGCCTTCGAACACCGGCGCCTGCTTGTTGGCGAAGGCGACATAGGCGCGCTCGAAGTCCTTGGTCTGCATGCAGATGGCCTGAGCCTGAGCCTCGGCCTCGATGCACTCGCCCAGGCCGTGGTTCCATTCCTGCCACAGCATCTTCTTGGTCATGGCGTGACCGAAGGTGGGGCCGTTGGCCAGGGACTGGGCCAGCTTGTTGGCGGCGTCCAGCAGTTCTTCCGGCGCATGCAGCGAGTTGTAGTAGCCGACGCGCTCGGCCTCCTCGCCGCCCATGGCGCGGCCGGTGTAGAGCAGCTCGGCGGCACGCGACAGGCCGATCAGGCGGGGCAGCAGGGTGCAGGCGCCCATATCGGCGCCGGCCAGGCCGACGCGCACGAACAGGAAGGCCACCTTGGACCGCGCCGTGCCCAGACGGATGTCGGAGGCGCAGCCCAACATGGTACCGGCGCCGGCGCAGATGCCGTCGATGGCGGCGATGATCGGCTGGGGCGCGTTGCGCATGGCACGCACGGCGTCGCCGGTCATGCGGGTGAATTCCAGCAGCTCGGGCATGTCCATCTTGGTCAGCGGCCCGATGATCTCATGCACGTCGCCGCCCGAGCAGAAATTGCCGCCCGAGCCGGTGACGATCACCGCCTTGACGTCGTCCGCATAGACCATGTTCTCGAACAGGTCGCGAAGTTCTCCATAAGAATCAAACGTCAGAGGGTTTTTTCTGTCAGGGCGGTTGAGGGTGAGCGTCGCCACCTTGCCGTCCACCTTCCAGTCGAAATGAACGGCCTTGTACTCGGCAGCCTTGAACTTGCGCATGGGATTGTCCTCTTGTCTTGATGTTGCGAAGGGGGCTCTTAGCCCACCATGGTGATGCCGCCGTTGACCGACAGAACCTGGCCGGTGATGTAGTCGGCCCGGTTCGACGCCATGAAGACGATGGAATCGGCCACTTCCTGCGGCTGGCCGAAGCGGCGCATGGGGATAACCTTGAGGAAGGCTTCCAGGAACTTCTCCGGCTCGGACTTCAGCAGCGGCGTGTCGGTCGGGCCGGGGCAGATGGCATTGACGTTGATGTTGAAGCGGGCGCCTTCGCGGGCCAGGGCCTTGGAGAAGGCGATCAGGCCGCCCTTGGCCGCCGAATAGACGCTTTCGCCCAGGGACCCGACGCGGCCGGCATCGGAGGCGACGTTGACGATCTTGCCGGTCTTCTTCTCGATCATCAGGGGGAAGAAGGCGCGGATCAGCTCGATGGGGCCGGTGAGGTTGAGGCTCATCACCTTGGCGATGAAGGCGTCGTCATTATCGACGAAAGGCTGGATATGGCCCCAGCCCGCCACGTTGCACAGGATGTCGAGGCGGCCGCGGGTGGCGACCACGTGCTCCTTCACACGCGCGATATTGGCCTTGTCGGTGACGTCGAGGCGCACGAATTCAGCCTTGAAGCCCTTGGCCGTCAACTCGGCCGCCGCCTTTTCGCCGGCTTCGACGTTGATGTCGGCGATCAGCACATCGGCACCAAGCTCGGCCATGGACTTGACGGTGCAGTAACCGATGCCGGAGGCACCGCCGGTAATCAGGGCGACTTTATCCTCGAACTTCATTTCCTTGGCTCCTTCGAATGGGATTACTTGGACAGGAACGCCTCGACCCGGTGACGGGTCTCGGGCTCGTGCAACAGCAGGTTACGGGTGGCGGTCAATTCCTCCTCGTAGCCGTCGCGGGACGGATCGAGAGAGGCTTCGATGCAGGACTTCGAGGCCGCCACCGCGGCACGCGGCAAGGTGGCGAGCCTATCGGCCAGGGTGGCGGCCTTGTCGGCCAGTTCGGCGCGGGGCGCCGACCAATGGACGATCCCCATGGCCTCGGCGCTTTGGCCGTCGAGAATCTCGGCCCCCAGAATCAGGCGCTTGGCGATGGCCGGGCCGCACAGCCGGGTCAGGCGCTGGGTCCCCCCCGCCCCCGGGATCAGGCCGAGATTGACCTCGGGCAGGGCCAGCTTGGCCTCGTTGGCGGCCATGCGGAAATCACAGGCCAACGCCAGTTCCAGCCCGCCGCCCATGGCCGCGCCGCCCACCTCGGCGACGGTGGCGAGGGCCAAGGTCTCGATGCGCTTCAAGACGTTCTGGAGGTCGCGGACAAAGGCGATCTGGGCATCCACCAGATCGGGATTGGCCAGATTCTCACGCATCTCGGCCAGGTCGGCCCCGGCGCAGAAGGCCTTTTGCTCGGAGCGCAGATGCAGGACGCGGATGGTCTTGTCCGCCTCCACCATGTCCATGGCCGCGTGCAGATCCTTGATCAGGGCACGCGACAGGGCGTTGACCGGCGGGCTGGCCAGAGTCACCACGAAGACGGCGCCCCGGCGGGCGGTATTCAGCACGGAGAAGGACATTCACGCCTCGAACTGGATGACCATTCAATATGACTGAATGTTCATTCATTCGATGCGCCAAGTCAAGCGCGATTGAATAGGCGTTCAGTCAATGTGTCATCCCGAGCGAATGCGAGGGATCTCATCCTGGAATGCTTTCACCGGATCGGCAGCAATGTTCCAGCCGGAGATTCCTCGGCTTCGCCTCGGAATGACACCCCGATCTAGGAAGAAGCCACCGAACGCCACGCCCGGCAGACTTCCGCCAGGGCCTGCTTGCCCGACTGGACGTAGCCCGCCAGTCCCAGGCAGCCATGGATGGAGCCTTCCAGGCGCACATGGCGCACCGGCACTCCCGCCCCCTTCAGCGCCTCGGCATAGGCGTCGCCCTCGTCCACCAGAGGGTCGAAGCCGCAGGTCAGCACCAGGGCCGGCGCCAGCCCGGCATGGGAAGCGGCCCGCAAGGGCGAGGCATCGGGCTCCAACACCGGATTGGTGCGCCCAACGAAATACTGCTCGGTGAACCACTCGATATCGGCCTGGGTCAGCAGATAGCCGTCGGCCAACCGGATGCGGGAGGGAAAATCGCCCGCCTGATCCACCGCCGGATAGATCAGCAACTGGGCCGCCAGGGCGATCCCCAGATCGCGGGCATGCAGGGCCACCACCGCCGACAGGGTGCCGCCGGCGCTGTCGCCGGCCACGCCCAGAGCCCAGCCGGGATAATCCGCCGCCGCCCAGCGCAGGGCGGCAATGCCGTCCTGGATGGCGGCGGGATAGGGATGCTCCGGCCCCATGCGGTAATCCAACGCCACCACCACCGAGCCGCTCTCGGCGGCCAGGGCGCGGCAGTGGGGGTCGTGCGTCTCCAGGTCGCCGACCACGAATCCGCCGCCGTGGAAGTAAAGCAGCAGCGCCGTGACCTTGGCGCCTCCCTGGGGCTGGTAGCGCCGGGCAGGAATGTCGCCGATGGAGATGTCCTCGGCCTCGACACCCTCGGGCGCCGGAGGATTGGTGCGCGACAGGCGCCGGGCGAATTCCGCCCGCCCCTCCACCGGCCCCAGGCTGGCCAGCTTGGGCAGGTTCAGCTCGGCGGCCTTGGCCAGCACGAAGGCGATGTCCGCGTCCAGCTGCCCGGGGCTCCCCAGGGAGAAAAAGCCGGTTTCCAGCATGTCCTACTCCTTCGGCTCGGAGCCGAACAGGGTCTTGGATTCCAGGAACTCCTCGAACCCCGCCTCGCCCCATTCCCGGCCGACGCCGGACTGGCGGATACCGCCGAACGGGCCGCCGGGATGGGACAGCGCACCGTTCAGATGCACCATGCCGGTGCGCAGGCGGCGCGCCACGGCGCGGGCCTCGTCCAGGTCGCCGGCATAGACATAGCCCGACAGGCCATAGACGCAGTCGTTGGCGCCGGCCACCGCGTCGTCCAGGTCGGCATAGCCGCGCATGGACAGCACCGGGCCGAAGATCTCCTCGCGCATGATGGTCATGGCATCGGTGACCCGGCTGAACACGGTGGGACGCACGAAGTAGCCCTTGTCCAGCCCCTCGGGCCGCTCGGGGCCGCCGCAGACCAGCTTGGCGCCCTCCTCCATGCCGGTGCGGATCATGCGCCGCACCTTGTCGAACTGACGCCCGTTGGCGATGGGTCCCATCACCGTCTCGGGATCGGAGGGATCGCCGACCTTGATCTGGGCGCACAATTCGGCAGCCAGGCCTTCCGCCTCGTCCAGGCGATGGGCGGGAACGAACAGCCGCGACGGCGCGTTGCAGCTTTGCCCGGTATTGCCCATCATGGCCTTGACCGCGTGGCCGATGGCCTTCTTGAAGTCGGCGCTGTCGCAAATGATGTTGGCGGACTTGCCACCCAGCTCCAGCGAGACCTTCTTGATGGTCGCGGCGCCTTCGCGCATCACCGACGAGCCGGCGAGGTTGGAGCCGGTCAGCGACACCATGTCCACCAGGGGATGGGACGACAGCACCGGTCCGATCTCGGCACCGTCGCCGAACACCATGTTGAAGACGCCGGCCGGCACCCCGGCCTCGTGGATGATCTCGGCCAGGATACGCGCCGAATAGGGCGCGAACTCGCTGGGCTTCAAGACCATGGCGCACCCCGCCGCCAAAGCGGGCGCCACCTTGCAGGCGATCTGGTTCATGGGCCAGTTCCACGGCGTGATCAGGCTGACCACCCCCACCGGCTCCTTGACCACCAGGGTGGTGCCCTGGCGACGTTCGAAGGCATAGGTCTTGGCCAAGCTCAGCGCCGTCTTGAAATGTCCCAGCCCGGCGCGGGCCTGGGCGGGCTTGGCCAGGCGTTCGAGCGGTGCGCCCATCTCCAGGCTGATGGCCTCGGCGATCTCGTCGAGACGGCGCTCATAGCCCGCCGTCACCTTGGCGAGGATCTCCAGACGCTCGGCCAAGGGCGTCGCCGCCCAGGCGGGAAAGGCCTTGGCGGCGGCCTGGATGGCACGGACCGCATCATCGGCACCGCCCAGCGCCACCCGGCCGGAAACCTGTTCCGTGGCGGGATTGATCACGTCGAGCAGACGCGAACCCTTGGCGGGCTTCACCCAGGCGCCATCCACGTAGAAATCCAGGCAATCACCCATGGCACTTCTCCAAGAAAAAAGGGGCGGCGGATTGTTGCCCAACCCGCCGCCCCCGTCGAATGAAAGATCGTCAATGCGACAGCAGGACAGGGACGGTCATATGGTCGAGAATATGACGGGTGGCCCCGCCCAGAACCTTTTCGCGCAACGGCGAATGGCCAAAGGCGCCCATGATCAGCAGATCGGCCCCCTGCTCGGCCGCCCGCGACAGCAGCGCATTGCCGGCGTCGATATCGCCCGAGGTGGAGCGCAGGATATCCACCTTGATGCCATGCCGCGCCAGGGTGAGTCCGATATCGGCTCCGGCGACGCGGCCGTCGCCATCCTCGGCATCCATGGTCATGACCGTCACCGAGGAGGCCCCGGCCAGCAGCGGCAAGGCGTCGAACACCGCCCGCGTCGCCTCCCGCGACTGGTTCCACGCCACCAGCACACGCCGCCCGACACTGGGAAAGCGGCCATGACGCGGCACCGCCAGCAGGGGACGGCCGACGCTCATCACGGTCTCGGTGACGTGATCGGAACTCCCCGACGCCGCCTGCCCGACGATGGTGAGATCGGCGTAGCGGGCATGCAGCGCCAGTTGCTTCACCCCGCTG
This sequence comes from Paramagnetospirillum magneticum AMB-1, assembly GCF_000009985.1. Lineage (GTDB taxonomy): Bacteria > Pseudomonadota > Alphaproteobacteria > Rhodospirillales > Magnetospirillaceae > Phaeospirillum > Phaeospirillum magneticum. Next base: position 2,780,917 of record NC_007626.1, read on the forward strand.
ATGGGGCGCCATTCGTCGACGCCCTCGGGGGCAAGGTCACCCTCGCCCACCCCCACCAGCCGGGCGCCGTGCTCGGCCGCCAGCATTCGGGCGAGGTCGAGACGCCCCGCCCCGGCTGCGTCGGGCTCCACATGGACGAGGATTTCCTTGATGGCCATGGATCAGACCCTTTCGATCACGGCGGCGAGGCCGTGGCCGACGCCGATGCACAAGGAGACCACGGCATGGCGCCCGCCGGTCCGCTGCAACTGCCGCGCCGCCGTCAGCGCCAGACGGGCACCGGAGCAGCCCAGCGGATGGCCGATGGCGATGGCGCCGCCATTGGGATTGAGGCGGGAATCATCGGCGGCCACGCCCAGTTGGGTGACGCAACCCAGCACCTGCACGGCGAAGGCCTCGTTGATCTCGATGAGGTCGAGGTCCTTGAGGGAAAGCTTGGCCCGCGCCAGGGCCTTGGTGATGGCGGGAACCGGCCCCAGGCCCATGACACGCGGCGGCACGCCGGCCGCCGCGCCGGCGACGATGCGGGCGATGGGGGCGATCCCCGCCTTCTCGCCGGCGGCGCGGGAGCCGATGAACAGCGCCGCAGCGCCGTCATTGATGCCCGACGCATTGCCGGCGGTGACCACGCCGCCCTCGAACAAAGGCTTCAGCTTGGTCAGCGCGGCAAGATCGGTCTGGGGACGCGGATGCTCGTCCTCGGCCACGATGGTGTCGCCCTTGCGGCCGGCGATGGTGATGGGGTGGATCTCGCCCTCGTAGAAGCCTTCGGCCTTGGCCTTGGCGTACTTGGCCTGGGAGGCGGCGGCGAAGGCATCCGAGGCTTCGCGCGACAGGCCCAGGTCATGGGCGATGTTGTCGGCGGTCTCCGGCATGGAATGGCCGCCGAAGGACTTCACCACCTTGGGATTGGCGAAACGCGCCCCGATGGTGGTGTCGAAGATCCTGGCATCGCGGGACCAGGCGCTGTCGCCCTTGGCCAGCACGAAGGGGGCGCGGGTCATGCTCTCGACACCGCCGGCCAGATACAGGTCACCCTCGCCGCAGGTCACCGAACGCGCCGCGTCCAGCACGGCGGCCAGTCCCGAGGCGCACAGGCGGTTGACGGTCTGGCCCGCCACCTCCACCGGCAGACCGGCCAGCAAGGCGGCATGACGGGCCACGTTGCGGCTGTCCTCGCCCGCCTGGTTGGTGCAGCCGAGAATCACGTCCTCGACATCTTCGGGCTTGAACGATGAGCGGGCCACCAGGGCGCGGATCACCTCGGCGGCCAGATCGTCGGAACGCACCGGGGCGAGGCCGCCGCCATGGCGGCCGATGGGGGAACGCAGGCCGTCGTAGATATAGGCGTCAAGCATGGATCAGGACTCCGAAGTCAGCAAAGAGACGCCTAGAGCGGCGCGGCGTTTCAGCCACAGGCTGGCGCGGTAGCGGGGATCGCCGGTGATGGCCAGCACGGTGTCGAGGATGGCGACCACCTTGGCGGCGCCGATGCGGTCGCCCCAGGACAGCGGCCCGGCGGGATAGCCGAGCCCCAGGGTCACCGCCTTGTCGATGTCGTCCGGCGTGGCGATGCGCTGCTGGGCGATGTCGCAGCCGATATTGACGATGGTCGCCACCACCCGCTGCGCCACCAGACCGGGGCTGTCGGCGATCACCGAGACGGCAACCTCGTCCCCGGCCAGCAGGCCGTGGGCGCCGTCGCGGATCTCGGCCCGGGTCACCGGGTTGGTCATCACGGTACGGTGGCTGTCCAGACCGAACAGCGGGTCGATGGCGACGGACCGGGCGGCGTCGAGGCCGAGGCGCACCACCGCCGTGGTGCAGTCCTCGCCCAGGACGGGGATGAGGATCAGGGCCGTCTCGCCCGGCTTCTCACCCGTCTCCAGCGAGGCGCCCAATTTGGTGACCAGGGCGGCGACAGCCAGCGAGCCCTCGCCCGGAGCCACCCAAACAGGGCCTTGCCAGGCGGCGGGAACCGGCGGCGCGGGCGGCACCACCGCCTTGTCGCCCTCATAGGCATAAAAGCCTCGCCCGGTCTTGCGCCCCAGCAGGCCGGCGACGAGGCGCGAGCGGGTGATGGGCGACGGGCGGAAGCGTGGTTCCTGGTAATACTGGTCGTAGATGCTTTCCATCACCGGGTGGGAGACGTCCAGGGCGGTGAGATCCAGCAGTTCGAACGGCCCCATGCGGAAGCCGGCGGCCCCCTTCAGGATGCGGTCGGCGGTGAAGAAGTCGGTCACCCCCTCGCCCACCAGCTTCAGGGCCTCGGTGCCATAGCCGCGTCCGGCGTGATTGACCACAAAGCCGGGGGTGTCCTTGGCCTTGACCGGGGTATGCCCCATGCGCCGCGCCAGAGCCGTCAGGGTCTCGACGACCCAGGGCGCCGTCATGACGCCATCGATGACCTCCACCACTTTCATCAGTGGAACGGGATTGAAGAAATGAAAGCCGCCCACCCGCTGTGGGTGCTGGCAGGCGGCTGCGATGGAGGTCACCGACAGCGACGAGGTATTGCTGGCAATCAGGCAGTCCTTGGAGACGATGGCCTCCAGATCCTTCATCAGGGCCTGCTTGACCTTGATGTCTTCGACGATGGCCTCGACCACCACATGGCAGGGAGCCAGATCGGCAAGGCTTTCGCCCAGCTTGAGCCGCGCCGTGGCGCTAGCGCAGGCCTCGGCGGTCAGCTTGCCCTTCTCGGCCAGCTTGGCGAGCATGGCGGAAACGGCGTCGCGGGCCTTGGCGGCGGCGCCGGGCAATGCGTCAACCAGGATGACGGTAACGCCCGAGGCCACGGCGATCTGGGCGATGCCGCGCCCCATGGTGCCGGAGCCCACGAGACCGAGGATGAGGTCGGAACGATTGGCGTCGAGACTCATGATCATTTCCCCTGATAGGTGGGCTTGCGCTTCTCGATGAAGGCCTTCATGCCTTCCTTCTGATCGGCGCTGGCGAACAGCAGTTGGAAGGCCTTGCGCTCCAGCATCAGGGCGGTGTCCAACGAGGCATCCTGACCGGCCAGCAACACTTCCTTGATCTGGGCGATGGCCACCGGCGGCATGCGCGAGATGGTCTTGGCGATCTCCAGCGCCTTGTCCACCACCTCGGCGTCGGGGACCACCACAGAGGCGAGCCCCATCTGCCCGGCCTCGACGCCGCTGATGGCCTGACCGGTCATCACCATCAGCATGGCCTTGAACTTGCCCACGGCGCGGGTCAGGCGCTGGGTGCCGCCGGCGCCGGGCATGATTCCCACCTTGACCTCGGGTTGGGAGAAGCTGGCGTTCTCGCCCGCCACGATGATGTCGGCATGCATGACAAGCTCGCAGCCGCCGCCCCAGGCATAGCCGTTCACCGCGGCAATCACCGGCTTGGGGCAATTGGCGATGGCCCGCCACAGCAGGTGATTGTTGCGCTGCATCAGTTCGATGGCGCCCACCTCGGCCATGTCCTTGATGTCGGCTCCGGCGGCGAAAGCCTCCTGGTTGCCGGTCATCACGATGGCGCGAACCGAGGGATCGGCCCCCAGGGTGGTCATGTGTTCGGCCAGCAGGCGGCGCACCTCGCCATTGAGGGCATTCTTGGCGTCCGGCCGGTTGATACGCAGCAACACCACGGAATCAAAGGGTTTTTCCAGGAGCACTTCCGTCATGACGTTCCTCAGTTTCGCTGTGCGAAATCGCGTTTCACATTTTGTTGACGCCAGAGCCTAAGTCGTGTTTTGGTCTCTTGGCAAACAAAATCATGCCCCCCAACCGCAATGGGGGGACCGGGAGATGAAGCCTTGACGGATTCCGAGGAAACTCAGGCCGAAGAGCCCCAGGCCGAGGGGACGCAGGACCGCCAGTTCGTGGTGGCGCTGTCGCGTGGTCTCGAGGTGCTGCGCTGCTTTCGCGCCAACGACGCCATGCTGGGTAACCAGGAGATCGCGGCGCGCACCGGCCTGCCCAAGCCCACCGTGTCGCGCCTAACCTACACCCTGACCAAGCTGGGCTATCTGGTCTATATGGACCACTATTCCAAGTACAAGCTGGGCACCGCCGTGCTGTCGCTGGGCTATACCGCCCTGGCCGGCATGGACATCCGCCATGTGGCCCGCCCGCTGATGCAGGAACTGGCCGATTATTCCGACGTGGCGGTATCGCTGGGCAGCCACGACCGCACCAGCATGATCTACGTGGAATCCTGCCGGGGCAAAGGGGCGCTGACCATCCGCCTGTCGGTGGGCTCGCGCATTCCGGTGGCCACCACCGCCATGGGGCGCGCCTTCCTGGCGGCGACGCCTGAGGCCGAGCGCACCGCCATCCTCGACGAGGTCAAGAAGCGCCACCCCGAGGATTGGCCGCGCATCCGCCAAGGCCTGGAGCGGGCCTTCCGTGAATACGCCGCCCGAGGCTTCACCATGTCGGTGGGCGACTGGCAGAGCGACGTCCACGCCGTGGGCGTGGCGCTGACCAACCCCGCCACAGGCACCATCGTCGCCCTGAATTGCGGCGGCGCGGCCTTCCTGCTGCCGCGCGAGCGCCTGGAAGGCGACCTCGGCCCCCGCCTGGTGGCGGTGGCCCGCAAGATCGAGGCGGCGCTGGGACGCCGCTAACCCCATATCCATTCTTCAAGACGGGACGAGACCGACATGATCCGTGACCAGGAAATCCTCAACCAACTCCTCGACACCCTGTCGCGCTTCGTGCGCGAACGCCTGGTGCCCAACGAGGAGCGCATCGCCGAGGACGATGCCCTTCCCGCCGAAATCATCGCCGAGATGAAGGATCTCGGCCTGTTCGGCCTGTCCATCCCCGAGGAATACGGCGGGTTGGGCCTGACCATGGAAGAAGAGGTGCTGTGCGCCTTCGAGATCGGCCAGACCTCGCCGGCCTTCCGCTCCATCTTCGGCACCAATAATGGCATCGGCTCGCAGGGCATCATCATCGACGGCACCGAGGAGCAGAAGCAGAAATACCTGCCCCGCCTGGCCACCGGCGAGCTGATCGCCTCCTTCGCGCTGACCGAGCCCAATGCCGGCTCCGACGCCGCCAGCCTGCGCACCACGGCGCGCAAGGACGGCGACCATTACATCGTCAACGGCACCAAGCGCTTCATCACCAACGCGCCGGAAGCCTCCATCTTCACCCTGATGGCCCGCACCGATCCCAACAACAAGGGCGCCGGCGGCATCTCGGCCTTCATCGTCGAGGCCGATTCCCCCGGCCTGTCCTTGGGCAAGATCGACAAGAAGATGGGCCAGAAGGGCGCCCATACCTGCGACGTGATCTTCGAGGACGTGCGCGTGCCGGCCGCCAACATCATCGGCGGCATCGAGGGCCAGGGCTTCAAGACCGCCATGAAGGTGCTGGACCGCGGCCGCCTGCACATCTCGGCCACCTGCGTCGGCGTGTCGGAGCGCCTGATCAGGGACAGCGTCAAATACGCCGCCGAGCGGGTGCAGTTCGGCAAGCCCATCGGCGAGTTCCAGCTGGTCCAGGCCATGCTGGCCGATTCCCGGACCGAGGCCTATGCGGCGCGCTGCATGGTGCTGGACGCGGCCCGCAAGAAGGACCAGGGCATCAACGTCTCCACCGAGGCGGCCTGCTGCAAGATGTTCGCCTCGGAAGCGGTGGGCCGCATCGCCGACCGCGCCGTGCAGGTCCATGGCGGCGCCGGCTATATCTCCGATTACGGCATCGAGCGCTTCTACCGCGACGTCCGCCTGTTCCGCATCTACGAGGGCACCACCCAGATCCAGCAACTGGTCATCGCCCGCAACATGCTGAAGGACATCGCCTGATGCGGCCAATCGCCGATATCCTGGCCGATCTGCCACCCCGGCTGGCCCAGCTGGCGCGGCAGTGGCAGCGGCGGACGCCCGACGCCCCCGCCATGATCCAGGGAGAAACCCGCTGGAGCTATGCCCGGTTGGGACAGGCCATGGACGAGGCCGGGGCGCTGTTGCGCGGCCTGGAGGTGCGTCCGGGCGACCGGGTGATGCTGGTGGGCGAGAACTGCTTGGCTCTGGTGGCCATGATCCTGGCGGCGGGCGAGCTTGACGCCTGGGCGGCCATCATCAATGCGCGGCTGTCGGAGCGCGAGATCGACACCATCCGCGACCATTGCGGCGCCCGGCGGGTGATCTACACCACCGACGTCTCGGCCGAGGCCACCGCCCATGCCCGGCGGCATGGGGCGGAGCTTCGCGCCTCGCCCCTCCTCGGCAGCTTCGCCGTGGGGCCGCTCAACCACCAATGTGGTTCGGAGCCGGTGGAGCCCGGCAACGGTCAGGTGGCGGCGCTGATTTATACCTCGGGCACCACGGGAACGCCCAAGGGAGTCATGCTCCCCCACCGCAACATCATGTTCATCGGCGCGGTGTCGGGGGGGTTGCGCGACATCGGCTCCGGCGACGTGGCCTATGGCGTGCTGCCCATGTCCCACGTGTTCGGACTGGCCTCGGTGCTGGTGGGGACGCTGTTCGGCGGCGCCTGCCTGCACGTGGCGCCGCGCTTCGCGCCGGCCCAGGTGCTGGCCGACCTGAAAGCCGGGCTGACCATGTGGAACGGCGTGCCCGCCATGTTCGCCAAGTTCCTCGAACACATCCGCCTGACCGGCGCCAAGGTCGAGGCCCCTGCCCTTCGCTTCCTGTCGGCGGGCGGTTCGCCGCTCGATCCGGCCATCAAGGCCGAGACCGAGGCGCTGTTCGGCCAGGTGCTGAACAACGGCTACGGCCTGACCGAATCGGCGCCGACCATCTGCCAGACCCGCCTGGACGCGCCGCGCAGCGATTGCTCGGTGGGCCATGCCCTGCCCGGTGTCGAGGTCCGCATCGTCGGCGAGGGCGGCAAGGACATGCCCGACGGCCAGGTGGGCGAGTTGTGGAGCCGTGGCCCCGGCACCATGAAGGGCTACTACCGCGCCCCGGACATGACCCGCGAGGTGATCGACGCCGAGGGCTGGCTCAATACCGGCGACTTCGCGCGCCGCGATCCCGACGGGGCCCTGTTCATCGTCGGGCGTGCCAAGGAGCTGATCATCCGCTCGGGCTTCAACGTCTATCCCGCCGAGGTGGAGGCGGTGTTCAACGCCCATCCCCTGGTCACCCATTCCGCCGTGGTCGGCCGCCCGGCCGCCGATGGCAACGAGGAAGTGGTGGCCTTCGTCCAGGTGGCGCCGGGCACCGAGCTCGGCTCCGCCGAACTGACCGAGTGGGCCGCCGCCCGCCTCGCCCCCTACAAGCGCCCGGGCGAAGTGGTGGTGGTCGGCCACCTGCCCGCCGGAGCCACGGGAAAAATCCTGAAGAACCGCCTCGCCGAGGCGGCAAGAAACCACGCTTACGACACGCTATAAAAGTTGGGAGGAAGCAAGATGTCCAAGAACAAGCTTTGTGTCTCGGCCCTGGCCCTGTCCCTGATGCTGGGCTTCGGCCCGGCCCGGGCCGCCGAATTCAAGATCGGCGCCGAAATCCCGCTGTCGGGCAATCTGGCCCGGGTGGGCACCGCCATGAACGAGGGCATCCAGGTGGCCGCCGAGATGTTCAACAAGAAGAACGGCAAGCACACGGTCAAGATCCTGACCGTCGATGACGAATCCTCGCCGGCCAAGGCCGTGGGCGCCGTGGAGAAGCTGGCCGCCGACGGCGTGGTCGCCTATACCGGCGGCTATGGCTCCAACATCATCGGCCCGGCCTCGGAAGCCGCCGAGAAGCTGGGCAAGGTCTACATCACCTCGGGCGGCGTCGCCACCGAGCTGACCAAGCGCAACCTCAAGACCTTCTTCCGCATCAACAGCTCGGAAGGTTATGCCCGCGCCCTGATGGGCATGTTCAACGAGGTGGGCATCAAGTCGGTGGCGGTGGTCTATTCCACCAAGGAAGCCACCGAGGAAGTGGCCAAGATGCTGCAGACCGGCCTGGGCCCCAAGGGCGTCAAGGTCACCATGCATGCGTTTGATCCGGCCACCAACGACTTCAAGCCGATCATCCACAAGATCAAGCTGCAGGATCGTCCTGACGCCATCGCCATGATCGGCTACGAGAACGATTACGTGGGCATCCTGCGCGCCGCCAAGGTGTTGAAGCCCGACATCAAGACCATCGCCGGGGTGTGGTCGCTGGCCACCTCCAAGATGGCCGCCGAGTTCCCCGACCTGATGGAGAACGTGTCCGGCACCTCGACCCTGTCCTTCCCGGCCGAGTTCACCACGCCGGAAGCCAAGGAATTCGCCGAGACCTACCAGAAGATGTTCAACAAGGCCCCCGATTACCTGGGCATCTTCGGCTATGTGCAGTCCAAGCTTTTGTTCGAGGCGGTGGCCCGCGCCGCCGATGCCGGCACCATGGACAAGGGCGGCATCGCCACCGAGATGCGCAAGACCCAGTCCGACACGGTCATCGGCAAGGTCCGCTTCGACGAATCCGGCGATAACCCGGAATTCACCCACCGCATGGGCCAGCATCAGGCCGGCAAGGTGGTGCTGGTCTGGCCGGCGGAAGCCGCCACCGGCAAGGTCAAGTATCCGGCCGTGCCGTGGTGAGAAATACCGAGTTTTCCCCGTCATGCCCGGACTTGGTCCGGGCATCCGCGCCCCGCCGCTCCCTATGCCGAGGGACTGGCGGCACCGCGTGGATCACCGGGTCAAGCCCGGTGATGACGGGAAAAGGATTGCTGTTCTCCTGTTCCAGGGTCCGAGTCCATGCTTGAACTTACCCTTCAATCCCTGTTTTCCGGCGTGCTGTCGGGGGCGTATTACGCCCTGATCGCCCTGGGTCTCGCCCTGGTGTTCGGCACCATGCGGGTCATCAACCTCGCCCATGGCGAGCTGGTGCTGCTGGGCGCCTATATCAGCTATACCGCCGAGGAGAAGCTGGGCCTCGATCCCCTGGCCTCACTGCCCCTGGCGCTGGCCGTGGTGGTGGGGACCGCCATCCTGGTCTATTACCTGGTCAGCCTGATCAAGAAGGACCGCGAGCTGAACTCGCTGATCCTCACCTTCGGCATCGGAGTGATCCTCACCAATGCGGTGCTGATGATCTGGTCGGCGGACATCCATTCCGCCACCACGCCGTGGTACCACGACGCCACCATCCTGTTCGACACCCTGTTCGCCATGCAGGCCGAGCTGGTGTTCGCCGGCTTCGGCATCGCCCTGGTGGGCGCCGTGTGGTGGTGGCTGGAAAAGAGCTGGTACGGCCGGGCCTTGCGCGCCGTGGCGTCCAACCGCGACGCCGCCAAGCTGATGGGTGTCAACCCGCAATTGACGGAGATCCTGTCCTTCGCGGTGTCGGGCGTGCTGGCCACGGTGGCGGGCATCGCCATCTACACCGCCAAGGTGATCCAGCCCGCCATGGGCCATCACCTGACGGTCAAGGCCTTCATCATCACCGTGCTGGCCGGCATGGGCTCGGTGCCCGGTGTCCTGCTGGGCGCCGTGCTGCTGGGCATCGTGGAAAGCCTCACCGTCACCATGGCCTCGTCGGCGCTGCAGGAACTGGCCGGCATGGTCCTGTTCCTGGTGGTGCTGCTGTTGATGCCGTCCGGCCTGTTCGGCCGCGCCAAGCGGCGGGGGTAAGCATGACGTCCTGGATCAAGATCGCCGCCTTCCTGGCGTTTTCCTACATCGCCGTGCCGCTGGCGCTGGGCTCCAACGCCTATGTCATCGGCCTGCTCGTCGCGGCGCTGACCATCGGCGGCATCGCCGTGGCCTGGGCCCTGCTGGGCAATCTGGGCGGCATGGTCAGCTTCGGCCACGCCGCCTTCTTCGGAGTGGGCGCCTATGTCTCGGCCCTGCTGACCCTGCGGGGCGGCTGGCCGGTGTTTCCGGCCATGCTGGTCGCCGGTCTGGGCGCGGCTATCGCCTCGGTGGCGACCATGCCGGCGCTGAGGCTGCGCGGCCCCTACTTTGCCCTGGCCATCCTGGCCTATGCCGAGATCTTCCGCATCCTGGCCACCGAGTTGAAGCCCATCACCGGCGGCGCGGCAGGGCTGTTGTCCATCCCCCGCCTGCCCAACGTGCTGGGCCTGGATTTCGGCACCAAGCTGGGTGGCTATTTCGTCATCCTCACCATCGTGGTGGCGGCCATGGCGGCCTATCACCTGATCCGCCGCAGCCCTTACGGCCTGGCCCTGAAGGCCATGCACGACAGCGAGGACGCCACCCGCGTGGTGGGCGTCAACTCCACCCTGCTCAAGGCCTGGATGCTGGTGGTGTCGGCCTTCATCACCGGCATGGTCGGCGCCTTCAACGCCCATTACATCAACTTCCTCGAGCCCGATTACGCCTTCGCCGGGCAGTGGACGACCCTGGCCATCGTCTCGGCCATCTTCGGCGGCTACCGCACGGTGAGCGGGCCGCTGGTGGGCGCCGTGGTGGTCTATCTGGTGGACCAGCTGGCCTTCAAGCCCATCCTGCCCCAGGGCCACCAGATCGTGCTGGGCGTGCTGCTGGGCGCCATGATCCTGTTCAGCCCGGGCGGATTGATGCCCATGCTGATGGCCAAACTGTCGCGCAAGGAGGGCCACGCCCATGCTGCTTGAGCTTGACGGCATCACCGTGGCCTTCGGCGGCCTGATCGCGGTGGGCGACGTGTCGTTCTCCATGGCCGAGGGCGACGTGCTCGGTCTGGTCGGCCCCAACGGGGCGGGCAAGACCACCCTGTTCAACGCCGTGTCGGGACTGGTGCGTCCGACCCGGGGCAAGGCCCACTTTCTGGGCCGCGACCTGGTCGCCATGCCCATCCACACCCGCGCCCGCGCCGGCATCGGCCGCGCCTTCCAGGTGCCCCAGCCCATGCACGAACTGACGGTGCGGGAAAACCTGATGGTGGCGTCGCGCTTCGCCACCGGCCGGGTGGACAAGCAGCGGATCGAGGAAATCCTCGACCTCCTGAAGCTGGGCCACAAGGCGGATTCCGACGCCGCCACCTCACTGGCGCTGACCGAGCAGAAGGCCTTGGAGGTGGGCAAGGCCCTGGCCACCAACCCCAAGCTGTTGATGCTCGACGAGGTGCTGGCCGGGCTGGAGACGGCGGGCAAGCGCGCCTTCATGCACACCCTGTCCGAAGTGCGCCAGCGTTACGGCCTCGCCCTTTTGATCATCGAGCACGACATCGAGACCATTACCCGCCTGTGCCCCCGCGTGGTGGTGCTGAACTTCGGCCGTCTGATCGCCGAAGGCAGCCCCGAAAGCGTGTTCAACGACCCCGAAGTCATCAGGAGCTACACCGGTGGCGAAGCTGCTTGAAATCGAATCCCTGAGGGCCGGCTACGGCTCCATCAATGTGCTGTGGGACCTGTCGCTCTCCATCGAGGAAGGCAAGCTGACTTGCATTCTCGGCCCCAATGGCGGCGGCAAGACCACGCTGCTGCGCGCCATCATGGGACTGGTGAAGACCGAAAGTGGCCGCGTCCTCTACCAGGGCCGCGACCGCACCAACGCGCCCACCTGGGACATGGTGGCCGACGGCGTGGCCATGATCCCCGAGGGCCGCATGGTGTTCCGCGACATGAGCGTGGCCGACAACCTGCTGATGGGCGCCTTCCCCAAGAAGTGCCGGGCCAATGCGCCGAAAAACCTTCAGATGGTCTACGACATGTTCCCCCGGCTCTACGAGCGCCGCGACCAGTTGGCCGGCGCGCTATCGGGCGGCGAGGCGCAGATGCTGGCCATGGGGCGCGGCCTGATGGAGGAGCCCAAGCTGATCCTGGTGGACGAGCCGTCGCTGGGCCTCGCCCCCGTGGTGGTCGACGAGGTGATGGGCATCCTCGACCGGCTGAAGCAGGAAGGCCTGACCATCGTCCTGGTGGAGCAGAACACCAACAAGGCCCTGAAGATCGCCGACCACGTCTATCTGGTCAGAGGCGGTAAGGTGGTCTTGTCCGAGACGGCGGATTCGGTGGATCTTGGACGGCTCCACGACCTCTATTTCGCCAGGGACACCCTTCATGAGCACTGATCTGCTGGACGGCGAGCCCCGATCGGGCTTTCAGGAATTGCTGGGCTACCACCTGGCCGAATGGACCGAGGACCGCGCGGTGCTCGAGTTGACCGTCGAGCGCAAACACTGCAACCGCGCCGGTCTGGTGCATGGCGGCGTGCTGGCCACCCTGATCGACACCTCCTGCGGGTTCGCCGCCACGTTCTGCCCCCACCCCGGACGGGTGCGTCGCTGCGTCACCCTGCAGTTGACAACCAGCTTCACCGGCCAGGCCCGCCACGGCCTGCTGCGCGCCATCGCCCACAAAAAGGCCGGAGGCAGCCGCATCGTGTTCTGCTCGTCCGAGGTCTTCGACGACAGCGGCAAGCTGGTCGCCATGGGCGAAGGTACCTTCCGCTACCGCACGGGCAGCGAAACGCCGGAGGGAGTGGCGCTGTGAATAATACCCTTGTCATCCCGACGACCACCGGGAGGAGGGATCCCGTCCTGGTATGGCTTTTCAGCATCGACACCGCCCTTCCAGGCGGAGATCCCTCGACTTCGCTCGGGATGACAATGAGATGACCGCCCTCTTCCAAACCCGCATCACCGAACTGTTCGGTCTCCGCCTGCCGGTGCTGGCCGGCGGGCTGCAGTGGCTGGCCACCCCCGATTACGTGGCCGCTGCCGCCCAGGCGGGCATCTGCGGTTTCATCACGGCGGCCAGCTACGAGGACATCGCCGATCTGCGGACCGCCATCCGCCGCTGCCGCGACCTGTCCGAGGGCAAGCCGTTCGGGGTCAACGTCTCCATGCTGCCCAAGCTGGTGCAGGGCGAGCGGACGCAAGCCGTCTTTGACCTGATCGTCGAGGAGAATGTCCGCTTCGTCGAGACCTCCGGCCGCAACCCGGCGGCCTACCTGCCCGCGTTGAAGGCGGCGGGCATCACCGTGGTGCACAAGGTGCCGGCGGTGAAATACGCGCTCAAGGCCGAGGCCGAAGGCGTCGACGCCGTGGCCGTGGTGGGTGCCGAATGCGGCGGCCATCCCGGCATGGACATGGTCGGTACCATGGTGCAGGCCAATGTGGCGGCGGCCAAGCTGTCCATTCCGCTGCTGGTGGGCGGCGGCATCGGCACCGGCGCCCATCTGGTGGCCGCCCTGGCCCTGGGCGCCGATGGCGTGGTGGTGGGCACCCGCTTCCTGGTGGCCGAGGAGATCTGGGCCCATGCCGACTACAAGCAGAAGCTGATCGAGGCCGACGAGACCGAGACCACCCTGATCCTGTCATCCTTGCGCAACACCGCCCGCGTGCTGCGCAACGAGGCGACCGCCACGGTGCAGGCGCTGGAATCCAATGGGGCCGGCATCGAGGCGCTGATGCCCCACATTTCCGGCAAGGTGGGCCGCGAGGCCTATCGCACCGGCGACTGGAGCAAAGCCGCCCTGTCGGTGGGCCAGTCGGTGGCCTTCGCCGACCGCATCGAGCCCCTGGCCGCCATCATCGCCCGCTTCGAGGATGAAGCGCGGGCGGCTCTGGCCCGGCTGAAGGGGTTGTCGGAGCCATGACCGGCGGGCGCCCGTCCGCCCTGCTGCTGCTGGGCATGATCGCCTGCGTGCTGGCCGATGTGGTAGTGCCCGCCGAAATGCTGCGCATGGGCGCCCGCCTTCTGCTGGTCGCCTTTCTGGCGGCGGAATGGCGCCGCATGGCGGTCAATGCCAAGGTGATGATCGGCCTTGCCCTCGGCCTGACCATGGGGGCGGCGGTGACGGGAACCGCCGAACCCGCCAAGGTCATCGCCGGTTCGCTGGATACCGGCGCCTTCTTCGCCACCTTCTTCGCCAACCAGTTCTTCCTGCGTGAAGCGGCGCGCACCTCGCCCCTGGTCAGCCGCTGCTCCACCTTCTTCGTCAACCAGCCCCCCGGGCGGCGCTATGCCCTGTTGACCGTGGGCGGCTATCTGTTCGGCATCATCCTCAATATCGGGGTGCTGAGCCTGCTGGGCATCATGATCAAGCAGCGCAATTCGCTGGAGGCGGCGGGCGGCAACGAGCAGATCAGGGATGTGCGCGAGCGCCGCATGGTGCTGGCCCTGCTGCGCGGCTTTTCCGTCACGCCGCTGGCCTCGCCGCTGTCCATCTCGCTGGCGGTGATGCTGACGGCGCTGCCCAGCCTGCACTGGAGCTCCATGCTGCCCCTGGGCATGGCCACCGGCGCCATCGTGCTGGGCCTGGGCTGGCTGCAGGACCGCCTCCAGGCGCCGGTCCACCTGCGCGGCCTGGCGCCGCCCGTGGAACCGGCCCGCGACTTCGCGGCCCTGGGCGGCGTCACGGCGCTGGTGCTGATGGTGTTCTTCACCGCCCTGGCCTTTGAGTGGCTGCTGGGCGTGCCGCTCAGCCGCGCCATGCTGGTCTCGACGCCCCTGGTGGGCCTGGGCTGGCTGGCCCGGCAATATCTCGGCGGCGGCATCGCCAGCGGCATGACCGCCACCGGCCGCCGGGTGGTGGTCCAGGCGGGAGCCACCTTCCCCGCCTACCGCACCGAGATCGCCATCCTGTCCTCGGCCGGCTTCATCGGCACCCTGTTCTCGGCGATGATTCCGCCCGAGACCCTGGGCGCGCTCATCGCCTCGCCCCTGCTGCCGCCGGCCATTTTGCCGGCCCTGGCCATTCTGGCGGTGGTGGGGCCGGCACTGATCGGCATCAACCCCATCGTCTCGGTCACCATCATCGCCTCGGCGCTGAGCGCGGCGCCGTCCCTGCCGCTTTCCACCGAATCCCTGGCGCTGGGCCTGATCGGCGGCTGGTGCCTGGCCATCAATTCATCGGCCATGACCGCCTCGGCCATGCTGCTGGGCGAGTTGGTGGGCAAGCCGTCGCGGACCATCGTGCTGGGCTGGAACGGCTTGTTCACCCTGGCGGTGTTCACGGTGCTGAGCCTGTGGCTCACCCTTCTGGCGCGCTTGATACAATGAGGAACGACACCATGCGGGCTTTGGACGACATCCTGGTCCTCGATCTTTCCCGGGTCCTGGCCGGTCCCTGGTGCACCCAGATGCTGTCCGATCTCGGTGCAAAGGTGATCAAGGTGGAAAAGCCCGGTGCCGGCGACGACACAAGGGGCTGGGGGCCGCCCTTCCTGACCGATCCCGCCACAGAGGAAAAGGGGGACGCCGCCTATTATCTGGCGGCCAACCGGGGCAAGCATTCGGTGACCATCGACATGGCGACGCCCGAAGGCCAGGAACTGATCCGCCATCTGGCCGCCAAGGCCGACGTGCTGGTGGAAAACTACAAGCTGGGCGGCCTCAAGAAATACGGCCTGGATTACGACGCCCTCAAGGCGGTCAATCCCCGGCTGGTCTATTGCTCCATCACCGGCTTCGGCCAGACCGGCCCCTATGCGCCGCGCGCCGGCTACGACTTCATGATCCAGGCCATGGGCGGCATGATGAGCGTCACCGGCGAGAAGGATGCCCTGCCCGGCGGTGGGCCGCAGAAGGCGGGCATCGCCATCGCCGACCTGTCCACCGGCCTGCATGCGGTGATCGCCATCCTGGCGGCCCTCAACCAGCGCCACCGCACCGGGCGCGGCCAGTATATCGACCTGGGCCTGCTGGACGTGCAGGTCTCCATGATGTCCAACCAGGCCCAGACCTATCTGGTGGGCGGCAAGGCCCCGGCCCGGGCGGGCAACGGCCACGCCGCCATCGTGCCCTATCAGGCGTTTCCCACCCAGGACGGCCACCTGATCATCGCGGTGGGCAATGACGGCCAGTTCGCCAAGCTGGCCGAGGTGCTGGGCCATCCCGAATGGGCGGCGGACCAGCGGTTCATCCTCAACCGCTCGCGCGTCGAGCACCGCGAGGTGCTGGTCCCCCTGCTGGAGGCCGAGACCCGGCGCTTCCCCTCGGCCCACTTGCTGGACGCCCTGGAGCGCCGCCAGATTCCGTGCGGCCCCATCAACACCATGGACAAGGTGTTCGACGACCCCCAGGCCCAGGCCCGCAATCTGCGGCAAGAGGTTCCCCACGCCCTGGCCGGCACCGTTCCCACCGTGGCCAGCCCGCTGCGCCTGTCGGACTCGCCCGTCATCTACGACCGGGGGCCGCCGCTGCTGGGCGAGCACACGGAGGTGGTCCTGGGCGATCTGCTGGGCCTGGACGCCCCGGCCGTGGAAGCCTTGCGCGCCAAAGGCGTGGTGTAGGCTTGACGGCGGCGAGGGCGGCCCTGATAAATCGGAGATGACCTCCGATCCCGCCCTGCTGCTCCAACAGGCCGAAGCGCTGCACAACCAGGGCCGCGTGGACGAGGCGGAAGCCCTGTACCACCGCGTCCTCAGGCAGGCGCCGCAATCGCCCGAAGCCGCCAAGTCCCTCACCAATCTGGGAGTCATCGCCCACGGCCGGGGACGGACCGGCGAGGCCCTGACCCTGCACGGCCAAGCCCTGGCCCTGGCCCCCCAACTGGCCGAGGCCTGGTGCAACCGGGGTGACCTGCTGAGCGATCTCGGCCGCCTGGAGGAGGCGGAAGGCGACTTCGTTCGGGCCTGCGACCTTTCCCCCGCGCTGCTGCCCGCCTGGTTCAACCTGGGCAATGTGCGCCTGCGCCGGGGCGACACGGCGCAGGCCGAGCCCTGTTATCGCCGGGCCGCCGCCCTGGCGCCCCACCTGCCGCTCATCCATGCCCAACTGGCCCGCTGCCTGGACGCCATGGGTCAGGCCGAGGGGGCCGCCGACGCCATGGAGGCGGCATGGCGCCTTGCCCCCGACGACTGGCGGCTGCTGACCGACCTGGGGGCGCTGCAGCAACAGGCCGGGCGCCTCCATGCGGCGCAGAACAGCCTGCGCGCCGCCATCTCGCTCAATCCCAGCCATGCCGCCGCCCATTACAACCTGGGCAACGTCTTTTACGGCGAGGGCCGCGCCGCCGAGGCCGTCGCCTGCTGGCAAGCGGCCTGGAGCATGGACCCAAGCCTGGGCGAAGCGGCCTCCAACGCCCTCAACGGCCTGCATTACCTCCCCGACCTGACCGGCGATGAGGTGGGCCGCGTCCATCGCCGGATGATGGAGCGCGACGGCTCCCCCCCTCCCGCCCCACATGCCAACGCCGCAGACCCGGGCCGGGTGATCCGGGTCGGCTATGTCTCGGCGGATTTCCGCCGCCATCCCCTCGGCCAGTTGATGCGCCCGGTGCTGAAGGGCCACGACCGCAGCCAGGTCTTCGCCGTCTGCTACGCGACACGGCCGGGCCATGACGAAATCACCGCCGAGCTTCGGCACCATGCCGATCTCTGGCGGGAGGTGGCGGGACTGGACGACGGCGCCCTGGCCCAGCAGGTCCGCCAGGACGGCATCGACATCCTGGTGGACCTGGACGGCCAGACGGCGGGCAACCGGCTGGGGCTGTTCGCCCTGAGGCCGGCGCCGGTCCAGATGAGTTGGCTGGGCTATCCCTTCACCACCGGGCTGGCCGCCATGGATTACGCCCTGCTGGACCGCGCCACCGTGCCGCCCGAGGCGGAAGCGTGGTTCAGCGAGACGGTGCTGCTGCTGCCCGGCTCGCGCCTGTGTTACCAGGGACCGGAAACCCCCGAGCCCGCTCCGCCGCCGAGCCTGGAGCGCGGCAGCGTCACCTTCGGCAGCTTCAACAACATCGCCAAGCTGAACGAGCAGGTCATCGCCGCCTGGGCGCGCATCCTGAACCGGGTGCCGAACTCGCGCCTGTGGCTGAAATGGCCGCACCTTGCCCTCGACGAGGTGGCAAGCCCCCTGCGTCAGGCCTTCGCCGCCCACGGCGTCGATCCAGGCCGGCTGGAACTGCGCGGCAATTCGCCGCCCGCCCAATTGCTGGCCGAATACGCCGAAATCGACATCGCGCTCGATCCCTTCCCCTATTGCGGCGCCTTCACCTCCTGCGAGGCCTTGTGGATGGGGGTGCCGGTGGTCACCCTGCCCGGCCCCCGGCCGTTCTCGCGCCAGACCCTGGCATTGCTGGCCGCCATGGGCCTGGAGGACGAGTTGGCCCGTCCCGACCTTGCCGCCTATGAAGATCTGGCCGTCGCCCTGGCCGCCGATCCGGAGAGGCTGACACGGCTGCGGGGCGGGCTGCGCCCTCTCATGCGGCAAGGCATCGGCGACGCCGAGGCCCATGTGGCGGGGCTGGAACGGGTGTTCCGGCAGGTCTGGACGGATTGGTGCGCAAGGATAAAGGGGGAGGCTTGATTTAAGGCCTCCCCCTTTACCGCTCTCCCCTACCCCCCCGGGTTGGGATCGCCGCGGCGACTACGTCACCGCAAAAAAAAGGACCCGGCCCCATGGGCACAGGTCGTTGCGGGTTATTACTTACCATCAAACCCCACCCCTGCCAAGCACAAAAGGATAGGCGAGCCCCATCCTTTCGGTGAAAGGGCGACATTTGAGGGGAAACATCACACGCCGTGTCGTACTTGCGACAAGCCTCCCATCACGACCCGGCCGGATTTTTCCTCCTGCCAAAGGCCATAGCCATCCCGTTACATCCTGTGGATAAGCTGCGTATCACTTAAAATTCGGCTGATTTCCGCCATTTCGTAAATTTGGTATTGCAATGCGTATTTCAAAACACACACTCTTGATGTGGACGATGACCTCGCATACCATCTATGTGACGTTTTTTTGAGCAATTATACTTTTGTGGCGCGGGTCTTGCTAAGACACTTGGCGGACCGTGGGAACAGGCCCCCTGGCGTCCGGAAGTTTCACCCGAAGGAGGGCTCAGGCTCGATGACCGTTCGTATCACCCGCCGTCGCGCCATCACCGTTCTGGCCGCCGCCGCCGGACTGCCGTTGCTGATGCAGGCCAACGCCGCCCAGGCCCGCCTGGTCCGCTGGGAAGGAACGACCCTCGGGGCGCCTTCCACCATCCAGCTGTTTTCCACCGACGAGGCCAAGGCCCGCGCCGCGCTGGCCGCCGCGCAAGGGGAACTGGCCCGGCTGGAAGCCATTTTCAGCATCTACCGCGCCGATTCGGCCCTGTCGGCCCTGAACCGTGACGGCAAGCTGGACAACGCGCCGGCCGAGTTCGTCGAACTGGTCGCCCACGCCAAGAGCCTGGCCGCCATCAGCGACGGCGCCTTCGACCCCACCATCCAGCCGGTGTGGCAGCTGTATTTCAGCCACTTCACCGCCTCCAATCCCGACCCGAACGGCCCGGCGCGCAAGGACATCGACGCCGCCCTGGCCCTGGTGGACTGGAAAGGCATCGAGATCGACGCCGCCGGCCATCGGGTCGCCCTGGCCCGCCCGGGCATGGCGCTGACGCTGAATGCCCGCGCCCAGGGCTATATCACCGACAAGGTCGCCGAGGTGCTGCGCGCCCACGGTTTCAGCCAGATGCTGGTGGACATGGGCGAGCCCCGCGCCCTGGAGGCCAAGCCCGACGGCTCGGCGTGGCATATCGGCATCGCCAACCCGGCCGACAACACCAAGGCGGTGACCTCGGTCGACGTGGTCAACAAGTGTGTCTCCACCTCGGGCGGCTACGGCACCATCTTCGACGAGGCGGGCAAGTTCACCCACATCATCGATCCCAGGACCGGCCGCACGGCCTCGGCCGATCTGGGGGTGACGGTGATCGCCGACACCGCCACCATCGCCGATGGCTTGGCCACCGCCCTGATCCTGGCGCCGGAAGACAAGCGCCAGCACATCCTGCGGATTGCGGGCGCCGACAAGGCCATCTTCGTCACGCCCCAGGGCGTCGTCGCCACGGTGACGGCCTGAGACTGGTGATGAACGAGCCCCAGTCCTCCACGCCGCCGGAATCCTTCTTTCCGGCCGCCGATGACCGCGACATGGTCGAGGGCTTCGCCCGCGTGGTCGCCATCAGCGGCGGCAAGGCGTGGGCCGAGCCCGAGCAGGCGCCCAGTTGCGGCGGCTGCCACTCGGCGGGGCTGTGCAGCATCGGCAAGCAGATCGGCGACCCCTCCGCCCGCCAGATGGCCAAGCGCTTCGCCCTGCCGGGTGATCTTGGGCTGACGGTCGGGGAAAAGGTGGTGGTGGGTATCCGCGAGGACACCCTGACCAAGGGGGCGTTGACCGCCTATGGCCTGCCGCTGCTGACCTTGCTGATCGGCGGCATCCTGGGACAGGAACTGGGCCACAGCGACGGCATGGCGGCGCTGGGAGCCGTCGGCGGGATGGTGATCGGGCTGCTGGGCGCCCGCTTCATCGCCGGCATTCTTTCGGCACGGGGGGTGCTGACCCCCCGCTACCTGCGCCGCGCCTTTGAGGTGCCGGCCGACGGGGCCTGCCACACGGAACTTGGGTAAAGGGGAAGCACCCGATGCAACATTACCTTCTGCTGATCATCAGCGCCGCCCTGGTCAGCAATGTCGTGCTGATGCGGTTCCTGGGCCTGTGTTCCTTCATGGGCGTCACCACCCGGGTGGACACCGCCGTGGGCATGGGGGCGGCCACCACCTTCTGCATCACCGTCTCGGCCATGCTGGATTGGGGTCTGGAGCACTTCCTGCTGGAGCCCTACGAGCTTGGCTATCTGCGCACCGTGGCCTTCATCCTGGTCATCGCGGCAGCCGTGCAGTTCACCGAGGCCGTGGTCCGCAAGGTCTCGCCCGCCATGTTCCAGATGCTGGGTATCTACCTGCCGCTGATCACCACCAACTGCGCCGTGCTGGGCGTCAATCTGCTGTTGGTCGAAGGCAAGATGAACTTCATCGAGAGCACGCTGTTCGCCCTGGCCTCGTCGCTGGGCTACTCGCTGGTCATGGTGCTGTTCGCCGGCCTGCGCGAACGCATCGCCTTGAACGCCGTGCCGCGCCTGTTCGCCGGCCCGCCCATCGGCTTCATCACCGCCAGCCTGCTGGCCCTGGCCTTCATGGGCTTTTCCGGTATGAGCACCAATTAGGAGGTTGCCTGTCATGTTGTTGGATGTCGGAAGTCTGGCGGTGATGGGTGTGACGCTGGGCGCGGTTCTGGGAACCGCCGCCAAGCTCCTGGCCGTGCCCAATAATCCCATCGAGGAAGAGCTGCAGAACCTGCTGCCCGGATCTCAGTGCGGCCAGTGCGGCTTCGTCGGCTGCGCCCAGTACGCCGCGGCGCTGGCCAAGGGCGACACGCCCATCACGCTGTGCGCGCCGGGCGGCAAGGCCACCATCGAAGCCCTGGCCAAGAAGCTGGGCGTGCACGCCGATGCCGACGGTCACGAGGAGGTCGGCCCCCGCGTCGCCTTCATCAACGAGGACCTGTGCATCGGCTGCCTGCGCTGCATCGGCGAGTGCGGCTCGGACGCCATCGTCGGCGCGCCCAAGCAGTTGCACACCGTGATCGCCGACGCCTGCCACGCCTGTTCCAAGTGCTTCAAGATCTGCCCCACCGAGGCCATCGAGATGCGCCCCATCCCGCAAACCATCGCAGCCTGGCACTGGAATAAGCCCGGCGAGCATTCGGCGCATTGAGGAGAGACGGTCGATGAAACTGTTTCCCATCCTGGGCGGCATCCATCCGGAATACCGCAAGGAGCTGACCAGCGAGAAGGCCATCGTCGCCTTGCCGCTGCCCAAAACGCTCTATCTGCCCCTGCAGCAGCATATGGGCGCCCCGGCCAACACCACCGTCAACGTAGGTGACACGGTCAAGAAGGGCCAGCTGCTGGCCAAGGCCCAGGGCGCCATCTCGGCCGCATTGCACGCCCCCACCTCGGGCACCATCGCCGCCATCACCGAGATGACCGCGCCGCACCCGTCGGGCCTGCCCCAGCTGACCATCGTGCTGGATTCCGACGGCAAGGACGAATGGGCCGAGCCCATGCCGGTCATTGCCGATCCCTTCGCCGCCTCGGCCAACGAGATCAAGGCCCGCGTCGCCGAGGCCGGCATCGTCGGCATGGGCGGCGCCACCTTCCCCTCGGCGGTGAAGCTGGGCCTGGGCAACCAGCACAAGCTGGAAATCCTGCTGCTCAACGGCGCCGAGTGCGAGCCCTACCTCACCTGCGACGACCGCGTCATGCGCGAATTCGCGGAGCAAGTGGTGGACGGCGCCCGCATCATGGCCCACGCCCTGGGCGCCCCCAAGGTGATCATCGCCGTGGAGGACAACAAACCCCAGGCCGTGGACTCCCTGAAGGCCGAGGCCGCCAAGACCCCCAATGTCGACGTGGTGGGCGTGCCGGTCCAATACCCCATGGGCGCCGAGCGCCACCTGACCCAAGCGGTCACCGGGCGCGAGACTCCCGCCCGCAAGCTGACCGCCGACGTGGGCGTGGTGGTGCACAACGTCGCCACGGCGCGGGCCGTGCATCAGGCGGTACGCCTGGGCCGTCCGCTGCTGTCGCGCGTCGTCACGGTCAGCGGCGGCGCGGTGGCCGAGCCGAAGAACATCGAGGTGCCGCTGGGCACCAGGGTGAGCGAGCTGCTCGACTTCTGCGGCGGCGTGTCGGCGGCGGCCAAGCGCATCATCTCCGGCGGCCCCATGATGGGCCAGCCCCTGCCGTCGCTCGACGTGGCGGTGGTCAAGGGGACCTCGGGCATCCTGGCGCTGACCCAGGCCGAAACCAACGAGCACGCGCCCAGCCCCTGCATCCGCTGCGGCTCGTGCGTCACCTATTGCCCCTGCGGCCTGGTGCCGGTGGAGATGGCCAGCTATATCCGCAACGACAAGCTGGACCTCGCCGCCAAGATCGGCGTGCAGGATTGCGTGTCGTGCGGCTCGTGCTCGTATATCTGCCCGTCGCACATTCCCCTGGTGCACTTCTTCAATTACGCCAAGGGCAAGATCGCGGCGCTGGACCGCGAGCGTCGCAAGACCGAGCAGACCAAGTCGCTGGTCGAGGCCCATAACGCGCGTCTCGAACGCCAGGCCCAGGCCAAGCGCGAAGCCGCCGCCAAGGCCAAGGCCGCCAAGGAAGCCGCCGAGGCCGCGGCTGCCGCTCAGGCACAAACCAACTCCGCAGGCGGGGCCAACGCATGAGTATCGTGATCGACAAGAGCGGACCGTTCACCCACGGCCCCAATAGCGTCCAGCGGACCATGTTCACGGTCCTGGCGGCCCTGGCGCCGGCGACGCTGTACAATCTGTGGCTGTTCGGCCTTCCCGCCATCTTCCTGTTCCTGGTCACCATGGCCGCCTGCGCCCTGTGTGAAGCGGCCTGCATCCGCATCAGCGGCGGCAATCCCGACCGGGCGCTGGGCGACGGCTCGGTGGCCATCACCGGCTGGCTGCTGGCCCTGTCGCTGCCGCCGTGGGCGCCCTGGTGGGTGGCGGTGGTGGCCTCGGTCTTCGCCGTCTGCCTCGCCAAGCACGCCTTCGGCGGCCTGGGCCAGAACGTCTTCAACCCGGCCATGGTCGGCCGCGTGGTGGTGCTGGTCTCGTTCCCGCTGCAGATGACCTCGTTCGTCACCCCCAAGCCGCTGTTCACCCCCGGCTCGCCGGGTCTGGCCGAGTCGCTGACCATCACCTTCGGGCGCGGCTTCACCCTGGACGGCATCAGCACCGCCTCACCGCTGGGCTTCATCAAGACCGAGCTGTCCAAGGGCGTTCCGGTCACCCAGTCGCTGTCGTCCTTCCCGTCCCTGGGCGACATGATGATCGGCTTCCATCCCGGCTCCATGGGCGAGACGGCGGTGCCGCTGATCCTACTGGGCGGCCTGTTCCTCATGTGGCGCAAGATCATCAGCTGGCACATTCCGGTGTCCATGCTGGCGACCCTGTTCCTGATGGGAACCATCTTCAGCACCCTTGATCCGGCCCGCCACACCAGCGGCATGGTCCAGTTGCTGTCGGGAGCTTCGTTCCTGGGGGCCTTCTTCATCGCCACCGACTACGTCACCTCGCCGGTGTCGAAGTCGGGCCAGCTGGCCTTCGGGTTCGGTGTCGGCCTGCTGACCTGGATCATCCGCACCTATGCCGGATATCCCGAGGGCGTGGCCTTTGCCGTCCTGCTGATGAATGCGCTGACGCCCATTCTCGATCAACATTTCCGGCCGCGCGTCTTCGGGCGCACCCGCAAGGGCGAGCCTCTGCCGGTCAGGGGGGACAAATGAGCCACGCTATTCGGCCCACCTGGGTCCACGCCGTCATCCTCGGCACCTTCTGCGCCGGTTTCGGCGTGGCGCTGGCGCTGACCGACGACATCACCAAGGCGCCCATCAAGGAACGCGCCCTGGAAGACAAGATGAACTCGCTGGGCCAGGTGATCCCCAAGTCCATCCACGACAACAATCCGGTCACCGACGCCATCACCCTGCCCAATCCCGCCGCGGGCGGGCATGCCGGCGCGCCGGCCGAGACCATCGTCTATCGCGCCATCAAGGACGGCAAGGTCACCGGCGTGGCCTTTGAGATGGATGCCTCGGGCGGCTATGGCGGCCCGGTCAAGCTGATGATCGGCGTCGCCCCCGACGGCAAGCTGCTGGGCGTGCGGGTCATCTCCCACAAGGAGACTCCCGGCCTGGGCGACAAGATCGACGCCGCCAAGACCGACTGGATCACCCGCTTCACCGGACTGTCGCTCGGCAATCCTCCGGCGGACAAGTGGAAGGTCAAGAAGGACGGCGGCCAGTTCGACCAGTTCTCCGGCGCCACCATTACGCCGCGCGCCGTGGTCGGCGGCATCCGCCACGGCCTGGAATTCTTCGCCGCCAATTCGGCCCGCATGATGGAGAAGAAGTGATGTCTGCAAGCTACGGACGGATCATCAAGGACGGATTGTGGGAAAACAACGGCGTGCTGTGCATGCTGCTGGGCATGTGCCCGACCATGGCCATGACCGGCACCGCCACCAACGGCCTGGGCATGGGCCTGGCCACCGCCGCGGTGATGGCCGCCTCCAACCTGATGGTGGCCATGTTCCGCAACTACGTCACCCACGAGGTGCGCATCCCGGTCTACATCCTGATCGTGGCGGCCAACGTCACCTTCGTGGACCTGGGCATGAACGCCTGGATGCACGAGCTTTACAAGGTGCTGGGCCTGTTCATCCCGCTGATCGTCTCCAACTGCCTGCCGCTGGCCCGCCTGGAGGCCTTCGCCGCCAAGGAGCCGGTGCTGCCCTCCTTCCTGGACGGGTTGTTCATGGGCCTGGGCTTCACCCTGGCGCTGACCGCCATCGGCGCGGTGCGCGAGATGATCGGCCAGGGCACCCTGTTCGCCGACGCCGCCCTGCTGCTGGGCCCCTGGGCCAAGCTGCTGGAACTGCGCGTCATGCCGGCCGATTGGGGCATCCTGGTGCTGATCCTGCCGCCGGGCGGCTTCCTGATCGCCGGGCTGATGGTGGTGGCCAAGCGTCTGGTCGACCTTGCCGGCGGCAAGGAAATCAAGATGGCCGGCGCCCACAGCGTCTAAGGGAGAGCAGGACATTATGAAGATCGGAGTCGTCTACGCCCTCCCCTCCCGCCAGTCGTGGCTGTCCATCGACGTGCCGGAGGGGACCACGGTGAAGGAAGCCATCCAGAAGTCGGGCATCCTCAACCAGTTCCCCGAGATCGATCTGGAGACCCAGAAGGTCGGAATCTTCGGCAAGGCCGCTGCCCTGGACGCGGTGGTCGAGGAAGGGGCGCGCATCGAGATCTATCGCCCCATCACCGTCGACCCCAAGACCGTCAAGCGCCGCGCCGCCCCCGAGGCTCCGGCGGCCGGAGGGACCGAGTCATGAGCACCCAGGACCTCAGCGTCACCCAGGCGGTGGCCTATTCCGTCCTCTACGCCCTGGACATCGAAGCCGCGGCGCCCTGGAAGGCTTGGGCTCATATCTGGCTGAAGGGTGACGACCGCACCGCCGCCTCCGCTCAGATGGCGGCGGCCGGGGCTTCGACTCCGTCCGCCAAATCGGCCGCCAATGCCGCCCGTCTGGCCGCCGAGGCCACCCAGTTGCAGACCGAGGCCGCCATGCTGATGGCCGAGAACCGCAACGCCTCGTGGCAATTGGACCAGTACGAGCTGCGCAACGAGCAGTGCCTGAACTCGGTCGCCGAATCCATCCGCATGGGCAGCAGCGACGGAACCCTCGACACCCAAAGCCCCCGCTCGGCGGAATTGCGGGCCAAGGTGCAGAAGGAGTTCTGAACGGAGAGATGCGGGGCTTCCGCCCCGGCCCCCGATCGGGAGGCATGCCTCCCGAACCCTCCGTTTATTTATGAATGAAAAGGAGGTTCGGAGGATTTTCCTCCGGGCGGGTGTGGGCGGCAGCCCACCGATGCCAGCGGCTTGGTCATCACGGTCGCGAACAGCGCCATCAGCACCATGGCCCCGAAGCTGGTCTGGGAGATCAGACCGGCTTCGGCCAGCAGGGTGAGAACCACCAGTTCCATCAGTCCCTTGCAGGTCAGCAGCCCGCCCAGCGTCAGGGCTTCCCGCCCGGTGCAGCCGCCCATCCAGGCGGGCAGCGCCGAGGCCAGCTTGCCCAGGATCGCCGCCGCGCTCATCACCCAGAAGATGGCCGCCGCCCCGCCGCCCAGCGCCGCATGGGTCTTCAGCCCCACCGAGATGAAGAAGAACGGCAGCAGCACCACCTGCACGAAGGTCTCGAAACTGCCGACGATGGCCTGGGCCACCCGCCGGGGCATCACCGCCCCGAACAGGAAGGCGCCGATCACCGCATGCAGGCCGATGATCTCGCAGATCAGCGCGGCCAAGGCCAGCCCGACCGTGAGGATCACCACGTCGCCGGCGCCAACCTTGCCGCTGGCCTCGGCGCGGGCGAACAGGCGGCGCAGCAGCGGACGCACCACCGTCACCATCGCCCCGGCGAACAGCAGAGCGCCCAGGGCCACCAGCCCGGCCTCCCAGGGGTCGCCGCCATGGCTGATCGCCAGCAGCAGAGCCACGGCGACCCATAGGGCAGCATCGTTGAACGCCGCCGCGCCCAGGGCCATCACGCCCACCTTGTGACGTTCGAGCCCCATCTCGCGCACCACGGCGCCCAGGACGGGCAGCGCCGTCACTCCGGCGGCGATACCCATGGCGGCGGCGAATAGGGACTGGCTTGCCAGCCCCCCGGCCGCGCCCGGAACGGCGGCGAACAGCCACCAGCCCCCCGCCGCCCCCGCCAGGGTCGGCACCACCACGCTGGACAGGGCCAGCACGGTGAAGCAGCGCCCCTGCCCCCTGATCTGCGCCAGATCGAAATGCAGGCCGATGGAGAAGGCGAAGAAGACCACGGCAAGCCGCACCAGCCCTTCCAGGGCGACCAGCGATTCCGGCGGAAACAGCCGCGCCGAGACATCCGGGGCCACCCAGCCCAGCAGGCTCGGCCCCAGGGCGATGCCCACGGCCATCTGCACGGCGGCCAGCGGCATCAGGCGGCCGATCAGCCCCAGCCGCCACACGGCATAAGGCAAGCCGATGATCAGCGCCGTCTGGACGAGAAAAAGGCTCACCCGCCCTGCTTCTCCCTGGTCATCATCACCCGGCCCGCCACGGCGATGGCGACGCCCACCAGCGCGACGACGATGGTGGCCAGGGCGTTGATCTCCGGACTGACGCCCAGGCGCACCTTGGAGAAGATGACGATGGGCAACGGCGTGGCGCCGGGACCCGAGACGAAGGCGGAGATCACCACGTCGTCCACCGACAGCGTGAAGGCCAGCAGCCATCCCGCCGCCAGGGCTGGGGCGATGATCGGCAAGGTGATGGAGAAAAAGACGGTGAGCGGCCGGGCGCCCAGGTCCATGGCCGCCTCCTCCAGCGACAGGTCCATCTGGGCGAGGCGCGAGCGCACCACCACGGTGACGAAGGACAGGCTGAACGTGACATGGGCGATGACGATGGTGGTCATGGACCGCCCGTCGGGCCAGCCCAGCAGATTCTCCATGCCGACGAACAGCAGCAGCAGAGCAAGGCCGGTGATGATCTCCGGCATCACCAGCGGCGCCGAGACCATGCCGGTGAACAGGGCGCGGCCGGAAAAGCGCCGGAACCGCACCAGCACCACCGCCGCCATGGTCCCCAGCGCGGTGGCGAGGCAGGCGTTGAGGAAGGCGATCTTCAGCGACAGCCAGGCGGCATCCAGCACCTGGGCATCATGGAGCAGCTCGCCATACCACTTGGTGGAAAAACCGCCCCACACCGTCACCAGCTTGGAGGCGTTGAAGGAATAGATCACCAGCAGTGCGATCGGCAGGTAGAGAAAGGCGTAGACCAGCGCCAGGGCGGTATAAAGGGCAAAGCCGCGATTCTTCATTCCCCGCGCTCCTGCCGCTTGGCCTCGAAGTGCTGGAACACCATGATGGGCACCACCAGGAGCACCAGCATGGCCACCGCCACCGCCGAAGCCGTCGGCCAGTCGCGGTTGTCGAAGAATTCGGCCCACAGCACCTTGCCGATCACCAGCGTGTCGGGGCCGCCCAGCAGGTCGGGAATGACGAACTCGCCCACAGCCGGGATGAACACCAGCATGCAGCCGGCGATCACGCCGGGCATGGACAGCGGCAAGGTGACGGCCAGAAACGCCTTGAACGGCCGGCACCCCAGATCGGCGGCAGCCTCCAGCAGCGACAGGTCCATCTTCTCCAAGGTGGCGTAGAGCGGCAGGATCATGAACGGCAGGTAGGAATAGACCATGCCGATCACCACCGCCGTCGAGGTCTCGAGAATCTGCAGCGGCTCGGAAATCAGCCCCAAGGCCTGCAGCGCCATGTTGAGCAGGCCTTCGTTCTTCAGGATGCCGATCCAGGCATAGACGCGGATCAGGAACGAGGTCCAGAACGGCAAGGCGACCAGCATCAGCAGCGCCTGACGCCGGCTTTGCGGCGCCCGGGCGATGGCATAGGCGGCGGGATAGCCCAGCAGCAGGCAGCCCAGGGTCGAGATCCCCGCCAGTTTCAGCGAGCCGAGATAGGCCAGCAGATAGAGATTGTCGCCCAGCAGCGTGTTGTAGCCGGCCAGCGTTCCCTTGAAAGCGCCCTCGGCCCAGTCGATCAGCGGCATATAGGGCGGAATGCCCATCTGCGGCTCGGACAGGCTGATCTTGAGGACGATCAGGAAAGGCACCAGGAAGAACAGCAGCAGCCAGGCATAGGGCGCCAGCCCCACCAGGAATCGGCCCCCCCTGCCCTCCAGCAGGGTCTTCATTTGGTCAGCACCAGGGAATCGGCCGGGTGCCAGGCCAGGAACACCGGGTCCTCCCAGGTCAGCCGGCTTTCCTCGCCGTGGTGCAGGTTGGTGCGCAGCGCCTGGATCTTGCGGCCCGAGGCGAGGCGGACGTGATAGATGGAGACGTCGCCCAGATAGGCGATGTCGCTGACCACGCCCTCGGCCCAGTTCAGGCCGGATGCGGGCTTGTCGCGGGCGATCATCACCTTTTCCGGCCGGACCATGACGGTAACGGGTGTCCCCGCCGCCACGGCGCCGGCCTCGGTGACCGACAGATCATGCTCCAGTTCGGGGCAGGCGATGGCGAGAGCCCCCTCGCCGCCCCTGACGCTGCCCTGGAACATGTTGGCGGCCCCGATGAAATCGGCGACGAAGCGGGTGCCGGGATATTCGTAGATATCCACCGGGCTTCCCACCTGCTCGATGCACCCGGCATTCATCACGCCGATGCGGCTCGACATGGTCATGGCCTCGCCCTGGTCGTGGGTGACCATGACGAAGGTGATCCCCACCCGGTCCTGGATGTTGACCAGTTCCAGCTGGGTGGCCTCGCGCAGCTTCTTGTCCAGCGCCGCCAGCGGCTCGTCCAGCAGAACCACCTTGGGCTCCTTGGCGAGGCAGCGGGCCAGCGCCACGCGCTGGCGCTGGCCGCCCGAAAGCTGGTGCGGCTTGCGCCCCGAGAAACGGCCCATCTGGACCAACTCCAGGGCGGCGGCCACCTTGTCCTTGATCACCGGCTTGGCCAGGCCATCCTGCTTCAGGCCGAAGGCGATGTTGTCGGCCACGCTCATATGGGGGAACAGGGCGTAGGACTGGAACATCATGTTCACCGGCCGCTCATAGGGCGGCACCTCGGTGACATCCTGGCCGTCGATGAGAATCCGCCCGGTGGTGGGAATCTCGAATCCGGCCAGCATGCGCAAAAGCGTGGTCTTGCCGCAACCCGAGGCGCCGAGCAGCGAAAAGAACTCGCCCTTGTGAATGGCGAGGTCCACATGCTCGACGGCGGTGAAGTCGCCGAACCGCTTGGATATTCCTTCAAAGCGGATCAGCGGGACCGCCTGGGGATCGTTCCAGGGAGCCGTCACCTCCCGCTTGACCGCCGCCTGCGCCATGCCCTCAGCGACCCGTTTTGACGGTGGTCCACAGGCGGGTGCGCTCGCGCTCCTTGGCCATGTCCGCCGGCGGAACCTGGTACAGCTTGGCCGTCACCTGCTCGGACGGGAAGATCACCGGGTCCTCCTGGATTTCCTTGCGGATCAGGCTCCGCGACCCCGGAATGGGATTGCCGTAGCCGGTGGTGTTGGAAAAGCCCGCCGCCACCTCCTGCTTCATCATGAAATCGATGAACTTGTGCGCGTTTTCCGGATGGGGCGCATCGGCGGGGATCACCATGGAATCGATGTTGATCACCGCGCCTTCCTTGGGAATGACGATCTTGATGTTGACGCCCTTGCCGGCCTCGGCGGCACGGTTGCGCGACTGGACCAGATCGCCCACATAGCCGTGCGCCATGCAGATGTCGCCATTGGCCAGATCGTTGATGAACTTGGACGAGTGGAAATACTTGATGCTGGGCCGCACCTTGGTCACCGCCTCGGCCGCCGCCTTGAGATCGGCGGAGTCCAGCGAGGCGCCGTTCTTGCCCAGATAGGTCAGGGCCGCCGGAAACACCTCGGTGGGAGCGTCAAGCAGGCTGACGCCGCAGCCCTTCAGCTTGGCGACCTGGGCCGGGTCGAACAGCGCCGCCCAGCTGTCCAGGGGCATGTCCTTGCCCGCCTTGGCCACTTTGTCCACGTTGTAGGCGAAGCCGGTGGGCGAGATGGCATAGGGAATGGCGTAGAGGTTGCCGGGATCGGCGGCCCGGTTCAGGGTCACCATCACCTGGGCGTCCAGGTTGCCGTAATTGCTGAGCTTGGAGCGATCGAGCTTGCGGTAGATGCCGGCCTTGATCTGGTTGGCCAGGAAGGGCGAAGCCGAGGGGAACACCACGTCATAGCCCGACTTGCCGGCCTGCAGCTTGGCCTGCAGCACCTCGTTGCTGTCGTAGACGTCGTAATTGACCTTAATGCCGGTCAGGGCCGTGAACTTCTCCAGCGTGTCGGGCGCGATGTAGTCCGACCAGTTGTAGACGTTCAGCACCTTGTCTTCCGCCGCCTGGGCTCCGGAAACCGAAGACACAGCCGCGGCAATCAGCGACACCGCGACAGCCGTAAAGGAAATGCGCATGACCTTGTCCCCCAGCCAGGAAGCCTGATGCCGGGCCGCTCGCCGCCGTCCCGCGCGGGGCCGATATTTCCGGTCCCGGGAGTGCCTTGTCAACGGGCAATGCTCAAAAAAAAGCCCGCCGGAGAAGAACTCCGGCGGGGCTCGCAGTTTGCGGGAGGTAACTAGTGAGTTTGATGGGCCGATTCACCGGCCGACGATGTCGCCGGCCGGATCGGACCATTAATGATTCGAGGCGCTGGCCGCACCGATTCCCGTCTGGGCGCGGACATACTGGTCGTCGAACAGAGCCTTCTCCGCCTTGGCGGTTTCGCTGCCGTCCAGCTTGGAGACCACGATGGTGACCAGGAAGGCCAGCGTCATGGAGAACAGGGCCGGATGCTCGTAGGGGAAGATGGGCGCCGGGTTGTTCAGCACCACCACCCACACGGCCTTGGACAGCACCACGCAGGTCACCGCCGACACCAGGCCGGCAATGCCGCCCCACAGGGCGCCCTTGGTGGTCAGGCCCCGCCAGTACATGGACAGGAACAGCACCGGAAAGTTGGCCGAGGCCGCGATGCCGAAGGTCAGGCCCACCAAGAAGGCGACGTTCTGCTTCTCGAACATGATGCCCAGAATCACCGCGACCACGCCCAGCACCAGCGAGGAGAGCTTGGAGACTCGCATCTCCTCGGCCTCGGTGGCGTGACCCTTGCGGATGACGCGGGCATAGATGTCGTGGGCGATGGCCGAGGCGCCGGCCAGGGCCAGACCCGACACCACCGCCAGGATGGTGGCGAAGGCCACCGCCGACAGGAAGCCCAGGAAGATGTCGCCGCCCAGGGCCTTGGCCAGATGCATCACCGGCATGTTGCCGCCGCCCAGCAGCTTGCCGCCCACCTTGCCGCCTTCGAAGAACTGCGGATCGGTGCCGACGATGCTGACCGCGGCCAGGCCGAGAATGCAGACGATCAGGAAGAAGAAGCCGATGAAGCCCGAGGCCACGAACACGCTCTTGCGCGCTTCCTTGGCGTTGGGAACGGTGAAGAAGCGCATCAGGATGTGCGGCAGCGCGGCGGTGCCGAACACCAGACCCAGCGACAGCGACACCGCCGAAACCGGATCGGCCAGCATGGTGCCGGGGCCCATGATCTTGACGCCCGCCTTATGGGACTCCACCGCCTTGGCGGCGACGTTTTCCAGGCTGAAGCCGAACTTGGACAGCGCCAGGGCGCAGAGCAGCACGCCGCCGCCCAGCAGCAGGCAGGCCTTGATGATCTGCACCCAGGTGGTGGCGATCATGCCGCCGAAAGTGACATAGACCACCATCAGCACGCCGACGATGATCACCGCCACGGCATAATCCAGGCCGAACAGCAGCTTGATCAGCTGACCGGCGCCGACCATCTGGACGATCAGGTAGAAGCACACCACGGTCAGCGAGCCCATGGCGGCAAAGGTGCGCACCTTGGACTGGTCGAGACGGTAGGAGGCGATGTCGGCGAAGGTGTAGCGGCCCAGGTTCCGCAGGCGCTCGGCCAGCAGGAACAGGATGATCGGCCAGCCGACGAAGAAGCTGATGGTATAGATGAAGCCATCGAAGCCGGTGGCGAACACCATGGAGGACAGGCCCAGCAGGGTCGCGGCCGACATATAGTCGCCAGCGATGGCCAGACCGTTCTGGAAGCCGGTGATGCCGCCGCCCGCCGTGTAGAAGTCGGACGCCGACTTGGTGCGCTTGGACGCCCAATAGGTGATGCCCAGCGTGCCCATGACGAAGGCGAAGAACATGGCGATGGCGGTGACGTTGATCGGCTGCTTCTCGGAACCGCCGAGGTCGCCGGGACCGGCCAGGGCAGCGGTGGGAACCGCCAGCGCCAGCAGGATGGGGAGAATCCGCTTCATTATTCCAGCACCTCGCGCACCACGTCCTTGTTCAGCTCCTCGAACTCGCCGTTGGCGAAGTGCGAGTACAGCCCGGTCAGCAGCCAAGACACCACGATGATGGCGGCGCCCACCGGCACGCCCACGGTCAGGTTCGACCCCTGGGACAACGGCGTGCGCAGGATTCCCGGCGCGAAAGCGACAACCATCATGAAGGCGTAGTAGGAGCCCAGCACGATCACCGACAAGGTGACCGCCAGGCGGGTACGCTTCTTGACCAGTTCATGGAATTTCGGGTTCTGGCGAACCCGCGCATAGGTGTCTGCGTCAGACATGTCCCCTCCGAAAGGTACTTATTTGTGTCCCTCACCTATCAAAGGAGCTTTGCCGAACTTTTCCCCAATCGTTACGAATTGTAGCCGGGATACAGCCATGCGGGGCCACAGGGCGGTTGAATGGGCCGCGCTTTGACGTGACACTCATCCTGTCCTCCCGAGCCCCCGCGAGGGATCCCCGTTTGTCGTGCCATTGCCGGAACTGACATGTCGTACCAGGATGAGATCCCTCCTCCCGTCGGTCGTCGGGATGACAGGCCGGATTAGATGATCCGCTCCCGCCTGTTCTTCCGGCTGTTCTCGGCCATCCTCGCCGCCGTGGCGTTGTTCGCGGCGGCCATCTACGTCTTTTCCGTGCCGCTGATCGAGGAGAAGGCCTACGAGATCGAACTGAACGCCAGCCGCACCATCCTCGACAACGTCTTCGTCATGACCGGCAAGATCGACGTCAGCCTGGAGGACCGCCGCGCCATGACGGTGGAGTCCTACAAGGCGCAGCTCAGGAACGTCGTCTCCCTGGCCGCCTCCTATCTGGATCACGTCTTCGCCCGCGCCGACAAGGGCGAGATCAGCGAGGCCGAGGCCCGCCGCCTCGCCTTCGACGGGCTGCGCGCCTTCAAATGGGGCAATAACGACTATATCTGGGTGACAGACTACAATTCGGTGATCCGCTCCCATCCCGACCCGGAGTTCCAGGGCCGCGACGCCTCACGCGTCCAGGGGCCGGACGGCCGCGCCATCCTGCCCACCATCATCGCCATCGCGCGGGAGAAGGGTGAAGGCTTTCATACCTATCCCTGGCAGCGCCTGGGCGAGACGCGGCCCAGCGAGAAGCTGTCCTACTTCATCGACATGCCCAATCGCGGCCTGGTGATCGGTACCGGAGCCTATCTGGACGACATCGACCGCGAGGTGGAGCGCCGCAAGGCCGAGGCGGTGGAGGACCTGCGTCAGGCGCTGCGCAACATCCGCATCGCCCGGACCGGCTACGTCTATATCTTCGACGCGGCCAAGACCATGATCATCCACCCGAATGCCAATATCGAAGGGCAGGATTTCGGGACGAGAATCGACCCCGCCACCGGGCGCCCCATCAGCGAGGAACTGATGGCGGCGGCCGACAGCGACCGGCCGCTGACCTATCTGTGGGACAAGCCCTCCGATCCGG
Source organism: Paramagnetospirillum magneticum AMB-1 (assembly GCF_000009985.1). GTDB lineage: Bacteria > Pseudomonadota > Alphaproteobacteria > Rhodospirillales > Magnetospirillaceae > Phaeospirillum > Phaeospirillum magneticum. The sequence goes on from NC_007626.1 coordinate 2,815,503, forward strand.
GCAATTACGCCTACGAGAAGATTTCCTGGGTCCGCCACTTCAAGGGCTTCGACTGGTACATCGCCTCCTCGGTCTATGTGGACGAGTTGAAGCGGTCCTCCGCCGTGCTGGGCAACCGGCTGGTGACCATCGCCCTGGCTCTGATGGTGGTGGCGGGCGCCCTGGGCTATCTGGCGGTGGACTGGCTGACCCGGCCGCTCAACCGTCTGGCCGAGACCGCCGAGCAGGTGCAGGCCGGCAATCTGGATGCCCAAAGCGGCATCCGCCGCGACGACGAGATCGGGCTGCTGGCCGAGGCGCTGGACGCCATGGTCCGCCGGGTCAAGGACGACATCTCGACGCTGGACACCCGCGTGCAGGAGCGCACCAACGAGCTGGAAGAGGCCGAGACCCGCCGCCGCCTGATCCTCGACGCCATTCCGGCGGCTATCGCCTATCTGGGCCGCGACGAGATCATCCGCTTCGTCAACCGGGGCTGGGCCGAACTGGTGCGCCAGGATGCCGCCGAGCTGATCGGCCGCGACCTGCGCTCGGCCATCGGCCGCTTCGCCCATGCCGCCATCCAGGCCCATATGGAGCGCACCTGGGCGGGAGAGGAAGTCACCTTTACCTACAGCTTTCCCCATCCCGACGGGCACACCGTCACCACCCGCAACACCCTGATCCCCCAACTGGCGGCCAACGGCGCGGTGACCGCCATGTTCGTGCTGGCACTGGACATCTCGGCGGAAAAAGCCACCGAGACCCAGCTGATGGAGGCCCAGCGCATGAAGGCGGTGGGCCAGTTGTCGGGCGGACTGGCCCACGACTTCAACAACCTGCTGTCGGTGATTCTCGGCAATCTGGCGGCGGCGCGGGACCGCTACGCCGAGATCGACGGACTCGATTCCTATCTGGAGCCGGCAGTACGGGCCAGCCGCCGAGGCGCCGACATCACCTCGCGCCTGCTGGCCTTTTCGCGCCAGCAGCCCCTGAAGCCCCAGCCGGTGGACGTTTCCGCCCTGGTGCGGGAAGTCTCGGTACTGCTGTCGCGCTCGCTGCCGTCCTCCATCACCATCACCATTCCCGACGAAGGCGGCGAATGCTGGGCCATCGCCGATGCCAACCAGCTGGAGAACGCCCTGATCAATCTGGCGCTGAATGCCCGCGACGCCATGCCCGATGGCGGCCGGCTGGAGATGGACGTCCGCCTGCGTCGGGTCACCGATCCGCTGACCTTCGACGAGCAGGTAGAGCCCGACGATTACCTGGAGGTCCGGGTCTCCGACAACGGCCTGGGCTTCGCCCCCGAAGCCATGACCCGGGCCTTCGAACCGTTCTTCACCACCAAGCGCCTGGGCTCGGGCCTGGGGCTTTCCATGGTCTACGGCTTCGTCAAGCAGTCCAAGGGCTACATCACCCTGGACAGCCGCCTGGGAATGGGCTCCACCGTCACCATCCTGCTGCCCCGTGCCGCCCCGGTGGCGGTGGAAGGCGAAGCGGAAGAAGCAGCCCCCTCGCCGTCGCTGTGGCAAGGCCAGTTGGCCCTGATCGCCGAGGACGATGCGGATGTGCGCGCCGTGCTGCGCGGCCAGTTGGTGGATCTGGGCTTCTCGGTGGTGGAGGCGGAAAGCGGTGACGAGGCCGCCGACCTGTTCGGCCAGATCGAGGGCCTGTCCCTGGTGGTCTCCGACATCGTCATGCCCGGCATGAGCGGCATCGAGCTGGCCGGGCGCATCCGCGCCGAGCGCCCCTCCATCCGCGTGATTCTCATCAGCGGATTCTCCTTCGACACTAGCCCCGAAGCCGATGATCTGGTCATATTGCGAAAGCCATGGGACAGATCCGACCTGGCCGCCGCCGTCGCCCGGACGACGGAGCCGTCGGACGCGGCTTGAGCCAAGGGCCACGGAGATGGCCTTCCCTGCGCATGAGGGGCGTTGAAGAGAGAATGGGTGGCAGCAGAAAACGTATCTACGTCGTCGACGACGAACCGGACATCCGCGCCTTGCTGCGTCAGGTGCTGGAGGGCTACGGCTATCACGTGACCCCCCTGGCCAGTGGCGCCCTGGCCCGCCAGGCCATCCGCCGCGATCCGCCCGATCTGTGCATCGTCGATCTCGGCCTGCCCGACATGGACGGGCTGACCCTGGTGCGCGAGCTATGGGAGGACGTGCGCTTCGGGGTGATCATCCTGACCGGGCGCGGCGGCGTCTCCGACCGGGTACTGGGCCTGGAGCTGGGGGCCGACGACTACATCGTCAAACCTTTCGAGCCCCGCGAACTGGTGGCCCGCGTCAATTCGGTCATCCGCCGCCGTGACCAGCTGGCCGCCACCGGCGCCCCCGTCACCACCCGGGCGGTGTTCGCCGATTGGGTCTTCGAATCCGGCGACCTCAGCCTCACCCATGCCGATGGACGGCAGGAGACCCTGACCGCCGCCGAGGCGGTACTGCTGACCGCCCTGCTCCGGGCGCCGAAGCGGGTGCTGTCGCGTGAGCAATTGCAGGGCGCCGAGCCGGAAAAGGACGACATCGCCTTTGATCGCGCCATCGACGTGCGCATTTCGCGCATCAGGAAGAAGATCGAGGCCGACCCCAAATCGCCCCGCCTGATCAAGACGGTCTATGGCGCCGGCTACCTGTTCTCCGCCGACGTGCGCTGGGAATAACTCAGGTTCCTCGTGGGCTCCGCCCACACCGGCAAAGGGCCTTGGCCCTTTGATCCCTTGGATTATCGGGAATAGGGTCCAGGGACCGAGTCCCTGGCGGGTGCAGGGCGGCGCCCTGCCCCTTCGCCCCCTATTCCAGCCCGCCGATATAGCTCGCCACCGCCTTCATCTCCAAGGTGGTCAGCTTGGTGGCGACGGCGTGCATGATGGATTTGTCATTGGTGCGCGAGCCCGACACGAATTCCATCAACTGCCCCTCCACATAGGCCGGGTGCTGCCCCGCCAGACGCGGCAATTGCTCGGTGCCCCGCCCCGCCTCGCCATGGCACGAGGCGCAAGGGGCGATGCCGGAATAGCGGTTGCCGCTGTGGAAGATGTACTTGCCCACGGCGGCGAAATCGGGATCGGAAGGGCGCCGGGACTGGGGCTTCTTGCCGCTGAAATAACCGGCCAGCCCGGCGATCTCGTCGTCGGTCAGGTCCTTGGCCATCTCGTTCATGGTGCCCTTGCGCCGTCCATCGCGGAAATCCTTGAGCTGCTTGACCACATAGGTCTCGTTCTGGGCGGCCAGACGGGGATAGACCGAAGTGGCCGCCTCGCCATCGACGCCGTGGCACAGGGAGCAGCGCTCGGTCACAAGCTCCCTGACCCGGGGCTTGATGTCGGCAGCCTGGGCGGGAAGGATCAGCATCACGACACAGGCGGCCGGCATCAGACCATTGCGCAGAATCCCCATCGCCCCCTCCGTCGATAAATCAGGCATCCTGATTGCCTGAAATCAGCCCCTCCCGTCCAGCGGAAACAATTCGTTAGAATCCGGAGACACTTGGGCAACGACAAGCGGCTAGACCTTTGGGCAAAATATTGGAAGGGAGAGTCCTTAAATGTCCTCGAATCCGTATGAACTGGGCCTCGACAGGAACGCCGCCAACTTCGTGGCGCTGACGCCGCTCACCTTCCTCGAGCGCGCCGCCGCCGTGTGGCCCGACCGTCTGGCCGTCATCCACGGCCCGGTGCGCCGCACCTGGGCCGAGACCTTCGTGCGTTGCCGCAAGCTGGCCGCCGCGCTGACGGCGCGCGGCATCGGCCTGGGCGATACCGTGGCGCTGATGGGCGCCAACACCCCCGAGACCTTCGAAGCTCATTTCGGCGTGCCGCTGACCGGCGCCGTCCTGAACGCCATCAACACCCGTCTCGACGCCGACGCCATCACCTTCATCCTCAACCACGCCGAGGCCAAGATCCTCATCACCGACCGCGAGTTCTCGCCCGTGGTCAAGAAGGCCCTGGCCGCGCTGGGCCGCACCATTCCGGTGATCGACATCGACGATCCCCAGTTCAAGGGCGGCGAATTGCTGGGCGAAAAGAATTACGAGCAGCTTCTCGACGAAGCGGCCTCCGAGGCGCCCTGGACCCTGCCCACCGACGAGTGGCAGGCCATCGCCCTGAACTACACCTCGGGCACCACCGGCAACCCCAAGGGCGTGGTCTATCACCATCGCGGCGCCCACCTCAACGCGGTGTCCAATGCACTGTCCTGGCAGATGGGCGACAACACGGTCTACCTGTGGACGCTGCCCATGTTCCACTGCAACGGCTGGTGCTTCCCCTGGACCATGGCGGTGGTGGCCGGAACCAGCGTCTGCCTGCGCCATGTGCGCGTCGACGCCATCATGGGCGCCATCCGCGACGAGAAGGTGACCAATTTCTGCGGCGCGCCCATCGTGCTCAACATGATCAACAATGCGCCCGCCGCCCTCAAGGAGGGCATCAGCCACGCCGTCAAGGTGATGACCGCCGGCGCCGCCCCGCCCGCCCCCGTCATCGCCGGCATGGAGCGCATGGGCTGGGAAGTGACCCACGTCTACGGCCTGACCGAGTGCTACGGCCCCACCGTCCAGTGCGTCTGGCACGACAAGTGGAACGGCCTTTCCATCGACGAGAAGGCCCAGATCAAGGCGCGCCAGGGCGTGCGCGGCCCCATGCTGGAAGGCCTGATGATCGCCGATCCCATCAGCCTGGAGCCCGCGCCTAAGGACGGCAAGACGGTGGGCGAGATCTTCATGCGCGGCAACAACGTCATGAAGGGCTATCTCAAGAACGAAAAGGCCACCGAGGAGGCTTTCGCCGGCGGCTGGTTCCACACTGGCGATTTGGCCGTCTGCCATCCCGACGGCTATATCGAGATCAAGGACCGCTCCAAGGACATCATCATTTCGGGTGGCGAGAACATCTCGTCCATCGAGGTGGAAGACATCCTTTATGCCCATCTTGCCGTGCTGGAAGCCGCCGTGGTGGCCCGGCCCGACGAGAAATGGGGTGAAACGCCCTGCGCCTTCATCGCTCTGAAGGATGGCGCCGAGGCCACCGAAGCCGATATCATCACCTTCTGCCGCGAACGCATGGCCCACTTCAAGGTCCCCAGGACCATCGTGTTCGGCGGTCTGCCCAAGACCTCCACCGGCAAGGTCCAGAAGTTCATGCTGCGCCAGAAGGCCAAGGAGCTGTGATGACCAAGGTACTCGTCGCGATCAAGCGTGTGATCGATTACAACGTGAAGATTCGGGTGAAGTCGGACGGTTCGGGCGTCGAGACCCAAAACGTGAAGTTCTCCATGAACCCGTTCGACGAGATCGCGGTTGAGGAGGCGGTTCGCCTCAAGGAAGCGGGCAAGGCCACGGAAGTGGTGGTGGTCTCCATCGGCCCGGCCGCCGCGTCGGAGACGCTGCGCACGGCGCTGGCCATGGGCGCCGACCGTGGCGTGCTGGTCCAGACCGATGACGAGGTCCAGCCCCTGGGCGTGGCCAAGGTCTTGAAGGCGCTGGTGGCCAAGGAGGCTCCCGGGCTGATCATCCTGGGCAAGCAGGCCATCGACGACGATTCCAACCAGACCGGCCAGATGCTGGCGGCGCTGCTGGGCTGTGCCCAGGGCACCTTCGCCAGCAAGGTGGAGATCGGCGCCGATGCCATCACCGTCACCCGCGAGGTGGACGGCGGGCTGGAGACGGTGTCGCTGAAGCTGCCGGCGGTGGTGACCACCGACCTGCGCCTCAACGAGCCGCGCTATGCCTCGCTGCCCAACATCATGAAGGCCAAGAAGAAGCTCATCGACACGGTGTCGCCGGCCGATCTGGGCGTCGACGTGGCGCCGCGCCTAGTGACGCTGTCGGTGGCCGAGCCGCCCAAGCGCAGCGCCGGCATCAAGGTGGCCGACGTGGCCGCCCTGGTCGACAAGCTGAAGAACGAAGCCAAGGTGATCTGACGGCACGACCGGGCGATTGCCCGGACCCATTTGGGGCGATGCCCCAAACCCCCTTTGAATTCAAAAGGGGTCCGGGGTCTTCCCCGGTCGGGGTGCGGGGCGGAAGCCCCGACGTGGCCAGGACAAGGAACGAAAAGACATGACCATTCTGGTTATCGCGGAACATGAAGGCGGCGCTCTCAAATCCGCCACGCTGAACACCGTTTCCGCCGCTTCCAAGATCGGCGGCGACGTGCATGTGCTGGTGGCCGGCTCGGGCATCGGCGCGGTGGCCGAGGCCGCCGCCAAGGTGGCGGGCGTCGCCAAGGTGCTGTCGGCCGACGCCGCCCTTTACGCCAACCATCTGGCCGAGCCGCTGGCCGCCCTGGTGGTGAGCCTTGCCGGGTCCTATTCCCACATCCTGGCGCCGGCCACTACGGGGGGCAAGAACGTGGCGCCCCGCGTCGCCGCCCTGCTGGACGTGGCGCAGATCTCCGAGATCACCGCCGTGGTGTCGCCCGACACCTTCGTGCGCCCCATCTATGCCGGCAACGCCCTGGCCACCGCGCAGTCCAAGGACGCGGTCAAGGTGATCACCGTGCGCGGCACCGGCTTCGAGGCCGCCAAGGCCGAGGGCGGCTCCGCCGCCGTGGAAGCCGTGTCGGCCGCCGCCGATCCGGCCCTGTCGTCCTTCGTCGGCAGCCAGCTGTCCAAGTCCGAGCGTCCGGAACTGACCTCGGCCCGGATCATCATCTCGGGCGGTCGCGGCATGCAGTCGGGCGACAACTTCCACCTGCTGGAAGCCGTGGCCGACAAGCTGGGCGCCGCGGTGGGCGCCTCGCGCGCCGCCGTGGACGCCGGCTTCGTGCCCAACGACTTCCAGGTGGGCCAGACCGGCAAGATCGTCGCCCCCGACCTCTACATCGCCGTCGGCATCTCGGGCGCCATCCAGCACCTGGCCGGCATGAAGGATTCCAAGGTCATCGTCGCCATCAACAAGGACGAAGAGGCCCCCATCTTCCAGGTCGCCGATTACGGTCTGGTCGCGGATCTCTTCAAGGTGTTGCCGGACCTTTCCAACGCGCTGGGAGCCTGAGCCATGACCACCTACATTCCGCCGCTGCGCGATATCCGCTTCACCATGGAAGAGGTGGTGGGCCTGGACGCCATCACCGCCCTGCCCGGCTTCGAGGACGCCACCTCGGAAACCGCCGATTCCATCCTGACCGAGGCGGGCCACATCGCCGAGGGCGTGCTGTCCCCCCTGAACCGGGCCGGCGACGAGGACGGCGCCCGGCAGGAGAACGGCGTGGTGCGGACCACGCCGGGCTGGAAGGACGCCTGGGCCACCATCGTCGAGGGCGGCTGGAACGGCCTGCCCTTCTCGCCCGATTTCGGCGGCATGGGTCTGCCCAACCTGTTCAACCACGCGGTCCACGAGATGTGGCAGGCCGCCAACATGGCCTTCACGCTGAACCCCATGCTGACCCAGGGCGCCGTCAACGCCCTGTCGCTGTACGGTTCGGAGGAGCAGAAGGCTTATTATCTGCCCAAGATGGTCACCGGCGAATGGACCGGCACCATGAACCTGACCGAGCCCCAGGCCGGTTCCGATCTGGCCGCCATCCGCACCAAGGCCGCCCCCGAGGGCGACAAGTTCCGCCTGTCCGGCCAGAAGATCTTCATCACCTATGGCGACCATGATCTGGCGGACAACATCATCCATCTGGTGCTGGCCCGCCTGCCCGACGCTCCCGCCGGGGTCAAGGGCATCTCGCTGTTCGTGGTGCCCAAGATGCTGCCCGACGGCAGCCGCAACGACGTCAAATGCGTGTCGCTGGAGCACAAGCTGGGCATCCATGGCAGCCCCACGGCGGTGATGAGCTTCGGCGACCACGAAGGCGCCCTGGGCGAATTGGTGGGCCAGCCCCATCGCGGCCTGGAATACATGTTCGTGATGATGAACCACGCCCGTCTGGCCGTCGGCCTGCAGGGTCTGGCCATCGCCGAGCGCGCCTACCAGCAGGCCCGCAACTATGCCCGCGACCGCGTGCAGGGCAAGCCGGTGGGCTGGACCGGTTCCGGCCCGGCCAGCATCGTCCACCACCCCGATGTGCGCCGCCTGCTGATGACCATGAAGAGCGGCATCGAAGCCATGCGCGGCATCCACTACACGGCCGCCGCCTTCTCCGACATCGCCCATCACCACCCCGAGCCCAACGCCCGCTACGAGGCCAGCCAGCGCCTTGAGTTCCTCACCCCCATCGCCAAGGGCTGGTGCACCGAACTGGGCCAGCATATCGCCTCGCTGGGTGTCCAGGTCCACGGCGGCATGGGCTATATCGAGGAAACCGGCGCCGCCCAGCACCTGCGCGACGCCCGCATCACCACCATCTACGAAGGCACCACCGCCATCCAGGCCAACGATCTGGTCTATCGCAAGATCCTGCGCGACAAGGGCGCCTTCGCCCACACCCTGCTGGCCGAGATTGCCGCCTTGGCCGCCGAGTTGTCGGCCGACGGGCTCGCCTCGCTGCAGGCCGTGGGAACAAGGCTGTCCGAAGCCGCCGCCGCCGCCGCTCGCGCGGTCAACTGGCTGGTGGGGCAGACCGGCGAGGACCCGCGCCTGGCCGCCGCAGCGGCCGTACCGATGCTCGACCTGACGGGAATCTTGGTTGGCGGACAGCAGGTCGCCCTGGCCGCCAAGGTCGCCAAGGCCGCCATGGATGCCGGGCGCGACCACGACGGCTTCTATGCCGCCAAGCTGGCCACCGCCCATTTCTACGCCGAACACACCCTGCCCCAGGCCGCCGCCCTGGAGCGGACCATCATTGCCGGCTCGGCCACCGTCATGGGAGTGGACGAAGCCATCCTTTAGCCGTCGGCGGCTCCCGACGGCTGGCGATTCCGGTCCCCGACTCCTCTGCCGAGATCGCTCGAGTCTCCCTTCACGAGCCAAACTTCAAGGCCGGACGCCAGCGTCCGGCCTTTTTCTTTCCCCCCAACCATCAGCACAGGAAGCCACACCTACACTCAATCATAAATTGGAAATTGAAATACCCCAGGAAAATCCAATTGCAGCGCCAACTAATTTTCCGCAATACTTTTGCAGTCTCCGCTTTACTGCGGCCAGTAACAAATATACTACAGAAGTGCATATAATGCCACTAAAGGTGATTGTCGCTGATGATTCGATAATTACGGTCAAGAAGCTCCTTGTCTTGATTGAAGGGCTTGGACATCAGGTGGTCGCCACCGCGGCTACCGGCCGCGAGGCTATCGAGGCGTACCGCGAGCATCGACCCGACCTGATGACCATGGATATTTCCATGCCCGACATGGACGGGATGGAGGCGACCGCCGCCATCGTTGCCGAATTCCCCGATGCCCGCATCGTCATGGTGACCGCTCTGGGACAGGAGCGGATGGTGATCGAATCCCTGGAAGCCGGGGCTAAGGGTTATGTACTAAAGCCAGTGCGTATCGAGAAACTCTCCGATATGATCGCTAAGGTCATGGAGCGCACCACTTAGGCGCGCAAACGCGAGAGAATCGATGTCGACTGTATTTCCCGGCGGCAACCCCAGCGACCCCGGCTATTGGGAAGTCATTTTCGACGTCATCCCCTTCCCCGTCTATGTGGCCGATGCCAAGACATTCGACATCGTCTGCGCCAACCGCGCCATGAAGCAGCGGGTGGAGGTCAAGCCTGGCGACAAATGCCACGCCGCCATCTACCAGCAGACCACGCCCTGTTCGTTCTGCAAGATGGCGGAGCTTGAGAGCGCCGCTGCCACCGGGGCCAATTACCTGGAATTCGAGCACTTCAACGATCTCGACGACCATTGGTATCAACTCCGGGAGACCATGGTGGCCTGGTTCGACGGCCGACGTGCCAAGTATTCCATCGCCGTGGATATCAGCGCGCTGAAAGAGGTGCAGAACGCCCTGGCCGAGGCCCATGCGGAACTGGCCCTCAAGAATTTCCGCCTGAACGGCGCCCTGCAATCCGAGCAGGAGGTCACGCTGAACCAGCGCAACTTCCTCGCCATGGTCAGCCATGAATTCCGGATGCCGCTATCCATCATCGGCGGAGCGGCCGAAGTGCTGGAGATTTACACCAAGGACAAGCCTGAAGCGGTCGAGGAAGTCGGCAAGATCGACCGGGCCGTCCATCGCATGTCCGACCTGATCGACGTCTGCCTGGCCGACGCCCGATTTACCTCGGCGGTGGCCGCCTTGCAGGTTCGGCAGCTGGATCTTGCGGCGCTGGTCGAGGAAATCTGCCGCGAGAAGGCGGAGTTTGGGCTACCGGGACGTGTTCACCTGACCGTTGCGGCCCGAATGACGCTGACGGCAGACCCGGCGCTTCTGCGAGTCGCCCTGTCCAACCTCATCGACAATGCGCTGAAATACTCACCGGCCGCCAGCGGGCCGGTAATGGTGTCGCTGGACCTGCATCAAAGCGTGGCCCGGATCACCGTCACCGACCATGGCCCCGGCATCCCTGCCGACGAAGCCGACCGGGTCTTCGAGAAATTCTACCGCTCACCCTCGGCAACCGGTACAAAGGGCGCCGGTCTGGGCCTTTATATCGTCAAGCAGATCGTCGAAAGTCATGGCGGCACCATCAAGGTCGGGCCGGCGGCCGGGGGCGGATCGGAATTCGTCATCGCCTTGCCGCTGCCCACCTCCTAGGGGTATCGCCCTCAATCGTCAGGGAAGCCATCGCGCCCTTTGCGGAATCATGTCATCATCACCACCTGGATTACTTGGCCATAGGCCCGGTTCAAGGATCGATACGGAATGAACTTCAACAAAACCATCATTCCCCGAGTCATGGCGTCAATTCTCGGCCAGACCCGGGAAGTGCTGGCCGCCGAAGCGGTGATCGCCGTCGATGGCGCAGAAACCTTCGACTGCGACGTCACCAAGCTTCACCTCCACGACATGACCGTCATCGCCGGATTGGGAGGCCCCATCAGCCTGCTGATCGCCTTCAGTTTCGAGGCGTCGCTGGTCCAGGCCCTCTATAGCCGGGTAACAGCCGACATCGAAGTGCCGCCCGGCGAAGAGGATCTGTACCGGCGCGAGACCGCCGGCGAAATCGTCAATACCATTCTCGGGCTGTGTACCATCGATTTTCAGAACATTGAGGAGAGTATTGCCCTCTCGCCACCGGTGATCATTGAGGATGCGCGTTGCATTCATCGCCCAAAGAACGCAGTATTCGCCAGCATGCGGATACGTACCGAAAGAGGCATCGTCAGTGTAAGTTTTGTCGGTCCGCGCGACCTGTTCGATGACCACCTGAACTACCAATCCTAGGGCAGACCTGATGTCAGCGCTTAAAGTCCTTATCGTCGACGACTCGCTTATTGCGGTTAAGAAACTGACTCTCATGCTGGAAGGCCTGGGCCATCAGGTGGTCGGAACCGCCGGCACCGGAGCCGAGGCCGTGGAGGCCTATCGCGCCACCAATCCTGATCTGGTCACCATGGATATCACCATGCCCGACATGGATGGCGTTGAAGCCACTGCCAGGATCATCGGCGAGTTTCCCTCCGCCAGGATCATCATGGTGACCTCCCATGGCCAGGAGCGGATGGTCATCGATTCGCTGGATGCCGGGGCGAAGGGCTACGTGCTCAAGCCCGTGCGCACGGAAAAGCTTTCCGACATGATCGACAAGGTCATCATCCGCTCCACCTGATCTTGGGATATTCACCGGAATGACGACTGCTTTCCCAGGCCTCAACCCCGGTGATCCCGGCTACTGGGAAGTCATTTTCGACGTCATTCCGTTTCCGGTCTACGTCGCCGATTCCGCGACCTACGACATCATCTGCACCAATCGCGCCATGCGCCAGAAGGTCGGTGTGGTGCAGGGCCGCAAGTGCTACGAATCCGTCTACAATCAAACGTCGCCCTGCCGGTTCTGCAAGATGCCGGTCATGATGGCCGAGGAGGGCGAGACCTCCCTCGAATTCGAACATTTCAACGACCGCGACGACCACTGGTATCAGTTGCGGGAGACCATGCTCACCTGGTTCGATGGACGGCGGGCCAAGTACTCCATCGCCGTCGACATCAGCGCCCTGAAGGGCTTCCAGAACGCTCTGGCCGAGGCTCACGCCGAACTGGCGCTGAAGAACCGCGACCTGGAGAAGGCCGTCACCCAGGCCCGCGACGCCGAACGGGCCAAGTCGGAATTCCTGGCGGTGATGAGCCACGAAATCCGCACCCCCATGAACAGCATTCTGGGCATGGTTCATCTTCTGATGGACCGTCCCCTGGCGGCGGAAGACCGCGAGAAGCTGTCGGTGGTGCATGATTCCGGAGCCGCCCTCCTTGGCATCATCAACGATATTCTCGACTTCTCGCGCCTGGAAGCAGATGGCGTGCAGTTCGAAAATCTTCCGTTCCACCTGGGCAATACCGTGGAGGGCGTTGTCTCGTTGCTGCGCGGCCGCGCCTCGGAAAAAGATCTGACCCTGGTGCTCGACGGCCCGGCCCAGTTGCCCGGCTGGGTCAGCGGCGACGGGGCTCGCCTGCGCCAAGTCCTGATCAACCTGATCGGCAATGCCATCAAGTTCACCGACCAGGGTGGAATTGTCCTGCGCCTGCGCCGAAGTGACGATGGCAATGGGTACGAGTTCGCCGTGATCGACACCGGCATCGGACTGGACGCCGCCCAGGCCCAAAGCCTGTTCCAGCCTTTCCATCAGGCCGACGCCTCCATCAGTCGCCGCTTCGGCGGTTCGGGACTGGGGCTGGCCATCTGCAAGAAGCTGATCAACGCCCAGGGCGGCAAAATCGGCGTGGACAGCACCAAGGGCCTGGGAAGCCGCTTCTGGTTCCGCCTGGACTTTCCCGCCGCCGCCGCGCCGGCGGCCGAAGCCCCGCGGGCCGAGATCGCGGCCCTGCCCGCTCTGTCGATTTTGCTGGCCGAGGACAACATCTTCAACCAGAAGGTCGCAGCCGGATTGCTGAACCGTGAAGGCCATCGCGTCACGGTGGCCTGCAATGGCCTGGAAGCGCTGGACAAGCTTCAGGACGAAAATTTCGACCTGATCCTCATGGACATGCAGATGCCCGAGATGGACGGCCCCGAGGCCACAAGGCGCATCCGCGCCATGCCCGGCCCCGTAGCCAGCATTCCGATCATTGCGCTCACCGCCAACGCCATGGCCGTCGACGTCGCCCGCTGCAGGGCGGCGGGCATGGACGGCCACGTGGCCAAGCCCATAGACCCCCTGTTGCTGCGCTCGGCCATCGCCGAAGTTCTGGTTCGCCAACTTCCATCCGGGGCGGATGGCGACAAGGGCGGATACTCCATCGCCCGCATGGCCGAACAATTGGGCACGGCCAATGCCGCCATCCTGGCCCGGACCTTCATCGAAAGCGGCGAGAACATCTGCGGCCGACTGGAAGGTGCGGGCGGAGATATCAAGGTGATCGGGGCCGCCATTCACGAGTTGAAGGGGTTGGCTGCTTATTCAGGAACGCCCTGGCTGGAAAATGTGGCCGTCTCCATCGCCAAGACCATGCAGGATGGCGATATGGACCAGATGGAACATTTGATCCAGCGATTGCGCCGCGACTGGAACGACACCAAGGCCGAACTCGGCATGCAGTTCAGTCTGTAACCATCTACTCTCGTCCCCTTGCGCACCCTACATAAGCGCTGTGTGCTCCATTATCTGAGACGGTTCGCTATGAGTCATTGCCTGGTCATCGACGATTCCAAGCTGATCCGGACCATCCATACGCGCATGCTGGAACAGTTGGGCCTGCGGGTGAGCGAGGCGGAGCACGGCGCCGACGCCCTTGAAATCTGCGCCACCGGGATGCCCGATCTGGTCCTGGTCGACTGGAACATGCCGGTCATGGACGGCTTTGCCTTCCTCAAGGCCCTGCGGGCCATGCCGGGCGGCCAGGCCCCCAAGGTGGTGCTTTGCACCATCGAAGGCGATCTCGAGCACATCACCTGCGCCCTGGCCGAAGGGGCGGACGAATACATCATGAAGCCCTTCGACGCCGAGATCCTGGCCGCCAAGCTGGCCGCCACCGGAATTGCCATCCCGGAGCGCCCGCAGCGCGGCGATCCCCTGGCCGACGGACGATGACGGGCACCATTCTGATTTTGGGCGGCACCGCCGAAGCGGTCGCCCTGGCCCGGACGCTGAGCAGTGATCCCGGCCGGCGGGTCATTTCCTCCTTGGCGGGAAGAACCGCCACGCCTCGCTTGCCCCCCGGCGAATCCCGTGTCGGCGGCTTTGGCGGAGAGACCGGCCTGACCGATTATCTCCGGCACGAGGCGATTACGGCGGTGGTAGACGCCACTCACCCTTTCGCCAGCCGCATGGGCTGGAACGCGGCACGGGCCTGCGCAGCCCTGGGCCTGCCGCTTCTCCGCCTGGACCGCCCCGCATGGATGGCGGGGCCGATGGACTATTGGACCCCGGTCACCGCCTGGCGTGAGGCCATCGACCTTCTGCGTTGTACCTCGAAGCGGGTCTTCCTGGCGGTAGGCCGTCAAGAACTGGCGGCTTTCGCCGGGTTGGACGATGTGTGGTTCCTGCTGCGCTTTGCCGAAAATGCCAAACCGGAACCACCGCCCGCCCGCTTCACCCTGATCGCTGATCGCGGCCCCTTCACCCTGGAGGGCGAGCGCGCCTTGCTGCGGATGCATACCATCGATACCATCGTCTGCCGCAACAGCGGCGGCGCTGCCGCCCGCGCCAAGCTGGAAGCCGCTTCCGCCCTGGGCCTGCCAGTCATCATGCTGGAACGACCCCTCCGCCCCGAAACGGCATGCGCCGGTTCGGCGGAAGACGCAGCGGCTTGGGTCAGGGGCATCTGATCAAGGGGCCTAGCCCCCCACAAATCAGTGAGCGTCGCCGATCACCCGGCCCTGGCGATCGACCACCAGCACGTCGAGGCTGACCTCGGGATTATCGAGCACCTCCCGCGCCGCCGCCCGGGCCTGGCGGGCGATGGCCTGGCCCAGGGGGAATCCCTCCGCCAGTTCCAGCACCTCCAGGGCGGTGTTGGCCTGGGCCGAGGCGGCGACCAGGGCCGCATCCGCCCCCAGCGACCTCAGTTGGGCGGCCAGCCAGACCATGTCCACCTGCGAGCGGCTTGAATGCAAATCCATCTGACCCGCCGCCAGCTTGCACATCTTGGCGAAGCCGCCGGCGATGGTGACGCGGGGAATGGGATGGCGACGCAGATATTTCAACATGCCGCCGGCGAAATCACCCATGTCGATGATCGCCTCCTCTCCCAGCCCGCGCACCTTGCGCACCGCCTTCTCCGAGGTGGAACCGACGCAGCCGGCCACATGGATCAATCCACAGGCCCGAGCCACGTCGATGCCGCGCTGGATGGAGTGAATCCAGGCGGAGCAGGAATAAGGAATGACCACGCCGGTGGTCCCTAAAATGGAAATGCCGCCCAGAATGCCGAGGCGGGGATTCCAGGTGCGAAGGGCGATGTCCTCACCGCCCGGCACGGAAATCTCGATCTCCAGGTCGCAGGCCATGCCGTGACGGGCGGCGATGGCGGCCACGGCCTCAGCCATCAGCCGACGGGGAACGGGATTGATCGCCGGCTCGCCGACGGCCAGCGGCAGACCCGGCCGGGTCACAATCCCAACGCCCCGCCCTGCCCTGAACACCAGGCCGGCCCCGGCAATCCCATGGCGCAGAGTGGCGATGATGGTGGCACCATGGGTTACGTCCGGATCGTCACCGGCATCCTTGACGATTCCAGCCCGGGCCCAGCCCTCCCCCATCTCGGCCAAGGCCAGGGCAAAGGCCGGCGTGCGCCCCCCCGGCAGGTCGATGCCGACCGGATCGGGAAAGCCATCACCCAGCAACGCACAGCACGCCGCCTTGGCCGCCGCTGTGGCGCAGGCCCCGGTAGTCCAGCCCTGTCGCAGTGCTTGTTCGTCAGCCACGAGCGTCCGCCGCCAAATACGTCCGGCACGTCATAGCATGAAATTCATGAGGACAAGATCAGGCGTTGCCGTCCAGCGTCGGTTTCCGCACCACGCCAAACCAATAATCCTGGATGCCGTGGATGGCGGTGAACAATTGCTCGATATCCACCGGCTTGGTAATGAAGCCCGACGCCCCCAGGTCATAGGCCTGCAGCACGTCGCGCTCCACATCCGACGTGGTGACCACCACCACCGGAATCCGCGCGAGATGGTCACTGGACTGCATGGCGGCCAGCACCTCGCGTCCGGTCATCTTCGGCATGTTGAGGTCAAGCAGAACCAGATCGGGGGTTACCGCGCCGGCGTGCCGGGGCGCCTCCTTGCGCATGAAGGCCATGGCCTCGACGCCGTCATGGGCCACGTGGGTCCGACAGATAAATCGGCCGTCATCAATGGCCGAGCGGATCAGTTCCACATCACCAGGCTCATCATCAACGATCAGGACCTCGAAGGGTGCCACCTGATTCTGCTGCATGTACCGCCCCCCGTTGAAAACGACCCACAGCAACACAAAAATCGCCGCCCTTTCGGAATGCGACGTTCGATCCCTCACCCTAGCCTGGGTGCATACGGATTGCAACCATGCCTTGAAGACGAATTATTGCACCTACGCGCCACCTGGGCGCCCAAGCGCGTTATCCGGCGTGCGACTCGTCCGGTCCCGACACGGGCAGTGCAACCTGGAACGTCGACCCCTCGCCCGGCTGGGATTCCACCCAGATACGGCCGCCGTGGTGCTCGGCAATCTTGCGGCAGGATGCCAGCCCGATACCGCTTCCCGGGTACTGATCCAGTCTCACCAGCCGCTGGAAGATCTGAAACAGCTTCTGCCGCCCGGCCTCGTCGATGCCGATACCGTTGTCCCGGACCGAGATGATCCATTCATCCGCCGTGGCTCTCCACGTAATCTCCACGAGCGGAAGCCGGCCTTGGGCCTGAAACTTCACCGCGTTGGAGATCAGGTTCTGGAACAGCCGTTCCAGTTCCACCTCATTGCCCCGCACCGTGGGCAATCCCTCGGCCACGGTAACGGCCGCGCCGGTTTCCTCGATCAGCGCGCCAAGATTGGCCTGGGCCAGCTTGACCACCTCAGCCAGATTCACGGCCGCCGGCGGAGTGCCGCTCCGCCCGAGACGGGAGTATTGCAGCAGATCCGTGATCATGTGATCCATGCGCTGGGCACCGCCCACGGCAAAGCCGATGAAGTCCTGGCAGTCCTGATCGAGAGCGTCGCCCAAACGCCGCTGCAGCAGGGCGATGTAGGAACTGATCATACGCAGCGGCTGACGAAGGTCGTGGGACGCGACATAGGCGAAATTTTCCAGCTCGGCATTGGAACGCTTCAGCTCTTTTTCTATCGAAAGGCGAGCACTAATATCCTGGGCAACACCTAGAAAGCCCGAAAGCACGCCCTCTTCGTCATAGAGCGCGGTAACGGTCAACAGAACGCGGAACCGACTGCCATCCTTGCGCACATAGGTCCACTCACCGCTGTCGGGCTTGCCGCTGTCCAGAACCTTGGCGATGAAGCACTCGAATCCGGGCTCGACTTCTCGGCCCAGTTCCTGGCTCAGACGGGCTACACGCTGGCTAACTTCTTCGGAATCATGGAAAGCCGCCGGGGTCATCCGTCCGACCACCTCTTCCGCGCCGTAGCCAAGCCAGCGTTCGGCAGTCGGATTGAACAGCAGAATGGTGCCGTCGACTGCGGTAGCGACGATGGAGGACCCCGCACCGTCCAGAACCGCTCGCCGGAAGGCCAGGAGCGAGCGGACCTCACGCTCCGCGGCGCGTCTGGCGGTCACATCGTGAACGATGGAATAGAGCAATTGCCGGCCGGTGACCTGGACCGGCCCCGACCATACCTCCACGTCGCGGACTTCCCCGGACGCCAGGCGGTGGCGGAAATCGAAATGATCCCGCTCTTCAAGCTCGGCCTTGTGCATTTCGGCGATGATGGCGGCCCTGTCCAGGATATTGATCTCGGAAATCCGCATGGACAGGAGTTGGTCATGGGACCAACCGTAATAAGCCTCGGCGGCGCGATTGGCGTCGATGATGCGGCCGTCCTCGGCGGGATCGATCAGCAGTTCCACCGCCTTGCAGCCGCGGAACAGCGCATGATAGAGCCCCTCGCGCTCCCGCAGCGCCACGTCGGCGGCGGCAACCTTGGCCTGCAGGGCATTGAAGGCGCCGATCATCCGCCCGACCTCGTCGCCGCGCGAAATCTCCACCGCCTCGAACGGGGCATTGCCGTCGACCATGGCCTGAATTCGCCCGGTGGCCCGGTGCAGCGGCGACAGCGCCGAGCGAAGCACCAGCCACAGCAGCCCCAGGGAAGTCAGCCCCAGTCCGGCCAGGGCGGCGAACAGGCGGGTCTTGATATCGGCCACCGGCTCGAAGGCCTCGGCGGTGGGCAGCCGCGCCACCAGCACCCAGCCGGTGGAAGCGATACGCCGGGCCGACGTCAGTTCCTCCAGCCCGGCCGAGCTGACGGTCACCCCCGAGCCCTCGAAACCGTCCATGTAACGGTCAAGCATATGGTTCTGCCCACGGCGAGGGACGGGGGTGAATATGCGTTCCTTATTGGTGGAAACGACGATCAGGCCGGATTTCGGCGACACCATGTACAGGCCGCCGCTTTCACCGACCTTCTGCTCGACCAGCCGGCCGAGAAGATTGCTTTGGGTCAGGGTGGCGATCCCCACCAACGCTCCGACCACGGCCTCGCCCCGGCGGATGGGCACCGCCATGGCGACCGCCGGCTGGTTGAGCGCATGATCGAAATAGGGCTCGCTGACCAGCGAGCGACCGGAGGCCAGAACCGAACCGACCCCGATCTCGTCCGCCATGCCTTTGCCGAGCCGGCCCAGGTTGGGCGTTTCGGCCAGAACCCGGCCATCCGCGCCGAGAACCAGCAAGCCGCCGGCGAAAAATCCCTTGATGCCGGTCCGGTCCTCGATGAAAGCCTTGAGCGCACCGCCGTCGCCGCGATCGACGCGGAGCACCAGCGGCGCCACCCGCTCCATGGCCTCGATCTGCAGCTTGATCTTCTGATCCAGTTCCTCGGCCAATCCGCTGACGAAGGTCACCTGCTGCCGGGCCAGCAGAGTTTCAACGTCCCGTTGCAGCGATCCGGCAAGCGCCAAAGCCACCACGGCGCCCGCCCCCAGGAAGGACAGAAGGAAAAGAGAGAGAATTCTGATACGCAGAGACCTGAAATCCACGTCTTCTCTCTCCCCTGGTTCATCGAACAGGGTAAGGGGAAATGGTAATCACTCTCAAGTCCTGTTGCTGGCCAGTCCCGTCCTTTTCAGCTTTCCAACTGATGATAGACCGCCTTGGCCATCTCCATCAGGCGGTCGCGGTCCACGTCGCCGGCCAAGGCATAGCCCAGCGGGCCGTCCAGCCAGTAGAAGGCCTCGACCCGCCCTTGGGCGGCAAAGCGGAAGGCGGTCTCCGCCCCGTCGGTATTGCGGCGCAGATAAAGGGTGACCCGGCGGCCGGCGCCATTCTCATACATGAACTGGGCGGCCGGTCCCGACGAGGCCGGCAGCAGGCGCCCCCCCACCAGGGAGAACCCGGCGGCCGTCAGATCGGGAACCTTCAGCTCAGACCCCAGGCGCTTGGACAGCCAGGCCACCAGATGAGCCCGCTCGCCCGCCCCCACTTCCACCGGGTGGCGGATCTCGGCGGCGAAAACCACATGGGCCGACAGGGCCTCGGAGGCGACCTGGGCACCGGGCGCGGCGCCGTCCCCGCCCGCTCCGCCCCGCAGCCACCACCCTGCCGCCCCGCTGGCCAGCACCAGCACCACCATGGCGGCCACGCGCAGCAAAGGCATCAGCCAGGACACGGGGCGCCCCGCCCTCACCGCCGCCACGCCGAGGCGGTCGGGAAGCGGCTCGTCCAGCACCGGATCGAACAGACGGTGCAGGCCATCGACCTGTTCACGCCATTGCCGCACCCGTTCGGCGTCGCGGGGATGGGCGTCCAGCCAGGCCTCGACCTCGGCCGCTCTTTGGGAGTCGAGGACGCCGTCCACGTAGGACAGCAGATCGTCATCGGAGACGGGGGCGCTCATTTCACTCTCCGTAGGGCGGCTTCGCCGCCGTGCATCAGCAGGGCCAGACGGTCGCGGCCGCGCTTCAGGCGCGACATCACCGTTCCCACCGGCACCCCGGTGACCCCGGCCACCTCGGCATAGGTCAGTCCCTCCAAACCCACAAGCAGCACCGTCTCGCGCTGCTCCGGGGCCAGCAGGGCCAGGGCGGCAACCAGATCGCGCACGGCCAGCCGATCCATCTGACTGGGGGCCGCCGCTGCGGAGTCCATGGCGTCATCCATGCCGCCATGCTCCGGGCGAACCTTGCGCCGCCGCAATTCGTCGATCCAGACATGGCGCAGGATGGTGAAGAGCCAGGCCCGCAGATTGCTGTCGCGGCGCCACAGGGCCAGCCGCGACAGCGCCCGCTCCAGGCAGTCCTGGACGAGGTCATCGGCCTGCGTCACATCCCCGGACAGGGCGCGGGCATAGCGCCGCAGCCCTGGGATCTCCGCCTCGATCTGGCTCTCCACCGTATTCATGGGAGATAGATGGCTACGGCTTGGCCGCGTGCCAAATATCCTTGAAGCCTTCGCCGGTGGTGTCGCCCGGCTTGGCATCCTTCATCCAGGTGTAGAGCGGCTTGCCCTTGTAGGCCCATTGCATGGAGCCGTCGGCCCGCTTGATCACCGTGTAGTCGCCCTCGGCCATGGCTCCGGAAGCGGCCATCAGCGGCGGCCAGTTCTGGGCGCAGGCGTCGACGCAGGTCGAGGTGCCGGGGGCATCCTTGTCGAAGGTGTAAAGGGTCATGCCCTTTTCATTAGTCAGTACCGGACCCAACGCGGACTGGCCGGTCTTGACCGGGGCGGCATAGGCGGCGGCGCTGACGAGCAACGCGGCGGCGAGGACGGTGAGGCTCTTGATGTTCATGGTTCCCTCCAGGATGGCTCCACATGGGCCACACTGGAGAGAACGCCGGGCGGCCGGGATTATTCCCTGGGCCGAAAAATAAATTCAGCCGGTCATCAGCTTCTTCAGGGCCGCCACCAGGCTTTCCTTGGTGAAAGGCTTGGCGATGTAGCCATCCACCCCCTTGGTGCGCGCCAGACGGACGTCGTCCAGGTCGGTCTTGCCGGTCAGCATGATGAACTTGAGATTGGGGTATTTGCCCTTGGCCGCTTCCAGCAAGGCAAGGCCATCCACGTCCGGCATGACCCAGTCGCTGATGACGATGTCGGGCACGTGGTCGGCGCTGTCCAACTTGGCCAAGGCGTCGGCCCCGTCGGTGGCCGGGACCACCTTCTTGGCGCCAAGGCCGCGCAGCAGGCTGGCCTCGAGCATGCGGGCCGAGCTCACGTCCTCCACCACCATGAATTCCTGTCCGGCCATCCAGGTGGTGAAGTCGGAATCTTCCTGCGTACTCATAGCCTGCATCTCCTAAAGCCCCCCCTTTTACTTTAGTATGTTGCACCTTGGGTTTCCAGTCCTGGAATTGAAAAAGGGCCCCGAAGGACCCTTTTCCTTTTTCGTCAGGCCGTCCCGGAGGAGGACGAGCCACCCAGGGCCGCCTGGGCGGCCGCCAGACGGGCGATCGGCACGCGGTAGGGCGAACACGACACGTAATCCAGACCCGCTCCCTGGCAGAAGTGGATGGAGGCCGGGTCGCCGCCATGCTCACCGCAGATACCGAGCTTGAGGCCGGGCCGGGTGGCACGGCCACGCTCGGCGGCGATCTTGATCAGTTCGCCCACGCCGGCCTGATCCAGGCTGGCGAAGGGGTCGTGCTCGTAGATGCCCTTGGCGCGGTAGACCTCGAGGAACGGGCCGGAATCGTCGCGGCTCATGCCGAAGGTGGTCTGGGTGAGATCGTTGGTGCCGAACGAGAAGAACTCGCCGGTCTGGGCGATGTCACCGGCCAGCAGAGCGGCACGCGGCAGCTCGATCATGGTGCCGACCATGTAATGCACCGAGTATTTCTGCTCGGCGAACACCGCCTCGGCTTCCTTGTCGATGCTGGCCTTCATCAGGTCCAGCTCCTTCTTGGCGCCCACCAGGGGGATCATGATCTCCGGCACCACGGTGCGGCCGGTATCACGCGACACATGCACCGCCGCCTCGAAGATGGCCCGGGCCTGCATCTCGTAGATTTCCGGATAGGTGATGCCCAGACGGCAGCCACGATGGCCCAGCATGGGGTTGTTCTCGTGCAGCGCCGCGTTGCGGGCCTTGACCACGGCGGGCTCCACCCCGGCTTCCTTCGCCACTTCGGCGATCTCGGCCTCGGAATTGGGTAGGAACTCGTGCAGCGGCGGGTCCAGCAGGCGGATGGTCACCGGCAGTCCCTGCATGATCTCGAACAGCTCGATGAAGTCCTGGCGCTGATAGGGCAGCAGCTTGGCCAGGGCGGCGCGGCGACCCTTCTCGGTCTCGGCCAGGATCATCTCGCGCATGGCGATGATGCGCTTGGGATCGAAGAACATGTGCTCGGTCCGGCACAGGCCGATGCCCTCGGCGCCGAACTTGCGCGCCGTGGCGGCGTCCAGCGGCGTCTCGGCATTGGCGCGGACCTTCAGGGTGCGGATGGTGTCCACCCACTCCATCAGCGTGCCGAAATCACCGGTCAGCTCGGGCTGGATGGTCGCCACGGCGCCGATGAAGACTTCACCGGTGGAGCCGTCCAGGGTGATGGTATCCCCTTCCTTGACCACCTTGCCCGCCACCTTGAGGGTCTTGGAGGCGTAGTCGACGCGGATCTCGCCGGCACCGGCGACGCAGGGCGTGCCCATGCCGCGCGCCACCACGGCGGCGTGGCTGGTCATGCCGCCACGGGTGGTCAGGATGCCTTCCGAGACATGCATGCCGCCGATATCCTCAGGCGACGTCTCGATGCGCACCAGGATGACGCGCTCCTTGCGGTTCTTGACCCAGTCCTCGGCCTCATCGGCGGAGAACACCACCTTGCCCGACGCGGCGCCCGGCGAGGCCGGCAGGCCGCGGCCCAGCAGGGTGCGCGGCGCCTTGGGGTCCAGGGTCGGGTGCAGCAACTGGTCCAGCGAGGCGGGATCGATGCGCTTGATGGCGTCCTTGCGATTGATCAGGCCCTCGCGCGCCATGTCCACGGCGATCTTCAGCGCCGCGTTGGTGGTGCGCTTGCCCGTGCGGGTCTGGAGCATCCACAGGCGGTTCTGCTGAACCGTGAACTCCATGTCCTGCATGTCGCGGTAATGGGCTTCCAGCTTGTGGCGGATGGCGTTCAGTTCCTTGAACACCTCGGGCATGCACTCTTCCATGGCCGGCAGGTCCGACGACTGGGCGTTCTTGCCGGCGATGGTCAGCTGCTGCGGGGTGCGGATGCCGGCCACCACGTCCTCGCCCTGGGCATTGACCAGGAACTCGCCATAGAAGGCGTTCTCGCCGGTAGACGGGTTGCGGGTGAAGCACACGCCGGTGGAGCAGTCATTGCCCATGTTGCCGAACACCATGGACTGCACGTTGACGGCGGTGCCCCATTCGGCGGGAATGTCGTGCAGGCGGCGATAGGTGATGGCGCGCTGGTTCATCCACGAACCGAACACCGCGCCGACGGCGCCCCAAAGCTGCTCGTGCACATCCTGGGGGAACGGCTTGCCCAGCTGTTCCGCCACCTTGTCCTTGTACTTGGCGACCACCTTCTTCAGGTCGTCGGCATCCAGCTCGGTATCGAGGCTGACGCCCTTGTCTTCCTTCACCTCGTCGAGGATCTCCTCGAAATTGTGATGGTCGACGCCCAACACCACGTTGGAATACATCTGGATGAAGCGGCGATAGCTGTCATAGGCGAAGCGGGCATCATTGGACCGCTTGGCCAGACCCTCCACCGACTTGTCGTTGAGGCCGAGATTGAGGATGGTATCCATCATGCCCGGCATGGAGGCCCGGGCGCCCGAGCGCACCGAGACCAGCAGCGGGTCGGCGGTGGAGCCGAACTTCAGGCCGATATCCTCCTCCACCTGGGACAGGGCAGCCATCACCTCGTCCTTGAGGGTGGCGGGATAGGTCTCGCCATTGCCGTAGTAATAGGTACAGACCTCGGTACTGATGGTGAAACCGGGGGGAACCGGAATGCCGAGATTGCTCATCTCCGCCAGGTTCGCACCCTCGCCGCCCAGCAGGTTCTTCATGTCGGCCCGACCTTCCGCCTTGCCGCCACCGAAGCTGTAGACCCATTTCGTCATGGCCGTTCTCATCCCCGATCCGTAAAAAGGAAACCCGCGCCACAGAGTGCGGCGCGGGCTTCATCATGCAACGTCCCAGAGGGATTGAAAATAGGTAGTGCTGCTTTTAACGCTCGGCGCTAGCCTTCCACCTTGGAGAAGTCGGCCAGCCGGCCCATGGCCGAGCCGATCATGGCCAGCAGCTTCAGGCGGTTGACGCGCAGGGGCGCCTCGTCGGCATTGACCGTCACCTTGTCGAAAAAGGCGTCCACCGGGCGGCGCAAGCGGGCCAGGGCCGCCATGGCGGCGGCAAAATCCTCGGTGACCAGGGCATTGCTCACTGCCTGGCCGACATCGCTCAAGGCGTGCTCAAGCGCCTTCTCCTCGTCCTGGCGCAGCAGTTGGATGTCGGCGTAACCCGAGAAGATCGTCCCGTCCTTCTTCTCCTCGATGCGCACGATATTGGCAGCGCGACGATAGGCGATCAGCAGGTTGGCGCCGTCGTCGGAGTCCAGGAAGGCGCCCAGGGCCTCGACCCGCTTCAGCAGGCGGACCAGATCATCCTCGCCCCCCAGGGAGAAGATGGCGGTGATGAGGTCATGACGCACGCCCTTTTCCTTCAGCGCCACCGCCAAGCGGTCGGCGAAGAAGTTCAGCAGATCGTTGGCCACCTCGCCCGGCGAATTCACCAGATTGGCCTTGTAGTGACCCGAGGCCAGGAAAATGACCTGGGACAGCGGCAGGCGCAGGCCGTTCTCCAACACCAGACGGATGATGCCCAGCGCGGCGCGGCGCAGCGCGAAGGGGTCCTTGGAACCCGTGGGTTTCTCGTTGATGGCGAAGAATCCCACCAGGGAATCAATCTTGTCGGCCAGGGCCACGGCCACGGATACCGGCGCGGTGGGGCAGGAATCGCCCGGCCCTTGGGGTGAGTAATGGGCGGCGATGGCATCGGCCACCTCGGGCGTCTCGCCGTCGTTGAGCGCGTAATAGCGCCCCATCAGGCCCTGTAGCTCAGGGAATTCGCCCACCAGTTCGGTGGAGAGATCGGCCTTGGCCAACCGGGCCGCCCGTTCCGCCACGGCCCTGTCGGCGCCGATCATGCCGGCGATGTTGCCGGCCAGGGCCGAGATCCGGTCCACCTTGTCGGCCACCGTGCCGAGGCTGGCGTAGAAGGTGCGCTCGGCCAGCTTGGGCAGGCGGGCTTCCAGCCGCTGCTTGCGGTCGGTGTCCCAGAAGAACTTGGCGTCGGACAGGCGGGCGCGGAGCACGCGCTGATTGCCCGCCACCACCGCCTTGCCCCCGTCGTCGGTCTCCATGTTGGAGATGACGATGAAGCGCGGCGCCAGGGAGCCATCGGCCTTGAGCAGCGAGAAGTACTTCTGGTGGGCGCGCATGGAGGTGATCAGCACCTCGGCCGGCACATCCATGAACTTGTCGTCGATGGAGCCCACCAGCGGCACCGGCCACTCAACCAGACCGGTGACTTCGGCCAGCAGGCCGTCATCAGCCTTGAGCTGAAGGCCCTCGGCCGCCGCCAGACCTTCCGCCCCCGCCAGAATGGCGTGGCGCCGCTCGACGGGGTCGAGCATCACCTTGGCGTGGCGCAGCTTGGACAGATAATCCGCGAAGTCCTTGACCCGGAACGGCTCGGGGGCCAGGAAGCGATGACCGGCGGTCATGTCGCCGGCCGTGGCCGGGCCGAAGGCCACCGGCACGATCGAGCCGTCGAACAGGGCCAGGATGGACTGGATGGGACGCACCCAGCGGATGGAATTGGCGCCCCAGCGCTGGCTCTTGGGCCAGGGGAAGGTGGCCATGGCGCCTTCGGTCACTTCCCGAAGAACCTCGGCGGTCGGACGACCCTTGCGGTTGATCACCGCGAAATAGAACACACCCTTGCCGGTGTCGCGCTGCTCCAGCTGTTCCACCGTCATGCCGGTGGACTTGAGAAAGCCCTCCATGGCCTGGGCGGGGGAGCTGACGCGCGGCCCGCGCTTTTCCTCCGACACGTCGGGACCGGCCAGGGGCAGGCCTTCGATCACCAGCACCAGACGGCGCGGCGTGACATAGGACCGGGCCGCGTCGAAGGTGATGCCGTTCTTGGCGAGACCATCGCTGACCATGCCGCGCAGGTCATCGGCGGCGCGGGCCTGCATGCGGGCGGGAATTTCCTCGGAGAAGATTTCAAGCAGGAACTCGGCCATGGCTTCAGCCCTCCTTTCCGGTGGTGCGGGAAGCCAGCCAGCCTTCGCAGCAGGCCTTGGCCAGGGCACGGACGCGGCCGATATAGGCCTGGCGCTCGGTGACCGAGATCACGCCGCGGGCGTCCAGCAGGTTGAAGCGATGGCTCGCCTTGATGCACTGGTCGTAGGCGGGCAAGGCCACGCCCTTCTCCAGCAGGTTCTTGCACTCCTTCTCGGCGTCGAGGAAGTGCTGCAACAGCATGTCGGTGTCGGCATGCTCGAAATTATGGGCGGAATATTCCTTTTCCGCCTGCAGGAACACGTCGCCATAGGTGACGCCGTCGCCGTTGAAATCCAGGTCATAGACGTTCTCGACGCCCTGGATATACATGGCCAGGCGCTCCAGGCCGTAGGTCAGCTCCACGGCGACGGGGTCGCATTCGATGCCGCCCACCTGCTGGAAATAGGTGAACTGGGTCACCTCCATGCCGTCGCACCACACTTCCCAGCCCAGGCCCCAGGCGCCCAGCGTCGGGCTCTCCCAGTCGTCCTCGACGAAGCGGATGTCATGGGCCAGCGGGTCGACGCCCAGGCGCCGCAGGCTTTCCAGGTACAGTTCCTGGGCATTGGGCGGCGAGGGCTTCAACAGCACCTGATACTGGTAGTAATGCTGCAGCCGGTTGGGGTTCTCGCCATAGCGGCCGTCCTTGGGACGGCGCGACGGCTGGACATAGGCGCACTTCCAATGGTCCGGACCCAGCGCGCGCAGCGTGGTGGCCGGATGGAAGGTCCCGGCGCCCACCTCCATGTCGTAAGGCTGGAGGATGACGCAGCCCTGCTCGGCCCAGAAGGCCTGCAAGGTGAGGATCAGGCTTTGGAAGCTCGGCTTCTTGGTCCCGACAATGCCCATGGAAAACCGCCATTCAATCAGGTTGCAGCAAAATCGCCGCAACCCTAGCTTCGCGGCCGGACAGGGTCAAGGGCGGGGCCGGTTTTCATGCGGCCTGACGCCGCCAACCCTCCAGACGGCTTTCCAATCCCGCTTGGGTCGTGTCGTCCAGGGCGAATTGCAGATGGGTGTGCCCCCCTTCCACGGCCACCACCCGGGCGCGGATCGCCGCGCCGCCATCCAGCGACACCTTCACCGCCACCCCCGACTGCAGCCCAAGATCCACGTCGAGACAGGCGCCGCCCGCCGAAAGATCCTGGGTACGATACGGGCGGCCATCGATCACCACGGGGATGGATACCGGGAAGCGCTCGAACTGCCGGCGATTGCCGGTCTGGCGCAGCGCCTGGAGAAAGTCCTTGATATCCGACGCCAGTTCCGCCGTCCGCGTGTTCAAGTCGTTGGCGGTGGCAAATACCTGCTGGGCGGAATCGCCGGTGGTTCCTGCGCCGGCGCTGACCTCGGTGATGGTTTCGGTCACGCTGCGCGTGCCGATGGAGGCCTCGTGCACATTGCGGGCGATTTCATGGGTGGCGGCGCTTTGCTCCTCCACCGCCGTGGCGATGGCCGAGGCCGTCTCGTGGACGGTGGCGATGGTCTCGCCGATGGCGCGCACCGCCTCGGCCGTCTCGCGGCTGACATCCTGGACCGCCTGGATGTGGACGCCGATCTCTTCGGTGGCCTTGGCGGTCTGGTTGGCGAGATTCTTCACCTCATTGGCGACCACGGCGAAGCCCTTGCCCGCCTCGCCCGCCCGAGCGGCCTCGATGGTGGCGTTGAGCGCCAGCAGATTGGTCTGCGACGCGATGTCGTTGATGATGCCGGCGATGGCGCCGATCCGCCCCGTCGCCACCGACAGCCCCTGGACGATCTCGTCGATATGGTGCACGTCGTTGGCCGCCCGTTCGGCTATCTGGGTGGAGCGCGAGACCTGCGCGGCGATTTCGCCTTGCGAGGCAGACATCTCCTCGGCGGCGGCGGCGACGGTCTCCACATTGACCGAGGCCTGCTCGGCGGCGGCGGCCACGCTGGAGGCGTTGCGGCTGGTGCCGTCGGCGACATGGGTGAGGGATTCCGCGGCCAGACGCAATTGCGAAGTCGAGGTCGACACCGTGTGGAGCACGCCCTCGACACTCTGGTTGAAATCGGCGGTCAGGCGCTCGATGGCCTCCTGCCGACGGTTGCGGGCCTCCTGGTCGGCCAGGCTCTCGGCCTCCAACTGGCGCTTTTCGATGGCGTTGCGCTTGAAGACCGCCACCGCCTCGGCCATTTCGCCGATCTCGTCGCGGGCGCCGTCCAGTTCCACCTCGGCCTCGAGGTCCCCCTCGGCCAGACGCAGCATGGTCTCGGCCTGCCGGTGGACCCTTGATCCGATACGCATGCCGATCCAGGCCGAGACGCCGGTCACCAGGGCCAGAATGGCCAGGGCGATCAATCCAACCTTGACCACGGCGGCACGGGTAACGGCCTCCACATCGTCGATATAGACCCCGGTGCCGATCCCCCAGCCCCAGGGGGCATAAGGAATGATCTGGGCGAGCTTGGGCGAATCATACGAATCCGCCCCCGGCCGGCGGCCGACATAGTCCACCAGCCCTCCCCCGCTCCGCCCGGCATCGACGAAGGCGCGATAGATGAACTTGCCGGCGGAATCCTTCACCTCCAGCATGCTCTTGCCCACTTCCTTGGGACGGAAGGGATGCATCAGCAGCTTGCCCTCCAGGTCATTGACCCAAAGGTAGTTGTCGCCGTCGAAGCGGATCATGCCGATGGCCTCCAGCGCCGCGGCCTTGGCCGCGTCCTCGCTCATCTCGCCCTTCCGGGCCTTGCCGTGATAGGCCTCGGCGACCTTCATGGCGGATTCCACGACACTGTGGATCTGGACCCGGCGCGTTTCCAGCTGTCCGTTGCGGACGGTCAGGACGGTCACCACGGCAAAAGCGAAAAGCCCGAGGGCCGCCAGGGCGGGAATGGCCAACAGCCGAAACCGCAACGATATAGCCCGACCAGACATTTCGCCCTCCCGATTGCAAAACAACCCTTTTGTATTAGTGGTTTTCCGAGGGGTCAGGGAAGCGTGAAACTTGGAGGCCTTCTATGCTGAAATGTGGGGAGACGGCATGGCGGGGCTGACGCTCCCCGCCCCGGCATGTATGATCCGCCCCCAAACGGCAATCGAGACACAGGCTGACATGACACAGGAAATGGCGATTCCCATGCCGCCCGAAGAGGGCATGAAGCTCAATATCGGTGGAATCGTCCGGAGTCCCGGCTGGACCATCCTCAACGTGGTCCCCGGCCCCCATGTGGACATCCTGGGGACCTGCACCGATCTCAGCATGATCGCCAGCGCCAGCTGCTCCGTGGTCTATGCCTCGCACGTCATGGAACATCTCGGCTACAACGGCGAACTGCAAAAGGCGCTGGCCGAGTGCCATCGCGTGCTGAAGCCCGGCGGGCATCTGCTGGTCAGCGTGCCCGACCTGGACGTGCTGTGCCGCCTGTTCATCGACCCCGATTCCGGCCCGCAGGACCGCTTCATGATCATGCGCATGATGTTCGGCGGCCGCACCGACGCCCACGATGTCCATGTAACGGGGCTCAGCATCGACATTCTCGGCAGCTTCGTGAAGGAGGCGGGCTTCGCCAACGGCTTCCGGGTCGCCGATTTCGGCCTGTTCCTGGACACCAGCACCCAGGTCCACAAGGGCAGGCCCATCAGCCTGAATCTGGTCGCCATCAAGGGCTGACGCCGCCCCCTCGGTTCCCCCGTTGAGCCTTGCTTCAGGACGGGTTAACCTGAGGGTGTAGCCAAAGGGGGAAACAACCATGGCCATTGCCTGGGAAGAAACGCTCAAGGTCGGCGATATCGAAATCGATGCCGATCACAAGGAACTCATCGGACTGATCAACGACTTCGAGGCCAAAGCCAAGGCTCCGGAGGGTGTGGACAAGCATGTCATTCAGGTGACGCTGGAGCGGCTGCAGCTCTATGCCTACGACCACTTCGCCCGCGAGGAGTACATCCAGGCGGTCGCCAAGTATGACGGGCTGGAGGAGAACAAGCGCCAGCACGCCGCCCTGCGCAAGACCTTGGGCGACTACATCGCCAAGTTCAACGCCGGCGAATACGCCGATCTCAAGGTGGCGGCTGGCGAGATGTCGGGCTTCCTGAACCACTGGCTGATGAACCACATCCTGGAAACCGACCTCAAGATGAAGGGCAAAATGAAGGTCGAGCAGTGGCGCTGAGGCGCTGAGCCGACCCGGCCTCATACCATCGGCAGGGCTTCCGCCCTGCCGGATTTGGCCTACCTGAGAGGAAACGCCTCACGGGGAGCGCCGGAATGATCGACCTCTATTACTGGACCACGCCCAACGGGCACAAGATCACCATCTTCCTGGAAGAGGCCGGCCTGGCCTATCGCATCCGTCCGGTCAACATCTCCAAGGGCGAGCAGTTCCAGCCCGATTTCCTGCGCATCTCCCCCAACAACCGCATGCCGGCCATCGTCGACGACGAACCGGCCGATGGCGGCGCGCCGCTCTCCGTATTCGAGTCCGGCGCCATCCTGGTCTATCTCGCCGAAAAGTGCGGCCGTTTCCTGCCCGCCGACGCGCGGGGGCGTGCCACCACGCTGCAATGGCTGTTCTGGCAGATGGGCGGATTGGGGCCCATGCTGGGCCAGAATCACCACTTCGTCCAATACGCTCCGGAAAAAATCCCCTACGCCATCGACCGCTACGTCAAGGAGACCAACCGCCTGTATGGCGTCCTGGACCGCCGCCTGGCCGACAGCGAATTCATGGCCGGCGAGTATTCCATCGCCGACATGGCATCCTATCCCTGGATCGTGCCTTGGGAACGCCAGGGCCAGAACCTGGATGACTTTCCCAACCTGAAGCGGTGGTTCAACGCCATCGCCGCCCGGCCGGCGGTTCAGAGGGCCTATGCCCGCGCCGACGAGGTCAATACCCAGCGCGTGGTCACCGAAGAGGCAAAAAAAGTCCTGTTCGGGCAAACCGCGGCTATCCCGGGAACCTGACCCTGACGGAAAGGGATAGGCCACAGATAATCACGCATAAAAAAAACATGTTTCGCCCACGACTTCATACCTAGACGAACCGCATAGCGTCTTACCCTAATATACGCTCAATGAAATTAAGATCGTCTGGCAGAATGTTGTCTATCCCCTCCCCGCCAACGTCACACCTTGATTTTGTAACAATCCGTGACAACGATATTTCCTCTGCGTCGATCCCCGTCCAACGTTTGACATATGCTGCCCGTTGCGATTTAGTTGCAGCGCAGCAACTGGACATATTGACTCGAGGGCGGTCATGACGTGGCTTGACGACAGGCGAATTGGAACAAAAATCGGATTGATCGTGGCAGCAGCCTTCTTCGGCATGTGCCTGATCTTTGTCGGCGCACTGGACATGCTGAATGGGGAGGTATTGTCCGGACGCAAGACCAAGGTCAAGGATCTGGTCGACAGTGCCGCCGGCATCATCGCCGCCTACGAGGCCGATGCCAAGGCGGGCCGCCTGCCCGAGGTCGACGCCAAGGCCGCCGCCCGCCGCGACGTCGCCGCCCTTCGCTATGGCGACAACGACTATTTCTGGATTCATGATCTTGGCGGCCACATGGTCATGCACCCCATCAAGCCGGATCTGGACGGCGCCAGCGTCGGCGACATGAAGGATGCCAACGGGCAGCCGCTGTTCGTGCGCATGAACGAGTTGGTCAAGGCCCGGGGGGCCGACTTCCATTACTACGACTGGCCCAAGCCCGGCTCCCCCAAGCCGGTGCGCAAGGTCTCCTACGTCAAGCTCAACCCCGGCTGGGGCTGGGTGGTCGGCACCGGCATCTACCTGGACGACGTGGACGCTGCCTTCTGGTCCAGCGCCCTGTAGTGCGGCCTGGGCGTGGTGCTGCTGACCGACACTGGTCATCGCCGTCTCCATCCTGGTGGCACGACGCATCACCCGTCCGCTGGTCAATCTTTCCACCGTTATGGCCGAGCTGTCCCGCAAGGAATTCCAAAGGGAGGTTCCCGCCCAGTCCCGCAAGGACGAAGTCGGCGACATGGCCCGCACCGTCGAGATTTTCAAGGAAGGCCTGATCCGTGCCGAACAATTGGCCGCCGAGCAGCGCGAGGCGGAGTGGACAAAGGACAGGCGAGCCCGCGTCGTCGACAACCTCCTCAAGGAATTCAACGAGGAGGTGACGGAATCCCTGCGCGGCATGGCGGATACCGCCGAACAGTTGGAAGCCACTTCGCGCGCCCTGTCGGACACGGCCCAAGGGGCCTCGGCCCAGGCCACGGCCGTGGCCTCGGCCATCGAGGAGACCGCCGTCAACATGCGCACCGCCGCGGGCTCGGCCGAGCAGCTGGCCGTATCGGGCGAGGACATCAGCCAGCGCGTCGCCCTCTCTGTGAGCGTGGCGGGCGACGCCTCGGCCGAAGCTATCCGCACCACCACCCTGATCAACAGCCTGGCCGAGGCGGTGGGCAAGATCGGCACCGTGGTGGCCCTGATCAACGACATCGCGTCGCAGACCAACCTGCTGGCGCTCAACGCCACCATCGAAGCAGCCCGGGCCGGCGACGCCGGCAAGGGTTTCGCCGTTGTCGCCAACGAGGTCAAGACCCTGGCCAACCAGACCGCTCGGGCCACTGACGAGATCGCCTCGCAGATCGCCACGGTTCAACGGGTCACCGGCGAGGCGGTGACCGCCATCGGATCCATCTCGGCGGTGATCGAACGCATCCGGGACACCTCGTCGGGCATTGCCGGGGCCGTCCACCAGCAGGAGGAGGCCACCGGCGAAATCGCCGAGAACGTTCAGCAGGTTGCACAGGCGACAGCCGAGGTCAGTTCCAATATTGTGGGTGTCAATCAGGCGGCGGAACAGACCGAGCGCGTCGCGGACGAGGTTTTCGGAACGGCCAAGGACGTGTCTGAACGCGCCAACAGCCTCCGTGAACGGGTCGACACCTTCCTGACCAGCATCCGGGCATCCTAGAACCTGAGAGAAGCTCAAATGAAATATGCGCTGAAGACCACCGGAAATGCCGCCCAGTTAAGCCTCAGCGGGCCCCTGACCTTCGCCGAGGCCCCGACCTTTCCCAAAATCCTGGCCGAGCTGGACGCCTCCAAGTCCATGAACAACCTGGAAATCCAGCTGGGCGACCTGACCTTCATCGATTCGACAGGCATGAGCCTTTTCGTCCATATCTATGACGCCTCCCAGAACCGTAATCTCAAGGTTTCGGTGCTCGGGGCGTCCGGCCCCGTGGCCTCGGCCCTCGAGCGCGCCGCATTCAAGACGCTGTTCGAGTTCAAGTGATCCGGCAAACACCCTCTCCCGCCGTCGTCAGCCGGACCCTCGGCAGAAGGGGGTTGGGACGGTTCGGGCGCCTGGCCGCCGCAGGATTGCTGCCGCTGCGGGCCGACGAGCACGGCCAGTGCCTCGTGCTGTTCGAAGGCTCAAGCGCAGACGACCTCGACGACATCCTCTGTCCGCCCGCCGCCTGGGCCATCGATCTGGACTCGTCGTCTCCCGATCGTGGCCTGGACCGGCTTCCGGCCCGTCTGCTGGTCAGGGCGGCCACAACCACGACCGTCCGTCACGACGTGGTCAGCGTGGTGGTCGCGGCCCTGAGGCAGCGCCTGCCCCGTGCCGGAATGATCGAGGACGACATCCGCCTGACCCTGCAGGAAGCGGTGAGCAACGCCGTCATGCACGGCAATCTCAGCTTGGATGGGCGGCTGCGCGGTAGCCGGGAAGGCCTTTCCAAGTTCACCCAGACCATGCAGAACCGCTTGGCCGATTCCCGTTTCGGCCATCGGCCGGTAACCATCGCCCTGGACTGGAACCAGACTCACCTGGTGATTCGGGTGGAGGATCGCGGCCGGGGATTCCAGCCGCCAGCCATCTCGCTTCCGGTCGAGCCGAAAGCCTGTTCCGGCCGGGGCATCGGCCAGATCCGCGCCCTGTGCGAACGGGTGCTGTTCACCGATCGGGGACGCCGCATCACCATGCGCTTCCGCCTGCCGGCGCCTCAGCCCACCACCTGAACCCAAGTGACGTCGTCGGCGAATTCGCCGGGCGAGCGGGAGGTGAACACCGACATCACCCCGGCCACCGTCTCGGTGGGGTCGTCGGTCAGCACCTGACGGACAAGATCCAGCACCCAATCCTCGCCCAGCGGGTTGCCGTGCGAATCCGGGGCATCGATCAGGGCGTCGCTGTAAAGCGAAAGTTGGCTCCCCGGCGGGAACGGCATCGTCACAAGCTCGTACCGGGCCTCCAGGCTGATTCCCAACGGCAGTCCCACCCCCCCCACCAGATGTGGCTCTCCACCCGGCTCCACCAGAATGGGGGCTGGGCCGCCGGCATTGACCAGGGACAGGGTCCGTTCCTGGCGGTCGATCACCACCAGGGTCATGGTGGCGAACTGGCCGCGCGGCAGCAATTGCTTCAGGGTAACGTTGACCTTCTCCAGCACGGCATCGGGAAAGCCCATCTGGGCATCCAGATCCTGCAACAGCAGATGCAGGCGGAAGGTGTTGATGGAGGCGGCGACGCCGTGGCCGGAGAAGTCCACCGTGTAAAGGGCAAGGCGATGGTCGTCCACCGGCACCAGCCCCCACAGATCGCCACCCAGTTCGGTGGAGGGATTGAACACCGCATTGATGGACAGGCCATAGCGGTCCCGCGCCTCGCGCATCTGGGCGGGGCCGGGCAACAGGGCGTTCTGCATGCCGCTGGCCATGCGCAGGTCCACCGCCAGCCGGTCGCGGTAGCGCCGCAGGTCGGCCAGCAGCAGGTGGCTGCGCAAATGGACCTCGACCCGCGCCACCAGTTCCCGACGGTCGATGGGCTTGCCGATATAGTCGTTGGCCCCGGCGGCGAACAAGGCATTGCGGGTGGTCTGGTCGATCACCGCCGACAGAACCAGAACCGGCAGGGCGCGGTAACGCGGATCGGCGCGCAGCGCCACCAGGAATTGCTCGCCGTTCATCACCGGCATCATCAGGTCCAGCAGCACGATGTCGGGGGCGAAGCTCTCGACCTTCTCCAGACCCTCGCGGCCATCGCGGGCGCATTCCACATTGGTCAGGCCCATGCTCTCCAGCACGGCGCAGGCGAAGATGCGGTTCATCTCGTTGTCCTCGACAACAAGAACCTTGGCCTGGGCCAAGTCGACGGCGAGTTCTTCTTGCTGATCCAATGCGTCCTCCTTGTCGCCAAGGATATCCATGCCTGGGAAAATCGCCAGTGAAGAAGACGGGCTGCACCAGTAAATTCCGCCGGGCCGGCAACAAAACCTTGACCCGCGGACAACCGCCTTGGCAAGATCATTACGCCAGGACGCGGCAACATAAAATAATTATGCGTTCGTATAGGAAGGCGAGCAGTAATCGGTAGGGTCGGGTCCATCCTGGGGCCGGCTGTCGCCATTACTTGTTGGGAGAATCCCGTGCTCGCCCGCGTCGCCGATGCCCGCATCACCGTCAAGTTCTTTATCGCCCCCCTCCTATTGGTTGCCTGCATCATGGTGCTGGGCGCCGTTTTCCATGTGGCCATGGAAAGACAGGAGCAATCCATGGAGGGCATGGTCACCGTGTCCTTCGCCAACAGCCGCACGGCGGCCGAGTTGGACGGCATGGCGGCCACCATCGAATCCAACATCTATCGCCTGCTGGGCTGGCAAGCGGCCAAGGAAGAGAAGGACCGAATCAGGGCGCTGGACACCCAGGTGCGCGCCGATCTCAAGACCCTGGGCGAGAAGTCCAAGGCGCTGCTGGACTCCCTGAAGGCCGAACCGGCAACCTCGAAGCAGATCCGGGACTACATCCTGGCGGCGGGCGACGTGCTCGACATGTACCAAAGCGACCACGTCACCGCTCTGGCCATGATGGGCGCCACCGAGCTGGAATATGACGGCATCCGCGCCAAGCTGCGCGAGATGACCACTAAGGCCGCCGCCAGTGCCGCCGAGGATTATCACGAGGCTAAGGCCTCGGCCGACAGCACCCGGACGCAGTATTTCCTGGTCCTGGCCATCTTCCTTGCCTTGGGGGTGGTGGTGACGCTGGGCATGGCGCGGCTCACCGCCCGGCCGGTGACCCAGCTGACCGGAATCATGGGGCGCCTGGCCGAGGGCAGCACCGATGTGGAGATTCCCTCCCAGGACGGGCGCGACGAGGTGGGCGAGATGGCCCGCGCCGTGGCGGTGTTCCGCGACGGCATGAAGCGGGCGGCGGACCTGGAATCCCAGCAGCGGCGCCAGCGCGAGCAGCAGACGGAGTTGCTGGCGCGGCGCGACCGGATGATCGCCGAATTCAACGGCGCC
Source organism: Paramagnetospirillum magneticum AMB-1 (assembly GCF_000009985.1). GTDB lineage: Bacteria > Pseudomonadota > Alphaproteobacteria > Rhodospirillales > Magnetospirillaceae > Phaeospirillum > Phaeospirillum magneticum. The sequence continues at coordinate 2,852,141 of NC_007626.1, forward strand.
ATGGAAAAGATCATGGCGACGGTGTCCTCGTCCATCGAGCGGGTGCACACCCTGTCCAGTTCGCTGCAATCCACCGCCGAGCAGACCAGCGCCCAGGGCTCCGCCGTGGCCGGCGCCGCGGAACACTCGGCCGCCAATGTGGCCACCGTGGCCAGCGCCGCCGAGCAATTGGGCTCCTCGGTGCAGGAGATCAGCCGCCGGGTCACCGAGACGGCCACCATCACCTCGGAGGCGGTCAGCGGCATTCATACCGCCAACACCACCATGGACGGCCTGGCCGAGGCGGCGCGGCGCATCGGCGAAGTGGTGCAGTTGATCAACGACATCGCCGGCCAGACCAACCTCCTGGCCTTGAACGCCACCATCGAGGCCGCCAGGGCCGGAGAAGCGGGCAAGGGCTTTGCCGTGGTGGCCAGCGAGGTCAAGACCCTGGCCAACCAGACGGCGCGGGCCACCGACGAGATCGCCCAGCAGATCGCCGGCATCCAGTCCATTTCCCAGGAGGCGGTGCAGACCATCCGCAACGTGGGGACGACCATCGACCGGGTCAACGAAGTGGTGTCATCCATCGCCGCGGCGGTGGAGGAGCAGAGCGCCGCCACCGACGAGATCGTGCGCTCGGTGCAGGAAGCCTCGTCGGGCAATGCCGAGATCACCCGCAACATCGCCGACGTGTCCAAGGCCGCCACCGCCACCGGCGAAATGGCGTCCGGCATGTTCAAGGCGGCCGACGAGCTGGTGGAGGAAGCCGGTCACCTGCGCTCGGAGGTCAGCGGCTTCCTCGGCAATATGCGGCAGAGGATAAGGCATGAAAAAAGCCGGACGCGGCACCATCGGCCGCGATCCGGCTCCCATCATGCGGACCTTATACCAAGCTGCGGTGATCGAAACCGATCACCGCAGCGCCCTCATGCGGCGGGCGGGCGCCGTGCGCCCTTGCCTCCCGCGCGTAAGGCGCGCGGCCCCTTGGGCCTAACCAACCCGCGATGAGTTTCACTCAGCGCAGGCTGGTATTACTTCTTCGCGTCGTATTCGGCGTGGTAGGCGCCGATGCGCTCCACCTCTTCCTTGGAGCCCAGGATCACCGGCACGCGCTGATGCAGGCCGGTGGGAGGAACCTCCATCATGCGACCACGGCCGGTGGTGGCGGCACCACCCGCCTGCTCGACGATGAAGGCCATGGGATTGGCTTCGTACATCAGGCGCAGCTTGCCGCCCTTCTTCATGTTCTCGGTATCGGCCGGGTAGAGGAACACGCCGCCGCGACACAGGATGCGATGCACCTCGGCCACCATGGAAGCCACCCAGCGCATGTTGAAATCCTTACCCCGGGGGCCTTCCTTGCCCTGGCGGCATTCATCGATATAGCGCTTCACCGGCGGCTCCCAGAACCGCTCGCGGGACGCGTTGATGGCGAATTCCTTGGTATCGGCCGGAATGGTCATGTTGGGGTGGGTCAGCAGGAACATGCCCACGTTGTTGTCGAGGGTGAAGCCGTTGACCCCGTTGCCGGTGGTCAGCACCAGCATGGTCGACGAGCCGTAAAGGGCATAGCCGGCGGCAACCTGCTTCACGCCGGGCTGCAGGAAGGCGTCCTTGGACCCGGCATTGGCACCCTCGGGCAGCTTCAGGATGGAGAAGATGGACCCCACCGAGATGTTGACGTCGATGTTGGACGAGCCATCCAGCGGATCGAACAGCAGCAGGTACTTGCCATCGGCGGCGCCGTGCACGGCGTGCACGTCTTCCAGCTCTTCCGAGGCCATGCCGGCATAGGACCCGCCCAGGGCGTTCATGTGCAGGAAGATGTCGTTGGCCAGCACGTCGAGCTTCTTCTGCTCCTCGCCCTGGACGTTCTCCGACCCCGCCACGCCCAGATTGCCGGCCAGCGCACCGCGGTTGACCTCGTGCGAGATCATCTTGCAGGCGAAGATGATGTCGGTCATCAGCGCGGTGAACGAACCCGACCCGCCCAGGCGGCGCTGTTCCTGCAACAGGAAGTGGGTCAGCGTGATCCTTTTGTACGGCATGTCTTCCCTCTCGAGGCTTAAGGCGGGATTTTCCCCGTCGTTGGGTGGCGCCAAGACTTAAGCTTAAGGCCACAAAAATGCAATGTGAAGGTGGGGACTTCTCCCCTTCCAGCGGGTAGGCTACCATCCCGTCCCCGTCATTCAGGAGCACCCCCATGGCCGATCCCCTGTCGCCCGCCGACCAGACCCGCATCCGCGAGCTGGTGAGCGTCTTCGCCCGCATCGGCGAGGAGCGCATGAAGGACCTAGGCCTCTACAACCCCGCCCTTCAGGTGGAAGCCGTGGGCTTTCGTCAGTGGCAGGGCTGGCTGGCCGGCATTCTGGTGACGCCGTGGTTCATGAACTTCATGCTGCTGCCCGGATCCGACACCGAGAATCTGGCCGGGGTCGAGCCCGGCTCGCGGCGGCGCATCGACCTGCCCAAGGGCCAGGTGGTGTTCGTGGTCGGCGAGGTCGAAGAGGTGGGGCCGTATCTGTCCCACTCCATCCACTCGCCCATGGGCCAGTTCCCCGACCACGCCAGCGCCTCCACCACCGCCTGGGCCGCCGTCGGCCCCTATTTCCAGGAGCCGGGCGAGGAACCGCAAAGCGGTTGCGGCTTCGGCTGGGGTGTCAACAAGGGGCCATGAGAGGGATCGTCCCCGCCCTCGTCATCATCGCCCTCGCGTTTCTGACACCGCTGCCCGCCGCCGCCGGGGAGTGGCTGCCCTGCCCCCAATGCCCGCCCATGGTAAGCATTCCGGCGGGCAAGGCCTTGATGGGCGACGACAGATCCAAGTTCGCCAACGAGAAGCCGGCGATGCCCATCGCCATCGCCCGCCCCTTCGCCCTGTCGGCCAGCGAAATCACCTTCGACCAGTGGGAGGCCTGCGTCGCCGCCAAGGCCTGCCGGGGCGGCCAGGACGACCACGCCTGGGGCCGGGGCAAGCGGCCGGTGATCAATGTCACCTGGGACGATGCGCGGGCCTATGCCGCCTGGGTGGGGTCGCAAAGTGGCCTTGCCTGCCGCCTGCCCAGCGAGGCCGAATGGGAATACGCCGCCCGGGCCGGCGCCGCCACCGGCTATTGGTGGGGCGAGGATGTGGGACATGACCGGATCAATTGCCGCGACTGCCTGGGCAAGGAGCCGCCCTATGGCTCCAAGCCGGCGAGGAGCCTGCCGCCCAATCCCTGGGGCCTCTACGAGATGAACGGCAATGTCTGGGAATGGACGGCCGACTGCTGGACCCCGGACCATTCCAAGCCCGCCGCCGGCCAGGAGTCCGCCTGCCGAGACAAGGTGATCAAGGGCGGTTCGTGGTACTACTTCTCCGCCATGTCGCGGGCCTCGGCACGGGCCAAGAACGACGCCACGGTGTGGAGCTACAATATCGGCATCCGGGTGCTGTGCGAGTTGCCGGACGGAAAGGAAGCGAAATGAGCCAGGACCGGTTTCCCGTCGCCGTCGAGGCCGCCGCCACCGCCCCCCGGATTCGCCCCTCCATTTACCCCGAGCCCTTCGCCTCCATGATGGCGGGACGGGTCAAGCATCCGCTGGGCGACCTGTTCGGCCTGGGCAATTTCGGCGTCAATCTGGTGCGGCTGGCGCCCGGCGCCGTCTCGGCGCTGCGCCATGCCCATGCCCGCCAGGACGAGTTCATCTACGTCCTGGAGGGCACGCCCTCCCTGGTCACCGATGCCGGCGAGACCCCGCTGGCGCCCGGCATGTGCGCCGGCTTCAAGGCCGGCACCGGCGACGGCCACCATCTGGTCAACCGCGGCGACACCGAAGCGGTCTACCTGGAGGTGGGCGACCGCACGCCCGGCGACACCGCCACCTATCCCGACGACGACATCGCCGCCGTGCAGGACAAGGACGGCACGTGGCGGTTTCTGCACAAGGACGGGACGGCCTATTAACCCTTTTCGTCCCGCTCCCTCAGATAATCCTCGGTGGTCCGGGTGACGGGCGGCTCGGCCCCGGCCAGGGGGCGGGCACCCTCCTCCAGCTGGTATTGGGCGACCACGCGGCAATCCTCGCACATCTTGATGAGGTCCAGCTTGCCGGTGCCCTTGAACATGGCATGATTGCTCATGCGCTCGGTCATGCGCTCGATCACCGATTTCGAGGCGAAGGGCTTGCCGCAGCGGATGCACTCGTAGGGCTCCTCCTCCTTCAGCACCTGACGCAGCCGCGCCTCTGAGCCGAAGGCCAGACGGGGCAGCAGGCTCACCGCCTTTTCCGGACAGGTGACCCGGCACAGGCCGCACTGGACGCAATTGACCTCCAGAATGCCCAGCGACGGCTTGTCGGGATGACCGGACAGCGCCTTGGCCGGACAGGCCGAGACACAGGCCATGCACAGCGTGCACTTGGCCTGATCCACGGCGATGGTGCCGAAGGGATCGCCGGCCTCCAGCGGCAACACCGCCACCGGGGCGGGGGCGTGCCGATGCAGATGGGTGAGCGCCAGCCCCAGGGTCTGGCGCTTGCCGCCCAGCACCAGGAACTCGGCGGCCGGCTCCACCGGCCGGGGCGCCTTGGCGGCAAGGAACGCGGCGATGGCGGTCGGATCGGCTTCGGCCTCCAGCCGGACACGGCAGGCCCAGCCCAGCCCCTCGGCCACCCGATTGGCGAGGGCGACGGCGGCACGAACCCCGTCCAGGTCATGACGCTTGGCCGGATCGGCCAGCAGCAGCACCTCGCCCGCTCCCTTGGCCAGGGCCGTCAACAGGAGTTCCGGCCCCAGCGCCGCCAGGGCAGCCACCTGCATGGGGATGACGTCGGCGGGCAGGCCATCGCCGAAGCGGGCCAGCGCCGCCAGCGCCTCGGCCCCCTGACCATCATGGATGAGGAGCACGGGCGAGCCGCCCCCGGCCCCACGATGGGTCTCCAACAGCACACTCAGGCGGGTATAGACCCCGTTGCCGGCGGGAACGTCGAAGCGGATGGCCCCGGTGGGACACACCGAGGCGCACGGGCCATGCCCGCCGCACACATGGGCATCCACCGCCGCCGCGTCGCCCTGTGGGGAGAGCGCTCCCGACGGACAGGCGTCGAGGCAGCGGGTACAGGCCACCTGACCGTTGCGGGAATGGGCGCACAGCGCCGCCTCCACCTTGATCCAGCGGGGTTTCTCGAACTCGCCCACCAACCCGCCGATCTCGGCCAGCGCCCGCTCCAGGGCCACGACGTCGTTGGGCTCCATCTTGAACCAGCCATCACGGGGCGCCAGCAAGGCGGGCTCGCCGCTGAGGTCCAGCACCAGATCGGCGGCCAGATCGCGGCCGCCCACCGCGCCGTCGAAACTGAGCGCCCCCCGGGCGGAGGGCGAAGCGCCGGCCAGCTCGCCGACGCTGACCTTGAAGGCCCCCAGATGGCCCGAGGCGCGCAGCGGCTTGCCCCGAAACAGTCCCAGCGCCCGCACCGGCGGCGGCACCAGATGGCCGTCATGGCCGGGCAGCAGCAGGCAGGTCACTGCGCGCTCGGCCCCCAGCCGCCGCGCCGCCTCCAGCACCTCCGGCCCGCGCCCGAGAATCAGGACCGAGCCCGCGCTGGTCAGGGTCACGCTGGGGGTGGGCTCGGGCTCCTGCACCGCCTCGGAGATCAGGGCGGCGATCTTGGGAGTGGCACGGGCCGCCTCGCCCGACCAGCCGGCCCGGTCGCGGATATCGACGCAGACCGGCTCGGGCGCCTCGGCAAGGCGGGCCAGTTCGGCGAACAGCGGCGCCTCCTGACCGCAGGCCACCAGCAATTCCTCGCCCGAGGCGGCCGCCTGACGAAAGGCGTCGACCTGCGAGCGGCAAAGCTGGAAATACACCTGATCCGGCGGCTCGGTCCCCAGCGCCCTGGCCAGGGCCTTGACGTCGAGGGGCATGGTTCCCTCGCACGAACACAGCATCACCCGCTTGCCGCCAACCTTCATGTGCCTCGTCCCTTATTTCGTTTCCGGCCCATTGTAGGTCGGGCCGGGGCCGCATACTGTAAAGACCAGGAGGCCAAGAATGAACGACAAAGACATGCTGGTGCGTCCCGATCCCGAAGACCGGCGCCTTTATCAGACCGTCACCGGAATCGATCAGACCCGAGCCAGTGTTCCCGCCGACATCATCAATGAGCGGCCGCTGACCATTTTCCTCAACGGGCGCGAGATCGTCACCGCCATGACCATCGGCGACTACCCCGACTATCTGGCGCTGGGCTATCTGCTGAACCAGAATATGTTGCGCGCCGATGACGAGGTGAAATCCGTCGATTACGACGAGGAGATCGAGACGGTGGTGGTGCGCACCACCCGCCAGACCGATTACGAGGAAAAGCTGAAGAAGAAGATCCAGACCTCCGGCTGCGCCATGGGCACGGTGTTCGGCGACGTCATGGAAAAGTTCGAGACGGTCAGCCTGCCCACCGACGAGCGCTTTCACACCTCGTGGCTTTACGGCCTGCAAAAGGCCATCAACACCATGCCGTCGCTGTACCTCAAGACCGGCGCCATCCATGGCTGCGTGCTGTGCGAGGAGGACCGGCCGCTGATCTACATGGAAGATGTCGGCCGCCACAACGCCATGGACAAGATCGCCGGCTACATGTTCCGCCACGGCCTGTCCACCAAGGGCAAAAGCCTCTACACCACCGGACGGCTGACCAGCGAGATGGTGATCAAGACGGTGCAGATGGGCATCCCCGTGCTGCTGTCGCGCTCGGGCTTCACCGCCTGGGGCGTGGAGCTGGCACGCAAGGCGGGCCTGACCCTGATCGGCCGCGCCAAGGGCAAGCGCTTCATCGCCCTGGCCGGAACCGAACGCATCGTCTTCGATGCCGACCCCACCCAAGCCACCGACGAGCCGGGGCACCTGTCGCGCAAGGGGAGCCGCGACGATGACTGACATGGTTCCCCCCGCCTCCAACGCCATCGCCGGACTGATCCTGGCCGGCGGGCTATCGCGGCGCATGGGCGGCGGCGACAAGCCGCTGATCAGCGTCGGCGGCCAAAGCCTGCTGGAGCGGGTGATCGACCGGCTACGGCCCCAGGTCGGCCCCATGGTGCTGAACGCCAACGGCGATCCCGTCCGCTTCGCCGACACCACCTTGCCGGTGGTGCCCGACGTACTGGACGGCTATGGCGGGCCGCTGGTCGGCGTGCTCACCGGGCTGGAATGGCTGCGCGATCACACCTTCGACGTGGAGTGGATGGTCAGCGTCGCCGCCGACACCCCCCTCTTCCCCGACGATCTGGTGGACCGCCTGCACAAGGCGGCCGTCGAGCAGAACGCCGACATCGTCGTCGCCCGCTCGGGCGAGCAGGCCCACCCGGTCTTCGCCCTGTGGCCCCTTCGCCTGGCCGCCGAGTTGCGCCGCGCCGTGGTGGACGAAGGCATGCGCAAGATCGATGCCTGGACCGAGCGCTACCGCGTGGCGCACGTGGACTGGCCGACCCGGCCCCACGATCCGTTCTTCAACGTCAACACCCCCGAGGATGTGATGCGCCTCGGCATGATCCTCGACGGTACCCTGCCGGCCGAACCGCCGCTCTCGGCCGAGACCGGAATCGCCGTCCTGGTGGAGCGCCGCGACGGCGCCACCCAGTGGATCAAGGATTCCTGGCGGCCGTTGGAAGCCCTGGTCGACGCGCCCGAAGGCGGCCCGTGGACCCTGCTTCGCCGGGACACGGGCTTCGAGCATTATCTGGCCGGCGGCGTCAAGGTGGTGCTGCACCGCTCCGACATCACCTCCTACCGCTACAATCTCGCCGGGCTGGAGCCCCGCCTTTACGTGGTGTTGCGCCATACCGGCGAGGCGGATATGCCGGTCAAGGTGGTGATGGCCACCATCGCCCCCGACGAAGCCCAGGCCATGAGCGAAAGCGGTGAGGACATGGTCGACGGCGTGCCCCTGCCCCGCGCCCTGTTCGATTGGGCCATGGCGTTCTGCGCCTGCCACCCGCCGGACGAGCCCATGCGCAAGAGAAAGCGCGACAAGCTGGATTCCGACAAGGTGTTCGGCGCCAAGGGACGCAACGCCTCGCCCGGCGATTGAGGGACGAACATGCGAGCAAGGCGAAGCCGAAGCGCGGGAGCGTTGAGCGACCCGGAGCGCAGCGGAGGAGCCAAGGGTTTCGAGGAAACCCGCCCGGCGATTGAGGGACGAACAACATGACCGAGCCCTTCCTGTCGCGCTGGTCGCGGCGCAAGCTCGACACCAAGGTCCAGCCGGCGCCCCTGCCACCCGACGAGGCCAGGGCATCCGGCGAGGCCGGGGTACCGGCCCCGGCGGAGCCGCCGCCGGACCTGCCTCCTGTGGAAACCTTGGACAAGGATTCCGACTACTCCGCCTTCCTCAAGGCCGGCGTGCCGCAGGAGCTGAAGCAGGCGGCGCTGCAAAAGCTGTGGGCCAGCGACCCCGCCCTGATGGCGCCGGAAGTCATGGATCTTCATATGGGCGACTACACCTCGCCCGTCGCCGAGGTGGTCAAGACCGCCTGGCGGCTGGGCAAGGGCGTACTGGACGCCGCCGAGCTGGCGGCCGAGGCCGAGGAAAAGGCCGCATCCGAGCCCCCTTCCGCGCCGCCAAAACAGGATTCCTGATTACCCTGCATTTTTTACGGGCGCATGGTAATTTTTGCACAAAATAATTCAGCAACAAAATACCACAATAACACTTGCAAGCAATTGCTGTGATGCAGCAATCAAAAACGTGCCCGCACCCATGGAATTACACGATTCAACTCCCGATCTCCTTGACTGGTAGGACCGGTTTACGGATGATCCATTGACGACCAAGGGAGATGGTCTCGGTTTCGGCGGAAGATCGGAACCACGGGAGGAAAGATGAGGGCGGTGACGGCACTCCAAGGCATGGCCGAGGACGATTTCCTGCGTGCGCGGTTTTACGGCTTGCTTGCGGCCTTGCTGGTCGCTTCGCCGCCGGAGGATCTGCTGCGCCGTCTGGCCGCCATGCCGGGCGATGCCACGCCGCTGGGCACCGCGCTCGGCCATCTGGCCCAAGCCGCCGCCGCCACGGATGCCGAGACCGTCGCCGAAGAGTTCGCCGACCTGTTCGTGGGGGTGACCGGGGGCGAGATCATCCCCTATGGCTCGTGGTACCTGACCGGTTTCCTGCACGAGAAGCCCCTGGCCGAATTGCGCGACGACATGGCGCGCCTGGGCGTCGAGCGCTCGCCCGGCGTATCCGAATCCGAAGATCACGTCGCCTCGCTGTGCGAGATGATGCAGGGCCTGATCACCGGTGTCTTCGCCGAGCCCCTGGACCTGCCCCAGCAGAAGATGTTCTTCCAGACCCATCTTGGGTCCTGGATGCCCCGTTTCCTGGCCGATCTGGACAAGGCCCCCTCCGCCCGCTTCTACCGCGCGGTGGCGGAACTCGGCCGGGTGTTCCTGGAGATCGAAGCCCAGGCTTTCGCCATGGTGGACTGATGGAGAGTGCGATGACCCAGAACTCCGAAACCAAAACCGTCAGCCGGCGCGACCTGCTGCGCGGTGCCGCGCTGTCCGCCGGAGCCGCCGGTGCCGCCGCCGTGGGGGTGACCGCCACCAAGGCCGACGCGGCCTCGGCCGACCGGGCCGGCACGGGCGCCGGCTATCAGGAAACCGACCACGTGCGGCGCGCTTACGAAGCCGCCGGCTTCTAGAACCGAGGGAGAGACTCATGCTGATCAAGAAGCGTGATGGCGAGGCCCGCAAGTCCGCCTTGTCCGAAAATCTGGCCTCGGTGTCCGGTGGCTCCATGGACCGCCGCGCCTTTCTGCGCCGCTCGGGCCTGACCGCCGGCGGCGCCGCCCTGCTGGGCGGAATCGGCGCCGGAACCGTGCGCAAGGCCGACGCGGTGCCCGTGGCGCCCGATGCCAAGGCCGAGGTCAAGAGGGCCATCTGTACCCACTGCTCCGTGGGCTGCACCGTCAATGCCGAAGTGTCCAACGGCGTGTGGATCGGTCAGGAGCCGGCCTTCGACAGCCCGCTGAATCTGGGCAGCCACTGCGCCAAGGGCGCGGCGGTGCGCGAGCACGCCCACGGCGACCGCCGCCTGAAGTATCCCATGAAGCTGGAAGGCGGGAAGTACAAGCGCATCAGCTGGGAGCAGGCCATCACCGAGGTGGGCGACCGCCTGCTGAAGATCCGCGAGACGGCGGGGCCGGATTCGGTCTACTGGCTGGGCTCGGCCAAGTTCTCCAACGAGCAGGCCTACCTCATGCGCAAATTCGCGGCGCTGTGGGGCACCAACAACGTCGACCATCAGGCCCGCATCTGCCACTCCACCACCGTTGCCGGCGTCGCCCAGACCTGGGGCTACGGCGCCATGACCAATTCCTACAACGACATCCATAATTCCAAGGCGATGTTCTTCATCGGCTCCAACGCCGCGGAGGCCCATCCCGTCGCCATGCTCCACATCCTGAAGGCCAAGGAGCAGAACAAGGCGCCGCTGATCGTCTGCGACCCCCGCTTCACCCGCACCGCCGCCCATGCCGACGAATATGTGCGCATGCGCCCCGGCACCGACGTGCCGCTGATCTGGGGCATCATGTGGCACATCTTCGAGAACGGCTGGGAAGACAAGGAATTCATCCGCAAGCGCGTCTGGGGCATGGATCAGGTCAAGGCCGAGGTCGCCAAGTGGACTCCGGAGGAGACCGAGCGGGTCACCGGCGTGCCCGGCGCCCAGTTGAAGCGCGTCGCCCAGATCCTCGCCACCCACAAGCCCGGTACCGTGGTGTGGTGCATGGGCGGCACCCAGCACACCGTGGGCAATGCCAACGTGCGCGCCTATTGCAACCTGCAACTGGCGCTGGGCAATGTGGGCGTGGCCGGCGGCGGCACCAACATCTTCCGCGGCCACGACAACGTCCAGGGCGCCACCGACATGGGCCTGGATGTCACCACGCTGCCCGCCTATTACGGTCTCGCCGCCCCGGCCTGGAAGCACTGGGCGCGGGTGTGGGGCCTTGATTACGACTACATCAAGGGGCGTTTCAAGACGCCCGAGCTGATGGAAGCCCCCGGCATTCCCGTCTCGCGCTGGTATGACGGCGTCAACGAGGCCAAGGAAAACATCGCCCAGCCCGAGCCCATCAAGGCCATGGTCTATTGGGGCCACGCCCCCAATTCCCAGACCCGCCAGCCCGAGCTGAAGAAGGCCATGGAGAAGCTGGATACCCTGGTGATCATCGATCCCTATCCCACGGTGTCCGCCGTTCTGCACGACCGCACCGACGGCGTCTACCTGCTGCCCGCCGCCACCCAGTTCGAGGTGGACGGCTCGCGCACCGCGTCCAACCGCTCGATCCAGTGGTCCGAGCAGGTCATCAAGCCCATGTTCGAATGCAAGGCCGACCAGGAGATCATGTACCTGTTCGCCAAGAAGTTCGGCTATGCCGCCGAGCTGTGCAAGAACATCAAGGTCGAGGGCGACAAGCCCGTGGCCGAGGACATCCTGCGCGAGATCAATCGCGGCGCCTGGACCATCGCCTATACCGGCCAGAGCCCCGAGCGCCTGAAGGCCCATATGGCCAACCAGCAGACCTTCGACAAGACCACGCTGCGCGCCGTGGGCGGGCCTTGCGACGGCGATTATTACGGCCTGCCCTGGCCGTGCTGGGGAACGGCCGAGATGAAGCATCCCGGTACCCCCAACCTCTATGATCCGTCCAAGCCGGTGAAGGATGGCGGCCTCAACTTCCGCGCCCTGTTCCCCGAGTACAAGGGCGAGAGCCTGCTGGCCACGGATTCCTGGCCCGAGGGCTCGGAACTGCCGGCCGGTCATCCCGGCTTCACCTATGGCATGCTGAAGAAGCTGGGCTGGGATGTGGACCTGACGCCGGAGGAAAAGGCGACCATCGAGAAGATCGGCGGTGAGAAGGCCGACGACGTGGCCTGGACCATCGACCTGTCGGGCGGCATCCAGCGCGTGGCGGTCAAGCATGGCGCCGCGCCCTTCGGCAACGGCAAGGCCCGCGCCGTGGTGTGGAACTTCCCCGATCCGGTGCCGCTGCACCGCGAGCCGCTGTACACGCCGCGCCGCGATCTGGTGGAGAAGTACCCCACCCACGCCGACAAGAAGATGATGCGCCTGCCCTTCCTCTATAAGTCCATTCAGGACAAGGACGTGTCCAAGGAGTTCCCCATCATCCTCACCTCCGGGCGACTGGTGGAGTACGAGGGCGGCGGCGACGAGACCCGCTCCAACCCCTGGCTGGCCGAGCTGCAGCCCGAAATGTTCGTCGAGGTCAATCCCTTCGACGCCAATAACGCGGGCATTCGCGCCGGCGATTATGTCTGGGTGCACGGCCCCGAAGGTGGCAAGGTCAAGGTCAAGGCCCGCATTACCGAACGGGTGGGACGCGGCGTGGCCTTCATGCCCTTCCACTTCGGCGGCTGGTTCCAGGGCAAGGACCTGCGAAGCAAATACCCCGAAGGCGCCTCGCCCATCGTCCTGGGCGAAAGCACCAACACAGCACAGACCTACGGCTATGACTCGGTGACCGGCATGCAGGAGACGAAAGTCACCCTGTGCCGCATCGAGAAGTTCCAGGCGTAAGGAGGAGAACGATCATGGCCCGCATGAAATTCCTCTGCGACGGCGAGCGCTGCATCCACTGCAGCGGTTGCGTCACCGCCTGCAAGAATGAGCACGAGGTGCCCTGGGGCATCAACCGCCGCCGCGTGGTGACCTTGAACGACGGCAAGCCGGGGCAGAAATCCCTCTCGGTGGCCTGCATGCACTGCTCGGACGCGCCGTGCATGGCGGTCTGCCCGGTGGATTGCTTCTACCAGACCGGCGACGGCATCGTGCTGCACAACAAGGACCTTTGCATCGGCTGCGGCTATTGCTTCTACGCCTGCCCCTTCGGCGCGCCGCAATACCCCTCCACCGGCAATTTCGGTGGGCGCGGCAAGATGGACAAGTGCACCTTCTGCGCCGGCGGCCCCGAGGCCGACCATTCCAAGGCGGAGTTGGAGAAATACGGCCGCAACCGCATCGCCGAGGGCAAGCTGCCGCTCTGCGCCGAGATGTGCGCCACCAAGGCCCTGCTGGCCGGCGACGGCGACATGGTCTCGACCATCTACCGCGAGCGCGTCATGGCCCGCGGCTTCGGCTCGGGCGCTTCGGGCTGGGGCCAGGCCTATGGCGAGCAGAAGCGTGAACGAGCCCGCGAAGGCATGGGCGCGCCGGGCAAGGACAAATAGCCATGCGCCCGCACGCCATGGCGACCGCCGTGCTCTGCCTCCTCGCCCTTGCTGCTTGCAAGGGCGAGGAGATGGGCCGGCAGATCAAGCTGGACAAGGGGACCTATGCCGGGCTCCGCGACGGCGAGATCACCCCCGCCACCCGTGAATCCCTGCAGCAGCGGATCGCCAGCCAGAACGACGGCATCGCGCGGCTGGCGACTAGCGGCGTCATTCCAACCGGCGAGGCGGCCCCCACCGGCCGCATCGCCGGGCAAAAATTCTAAGGGGAGGCATCGCATGAGCCGAACCATCCTCGCGATCCTGGTGCTGGTCTTCGGCCTTGGACTGGCCCAGCCCGTCCGGGCCGCCGGTTCCGATGGGGACATCCCCACCGCCGCCCAGTCCGACCGCATCACCAGTCCCGACTCCTGGCGCTCCATCCGCCAGGGCGAAGCCGGCTATATCGGCGGACAGCCTGCCGCCCGCGGTGTGCTGATCCAGTCCGAGGGCGAGACCTGGCGCAATTTCCGTAACGGCAAGCTGGCGGTCTATGCTGGCTGGCTGCTGATCGGCGTCACCCTGGCCATCGCCGCCTTCTACTTCATTCGCGGCAAGATCATGATGGAGGGCGGGCCTTCGGGCCAGACCATCCTGCGCTTTACCAAGATCGAGCGCATCGGCCACTGGCTGACCGCCGGCTCGTTCCTGGTGCTGGCGGCCACCGGCCTGAACATCCTGTTCGGCCGCTGGATCATCGAGCCCTGGCTGGGCAAGACGCTGTTTTCTTGGCTGACCTGGGCCGGCAAGTGGCTGCACAACATCTCCGGCTTCGTCTTTATGGCCGGGCTGGTGGTGATCTTCTATTTGTGGGCCAGGGATAACCTCTGGGACCGCTATGACTGGGGCTGGATCAAGGGTGGCGGCGGCCTGCTGAAAAAGGGCGTCCACCCCCCGGCCGCCAAGTTCAATTTCGGCCAGAAGACCCAGTTCTGGATGGTGATCGTGGTCGGCGCCCTGGTGTCGTCCACCGGCCTCAATCTGCTGTGGCCCTTCACCCTGGGCGATATCCACGCCATGCAGGTCATGCAGCTGGTTCACGCCGCCCTGGCGGTGGTGATGGTGCTGTTCATCCTGGGCCACATCTATATCGGCACCATCGGCATGGAAGGCGCCTCGACCGCCGTCACCACCGGCTATGTGGACCGGGAATGGGCGCGCGAGCACCATGCCGTCTGGGTGGAAGAGGTGGAAAAGAGCGAGCCGAAGGCGGCGGAGTAGGCTAATCGGGCTGCTCGGGGAGAACCCCGACCCCCCTTTTATTTCTATCCATAGAATCAAAAGGGGGTTCGGGGCATCGCCCCAAATGGGTTTCGGGCGATAGCCCGATAGTGTCTCAGCCCTTGGGCTTGTGCCGGGTCAGATCATCCGGCCACAGGGCGCTGGGATTCAACTGCGCCCGTCCCGGCTCGGGGACTGACAGCGGCTCGCACGCCACCATGGACGTCAGCGCCCGCTGGGCCAGTTGCTGGTAGGCCTCGGTGCCGCGGGTCTTGCGGGCCACTTCCTCATCCGACAACTCGCGCAGGACCTTGGCGGGCAGACCGGCCACCAGGGTGCGCGGCGGTATCTTGAAGCCGGCAGGGACGAAGGCCATGGCGGCGATGATCGCCTCCTCGCCCACCTCGGCACCGTCATAGATGGACGACGCCATGCCCACCAGGGCGTTGCGGCGGATGCGGCAGCCATGGACCACGGCGGCATGGCCGATATGGCCGTAATCCTCCACCACGGTGTGAAAGCCCGGCGTGCCGTGCAGGATGCAATTATCCTGGATATTGACGCCCGAGCCGATGATCACGCTGGAGAAATCGGCGCGAAGCGAAGCCCCCGGCCCGATGAAACAGCCGGGGCCGATGCGCACGTCGCCGATCAGCACGGCGGTGGGATGGACGTAGGAGGTGGGATCGACCACCGGCACCATTCCCTCGAACGAGTAGCAAAGGCCGGTCATGGCATCCTCCGATGGGATTCGAACACGGCGCGCACCGCGTCGGGAATGGGAACCGGGCGCTGGCTGGCCCGGTCGACGAAGACGTGAATCCAGTGGCCCTCGGCGGCGGCTTCGTCGCAGCCCTCTTCGAACAGGGCGAGACCGTAACGGGCGCTGGTGCGGCCCATATGGTCGATGCGGATGCCCGCCACGACAGCAGAGGGATAAGACAAGGGCTTGAGAAAGCGGCAGGACGATTCGGCGGCGAAGGTGATCACCGGCGCACTCATCAGGTCCAGCCCGCAAGGGCCCGTCAGGAACTTGACCACGATATGCTCGAAGAAGCGCTGATAGACCACATTGTTCAGGTGGCCGAACATGTCGTTGTCCGACCACCGGGTCTGGATCTCCAGGCGGTAGGGATAATCAGCCTGGCGCGACGGCTCCTTCTTATGACTCATTGCGCCGTCCAGCCGCCATCCATGGTCAGGCTGGTACCGGTCATGTTGGCACCGGCGCCAGAGCACAGGAACACCGCCAGATCGCCGATCTGCTCCGGCGTGGTGAATTTCTTTGAAGGCTGCTTTTCCGACAGCAGGTCACGCCCGGCCTGCTCCACCGGGACGCCTTGCGCCTCGGCGCGGGCATCGATCTGCTTTTGCACCAGGGGGGTGAGCACCCAGCCGGGGCAGATGGCGTTGCAGGTCACGTCGGTCTCGGCGGTTTCCAGCCCCACCACCTTGGTCAGCCCCAGCACGCCGTGCTTGGAAGCCACATAGGCGGATTTGTTGACCGAGGCCACCAGGCCATGGGCCGAGGCCACGTTGATGATGCGGCCCCAGCCTCGCGCCTTCATGCCGGGCAGCGCGGCGCGGATGGCCTGGAACACCGAAGTGAGGTTGATGGCGATGACCGCGTCCCAGCGCTCCAGCGGAAACTCCTCCACGGGAGAGACATGCTGGATACCGGCATTGTTGACCAGGATATCGACGCCGCCCAGCCGGGCTTCGGCATCGCGCACCAGAACGCCGGCGCCATCGGGCTTGGACAGATCGGCCCCGTTGTAAAGCACGGTGACGCCGAATTCCTTGGCCAGCCCGGCGCGCAGCGCCTCGATCTCGGCCCCGTCACCGAAACCGTTGAGCATGACCGAAGCCCCCTGCGCCGCCAGGGCGCGGGCGATGCCGAGACCGATACCGCTGGTGGACCCGGTCACCAGAGCCCGTTTGCCGTTCAACATGCCGTTCCCTCCACTCCCTTGGTGATACCAAGCCACAAAGCGGCAAACAAGTACCGATTTACCGCTTGAAGAACGCCTCGGCTCCGGCCTTGACCGCCTGCTTCCGGCCGATGGCCTCCTGGGCACGGACGATCTCGGCCTGGAGATCGGCGATGTAGTCCTTCAGTTCCTCGATGGACATGGGGTCGAGGTTCTTCATGCCCTGGGGCTTGTTGCGCGGTTCCAGATCATCGGTGTCCATGGGGCGATCCTCTCTTGCCACAACTGATGGAACGTACCAGATTGGGCCGCCCACCGACATAAGAGAGGCCTGACGGATGCTGCCCGAGACCATGACCTGCGTCGAGATTTCCACCCCCGGCGCGCCCGAGGTGCTGAAACCCGTCACCCGGCCGCTGCCATCCCCCAAGGCGGGGGAAGTGCTGATCAAGGTGGCGGCGGCGGGCATCAACCGCCCCGACGTGCTGCAGCGCGCCGGCGCCTATCCCGCTCCGCCCGGCGCCTCGGACCTGCCCGGGCTGGAAGTGGCCGGCACCATCGCCGCCCTGGGCGAAGGGGCCGCCTCCCCCGCCCTGGGATCGCGGGTCTGCGCCCTGGCCCCCGGCGGCGGCTATGCCGAGTACTGCACCGTGGATGCGCGCCATTGCCTGCCCATTCCGGCAGGTTATGACATGATCCGCGCCGCCGCCCTGCCCGAGACCTTCTTCACCGTCTGGCACAACGTGGTCGAGCGCGGACAGTTGAAGGCGGGAGAGCGCTTTCTGGTGCATGGCGGCGCGGGCGGCATCGGCACCACCGCCATTCAGCTTGCCAAGGCGCTGGGCGCCACCGTCTTCGCCACCGCCAACGGCGAAGCCAAGGGCAAGGCCTGCCGCGACCTGGGGGCCGATTTCGCCATCGATTATTCCACCGCCGACTTCGTCGAGGTGATCAAGGCCGAGACCAAGGGCAAGGGCGTCGACGTCATCCTGGACATGGTGGGCGGCGACTATATCGCGCGCAACATCAAGAGCCTGGCCGCCGATGGCCGCCTGGTCTCCATCGCCTTCCTGCGCGGCAGCTCGGCCGAGATCAACCTGATGCCGGTGATGCTGAAGCGCCTGACCCTGACCGGCTCGACCCTGCGGCCCCAATCCAACGACGCCAAGGCGCGCATGGCTCGGGGACTCGCCGAGACCGTCTGGCCGCTGCTGGACAAGGGCGCCATCGCGCCGCTGATCCATGCCGTTTTCCCCCTGGCCGAGGCCGCCAAGGCCCATGCCCTGATGGAAAGCAACGCCCATATGGGCAAGATCGTGCTGCAGGTTTGACCAATGCCACATTCGCACCTATAACTACTTTCGCACTCGCCGGAGTGTTGCCATCCGCGATCCGACCCCATGTGGTCTCGCGGGTATTTCGGAAAAAAGCGTTGCGGGGGATCGTTCCCGCCCCGTCCAGGGCGGACGGAGGGGAACGACACCGCGTCAGGAGGTTTCATGGCTCTGCCGCTCATGCCCAAGGCGACCGCCGTTTGGCTGGTCGAGAACACCGCTCTCTCCTTCGAGCAGATCGCCGATTTTTGCGGCCTGCATCCGCTCGAGGTCCAGGCCATCGCCGACGGCGAAGTGGCGGCCGGCATCGTCGGGCTCGACCCCGTGGCCAATGGCCAGGTGACCCGTGGCGAAATCGAGCGTTGCGAGGGCAATCCCGACGGCCGCCTGAAGCTGACCATCACCGATATTCCCCAGCCGCGCGCCAAGCCCAAGGGCGCCCGCTACACCCCGGTGTCCAAGCGCCAGGACCGTCCCGACGCCATCGCCTGGATCATCAAGCATCATCCCGAGCTGTCGGACGCCGCCATTTCCAAGCTGGTCGGCACCACCAAGCCGACCATCCAGTCGGTGCGCGACAAGACCCACTGGAACGCCACCAACATCAAGCCGCGCAATCCCGTCACCCTGGGCATGTGCACCGAGGCCGAGTTGGAAAAGATCGTGGCTCTGTCGGGCCGCTCGCGTTCGGTCGTCCATGACGATGCCGAACCGGCCACCCACGAGGACGCCGCCGCCGAGGAGTGATCCTTCCGGCCGGACACCGAAATGCAGCGCCCGCCCTCATCCGGCGGGCGTTTTGCTATTTGGGGTCCTTGGCTGCCGGCTTGCGGGCGCTGGTCTCGCTGCCGTCGTCGAAGATGTTGAACAGATTGCGCAGAAAGCCGGGTGTCAGCGCCGACAGCGGGTTGACGGTGACGGACGGATCGTCGGTCGGCCCCTTCATGGAATAATTGAAGGCGATGATGCCGCCGCCCTTCTCGCCGCCGGTGATCAGCCAGCCCAGCACCGGAATCTTGCCCAGTACCGAATTCAGCGCATAGGCCGGCACCACGGTGCCCTCCATGGCCATGCGGGACTTGTCGAGATCGATCTGGCCCTTGGCGGTAATGCCCAGCGCGGGCCCCCAGGCACGCACGTCGCGCACCTCGACCAGTCCATCGGTCATGGTGAAGGGCGCCTCCAGGGACGAGAAGCTGACGCCCTCGCCCTGCAGCACGTCGAGAATGCCGGCCAGCGCCGCCACGGTCAGCAGACGAGCCAGCACCGGCGCGTTGCGCACGTGATAATCGCTCACCTTGATGATGCCGTCGTAGGGCTGTTCCTTGCGGGAATCGTCAATGTGCCCCTCGACGGACAGGTCGCCGCCCATCAGGTCGCCGTAGATATCGAACACGCGCATGACCCCGCCGGCATCGTCGGAGGCAACGGAGAAGGAGCGGGTCTTCGCCGCTCCCGGCTGCACGTTGGCGGTGAAGCTCTTGCCACTCCCCAGGCCGCCCTTGACGTGGATGTGCTGCCATTCCAGGGCGTCACGGGTCATGCTGACCGTGGCATTGGTCAACGCCCCCTTTTCCGACATCCACATGGCCTTGGCCGAGGCATTGACGGTCATGGGCGGCGGCTTGTCGGCATCGTCCTTCTTCTTGCCCGCCTTGGCGTCGTCGTCGCGAGCCAGCACCGGCTCGGCGTCGAAGCTGGCGCCCTTGAAGACGATATCCAGCCCGGCCTTGTCCGGGCGGATGGAGATGGAGCCTTCGCCATCGGTGCGCAGATAGCGGGCGCGGGTGAAGTCCACCTTGCGAGCGCCACCCTCGGGATTGAAGGCCACCGAGCCGGCCACGTCCAGGTCCCCGGCCTTGACCGCGAAGCGCGGCACCGAGGAGACCAGCTTGCGGTCGAGCCGGACCAGAACCTCGGCACTGCCCGGCTTGCCCTCGGGCTTCTTCCAGCCGAGGCCGGGCAGAGCCATGGCCGCACCGGCGAGATCCACCTTGGCATCGATCTCGGCCCTGCCGCCATCGAAGAAGGTGGCGTTGATTTCGGCGCCCACCGGGCCACTGGTGAAGGGCGCCACGAAGGGTACGCCGTCCAGGCCCAGCAGCTTGCGCTGCTCCTCGCCCACCGCCGGCGCCTTGAGGAAATAGCGCGACCGGAAGGGCTGGCCCTTGGAGAAGTTCTCGCGCCAGGCCAGGTGGCCGGGAATGCCGGCCAGCACCACCGGCCCGGTGGCGTCCAGGCCCTTGGCGTCCACGTCCAGCTCCAGGGTGCCGTCCGACAGGTCGAGGCCCATCATCACCTTGGGAATGGCCACCTTCTTGACGGTGGCGTTGGCCTTGATGCCTACGTCGTCCAGGCGGAGCGTCTTCAACAGCGGGAATTTGAGGCGCACCTTGGCGGTAGCGTCGCCGGTCACCCTGGCGGGCTCGATCCCCAGGGCCTGGGCATAGCGCAACGGCGGATTGTCGATCAGCTTCAGCGCGTCGGTGGCCGGACCGGCGATCACCAGTTCGATGTCGGCGAACTGGTCGTCCTTGTCCAACCCGGTGAAGACGATGGTGCCTTCCTTGAGACGCAGGCCATAGACCTCGCCCGCATTCAGCGCGATGCGGAAGGACGTGGCGTCGAAGGTGCACACCGCCGCCGTATTGCGGGCCAGCGGCATGGGGTGGAGGTAATCCACGGTGACGCCCTCGGGCCGGATCTCGCCGCCCAGATGATCGAGGATCACATCATCGAAGCGCCCCGAGGGCGAGCGGGCCGAGATGGTGATGGTCGCCTCGCGCACCACGCCCTTGGACAGGTTGGGAATCACCCAGTCCCGCGCATTCTGGGCGAGGCCGTTGGGCCACAGGTCGTGAACCTGGTCCACCGGCACGTCGCGCAGGGAGCCCTCGGCCTTGACCGTGGTCTCGCCGCCCAGCCCGTCCACCACCGCCGCCAGGGCGAAGGTGGGGCCGTTCAGGTCAAGCCGGACCTCGGTCAGGTCCAGGCGGGTCATGCCTTTGGTCAACTCGCCGCGCAGGGATGCCGATCCCACCTGATGGACCGTGTTGAACGGCGCCGGCAGATCGAGGCGCCCCGCTCCCCCCGAAAGGTCGAAGGCCAGTTTCTCCAGCACGCCCGAACCGTCGAGCCGCGCCCTGACGCTGCCGGCCAGCGGCATGTCGATGACGCCGAGATGGACCGCCGGACCGCCGAACCGGGCCAGCACCGCCGGACGGATGCCATGCAGGCGAAGCTCGGCGTCGGCGGCGCCATCGGCCTTGGTATAGGAGGCCGCCAGCGAGACTTCCCCCACCTCCCCGGCCAGATCCAGGGGAATACGCCCCGTGGCCTGAATTCCCGTGGGAACCCGGCGAATGGCCAGATCGGCCCCGGGGGCATGCCAGGTGGTGCCGAGCTTGCGGTCCTCGACCCTCAGATCGGCGCCCCGGATGCTGAAGGATTGCAGCGAACGCCCCGGCTTGGCGGGATCGGGATCGCCCAGCAGGGCGTCCTTGATGCGGGCGATGACCACTCCGGCATCGTCGCCGCCGCCATCGGGCAGGCCGAATTGCAGCTGCCCCGAGGCATCGCGGACCAGGGTCAGGCTCGGCCGGTTGAGACGGATGGAATTGGGGGCGATGACACCGCGCAGCAGCGCCCGGCCGCTCAGCGACAGGGCCATGTCGGGCATCGCCACCACCGGAAGGTCGCTTCCGGCCACATAGGCCCGCACGTTGCGCACATGGATTTCCAGCATGCGCTCGTCATCACCCCGCTGCAGCAGGGTGCTGTCGAGCCGGACCATCAGCGATCCGTCCCGCGCCGTCAGCGCTTCCTCGATGTAAGGTGTCAGAAATTCAAGCGAAATAGGGCCGTGGGACAACCGCCACGCCGCCAGCGGAATTGCCAACAGCAACGCCACCAGGACGGCCCCGAGAAGCTGAAACAGACTCCTAACGGTGCCGTGAACCACTCGCCACCATCTCCATGTCCGCTTGACCCTTGATCCCGTATTCCGCAGTGTGAAGCAACCACAACATTTGGGGTCGCACAAGGTGAGTTTTCCCCTCGATCAACGTTTCTTCCCCGGTGTTGCCGATCCAGCCCGCGTCGCGGTGGGACTGGCCCGCTGGCAGGAAGCCGCCGATGCCCAGGACGATTCCGGTCTGGCCGCCTTCATGCGCGCCCTGCCGGGACAGCCCGACATCGGTGACCTGCTGCGCGGCGTCTTCGCCAATTCGCCATTTCTCACCCTCTGCCTGGAGAAGGAGCCCGCCTTCCTGCGCCAGATGCTGGAGGTGGGACCGGACGCGGCGTTTGAAACGCTGATCGGCGATCTCAAGGCCGATCTCGGCGCCGAGACCGACTTCAACCGGCTGATGCTGGAGTTACGGGTGGCCAAGCGCCGCTGCTCGCTGCTGGCGGCGCTGGCCGATCTGGGCGGCGCCTGGCCGCTGGAGAAGGTCACCGGCTCCCTGGCCACCATGGCGGAGGCCGCCTGTCGCCTGGGCCTTTCCTTCCTGCTGCGGCGCGAGGCCGAGCGCGGCAACCTCACCCTCGCCCACCCCGAGGACCCTGAAAAGGGCTCGGGGATCATCGTGCTGGGCATGGGCAAGCTGGGCGCGCGCGAGCTGAACTACTCCAGCGATATCGACCTGATCGTCTTCTACGATCACGAAAAGCTGGTCTATACCGGCAAGCGGTCCATTCAGGAATGCGTCATCGCCCTGACCAAGGAGCTGGTGCGTATCCTCGACGAGCGCACCGCCGACGGCTATGTCTTCCGCACCGATCTGCGCCTGCGCCCCGATCCCGGCTCGACGCCCCCCGCCGTGGCCCTGGTGGCCGCCGAGGCCTATTACGAGGGCTTTGGCCAGAACTGGGAGCGGGCCGCCATGATCAAGGCCCGCCTGGTGGCGGGAGACGAGGAGACCGGAGCGGCCTTCATCCGCTTCCTGCGCCCGTTCATCTGGCGCAAGTCCCTGGACTTCGCCGCCATCCAGGACATCCACTCCATCAAGCGCCAGATCAACGCCCATAAGGGCGGGCGCTCCATCGCCGTGGCCGGGCACAACGTCAAGCTGGGCCGCGGCGGCATCCGCGAGATCGAGTTCTTCGCCCAGACCCAGCAACTGATCTGGGGCGGGCGCCAGCCGGAAATGCGGGTGTCGGGCACCATGGCCGCCCTGGAGGCCCTGGCCGCCGCCGGTCATGTCACCCCCCAGGTGGTCGAGGACATGGAGGCCGCCTATCGCTATCTCCGCACGCTGGAGCATCGCCTTCAGATGGTGGACGACAAGCAGACCCAGACCCTGCCGTCGAACCCGCAATTGCTGGCCGAGATCGCCGCCTTCATGGGAGCGGCCGACCTGGACTCGTTCTCGGCCGAGCTGACCGGCCACCTGCAAAAGGTCGAGCACCACTATGCCGGCCTGTTCGAGGATGCCCCGTCCCTGGGGACCCACGGCAATCTGGTCTTCACCGGCGGCGAGAACGACCCCGAGACGGTGCACACCATCACCGAGATGGGCTTCGCCAATGCCGACGCGGTGTGCTCGACCATTCGCGGCTGGCATCACGGGCGGGTGCGGGCCACCCGCTCGACCCGGGCGCGGGAATTGCTGACCGAGCTGACCCCGGCGCTGCTGTCGGCCATGGGCACCACCTCGTCGCCCGACGACGCCTTCATGCGCTTCGACGAGTTCCTGACCCGCCTGCCCGCCGGCGTGCCGCTGTTCTCGCTGTTCTACGCCAATCCCTCCCTGCTGGAGCTGGTGGCCGAGATCATGGGCGACGCGCCGCTGCTGGCCGAGCATCTGGCACGGCACACCACCACCCTGGATTCGGTGCTGCAGGCCAATTTCTTCGAGCCCCTGCCGCCCCAGGAGGTTCTGGAAGCTGAACTGGCCAAGGCCCTGGCCGAGGCCGACGATTTCCAGCTGGTGCTGGACGTGACGCGGCGCTGGGCCAATGACCGCAAGTTCCAGGTGGGCGTGCTGACGCTTCGCAACGTGGTCGAGGCCGGCGAAGCGGCTGCTGCCCTGTCCGACGTGGCCGGCGCCATCCTGCGACAGCTCGGCCCCAAGGTGGAGGAGGAGTTCGCCCGCGCCCACGGTCATATCCCCGGCGGCGCCTGGGTGATCCTGGCCATGGGCAAGGCCGGCGGCCGGGAAATGTCGGCCACCTCCGACCTCGACCTGATCCTGGTCTACGACTGCCCCGAAGATGCGGAGGAATCCGATGGCACGCGGCCGCTGGCCCCGGCCGTGTGGTTCTCGCGCCTGACCCAACGCATGGTCAACGCCCTGACCGCCAAAACCGGCGAGGGCACACTGTACGAAGTGGACATGCGCCTGCGGCCTTCGGGCAATTCCGGCCCCATCGCCTCCAGCCTCGAGGCCTTCCGCCGCTATCAGGAGGAAGCCGCCTGGACCTGGGAGCACATGGCGCTGACCCGCGCCCGGGTGGTGGCCGGCGACCCGGCCCTGGGCGCCAGGGTGGAAGCCGTCATCAGAGAGACCCTGACCCGGCCCCGCGACCCGGCCAAGCTTCTCCTCGACGTGGCCGAAATGCGCGAACGCATGGCCAAGGAGCACAAGGCCGCCAGCCTCTGGGAGGTCAAGCACCTGCGCGGCGGACTGGTGGATATCGAGTTCACCGCCCAGTACCTGCAACTGGCCTTCGGCCCCCGGCATCCCGAGATGCTCGACAGCAATACGGCGCGGGCGCTGGAGCGCGCCGCCATCACCGGAGTTCTCGACCATTCCGACTGCGCCATCCTGACCGAGGCGCTTGGCCTGTGGTCGGCGGTTCAGACCGTGCTGCGCCAGACCATCGCCGGCGGCTTCGACGAGGCGACCGCGCCCCGGGGCCTCAAGGATGTCCTGGTCCGCGCCGCCGGCATGACCGACTTCAAGAGCCTGACCGACCGCATGGAAGACTGCGCCGCCAGCGCCCACGAGGTATTCCTCCGCCTGGTCGACCGGCCCGCCGCTGAAATCAAGAACAAGGAGACCGCCTCATGACCACCGCGCTCGGCACCCCCGCCCCCGACTTCGCCATGGAGTGCGACGACGGCAAGACCGCCCTGGCCGACTACAAGGGCAAGCCGCTGGTGCTGTACTTCTATCCCAAGGACGACACCTCGGGCTGCACCTCCGAGGCCAAGGCCTTCCGCGACGCCATGGCCGAGTATCAGGCGGCCGGGGTGGAAATCCTGGGCGTCTCCAAGGATTCAGTGGCCAGCCACGCCAAGTTCCGCACCAAGCACGAGCTTCCCTTCCGCCTGGGCTCGGACCCCGACGGCGCAGTGTGCGAGGCCTATGGCGTGTGGAAGAAGAAGAGCATGTATGGCCGCGAATACATGGGCATCGAACGCTCCACCTTCCTCATCGACAAGGATGGAGTGCTGCGCGCCGAATGGCGCAAGGTCAAGGTGACCGGCCATGCCGAGGCGGTGTTGAAGGCGGCCAAGGGGCTTTAAGGCGTTTCAATTCGGGCCGCCGCCCGAACCCGCTTGGGGCCATGCCCCAAACCCCCTTTTCATTTCAAAAATCAGGGGAGGTTTGGAGGCGCAAGCCTCCAGCCGGGGTTCGGGGCGGGAGCCCCGCATGGATGTCACATCTGATGATCACTCTTTCCGACGCCGCCTGCGCCGTCCTTGCCGCCGCCGAGCCAGCGGAGAAATGCCGCCTGACCCGACTCTTTTCCGCCGACTGGCGCGATGGCCGGATTACCGAGGTCGGCAACACCCTGCCACCCGCCCGCCCGGCACGCCCCCTCCGGCCGCAATTGCTGCCGCCCAGGGACATGCCGCGCCGGTCCTATGGCGGAGACCGGGGGCGCATTGGCCTAATTCATGCCCTGGCCCATATCGAGCTTAATGCCATCGATCTGGGCTGGGACATCATCGCGCGCTTCGCCCATGAAGACCTGCCCCGCGACTTCGCCTCCGACTGGGTGCAGGTGGCACTGGACGAGGTCGAGCATTTCGAGATGCTCGAACGCCTGCTGGCCAGCCTGGGCGCCGCCTATGGCGACCTGCCCGCCCATGACGGGCTTTGGCAGGCGGCCGAGAAGACCGCCGACGACATCCTGGCCCGGTTGGTGGTGGTGCCCATGACCCTGGAGGCCCGGGGCTGCGACACCACGCCGGCCACCATGGACAAGCTGGCCCGCAATGGCGACACCCTGACGCCGCCGGCCCTGGACGTCATCTATCACGACGAAATCCGCCATGTGGCGGCGGGCGTGCGCTGGTTCACCTTCGTGGCGCAAAAGCGTGGCCTCGACCCCAAGGCCACTTACCAGTCGCACATGCGGGAACGCTACCCGGCCGGCTTGAAGCCCCCCTTCAACCACGAAGCCCGCGCCGAAGCGGCCTTTCCCCGCGACTGGTACGAGGAAATGGCGCGGGAATAGCCCAAAAAAAGGGCCTCCCGGGGAGTCTCGGGAGGCCCATGCTATTGGGGTCAAGCGGTGGTCCCTACGGCTTGACCGCCCCGCCCACGCTTTCGTTCAGCTCACGCTCGGCCCTGAAGGCGCCGGCGGGAAGCTGGTGGGCGATACCCTTGTGGCAGTCGATGCAGGTCTTGCCCTGCTGTTCCGCCTCGGAGTGACGGTTACGCGCCCGCGCCTGCTGCCGGGTCAGGTCGAACGCCCCGAAATTATGGCAGTTGCGGCATTCGCGGGAATCCGTGGACTTCATGCGCGCCCACTCGTGCTTGGCCAGTTCGATACGCTTGGCCTCGAACTTCTCACGCGTGTCGATAGAGCCCAGGATCTTGTGCCACACCTCGTTGGAGGCCTGGATCTTGCGCTGGATCTTGTAGATCCACGGACGCGGCACGTGGCAGTCCGGGCAGGTGGCCCGCACGCCGGAACGGTTGGAATCATGGATGGTGCCGCGATATTCGCGATAAACGTTCTGCTCCATCTCATGGCAGGAGAGGCAGAAGGCTTCGGTATTGGTCAGTTCCAGGACGGTATTGAAGCCGCCCCAGAACATGACGCCACCGACAAAGCCCACCACCAGCAACAGCCCCAGGGACCAGCGGCTGCTGGGCCTGCGCAACGTCGCCCACCATCCGCTCAACACGCCTTGCTTGGCCGGATTCTCAGTGCTCATGGCCCGATCCTTCCCCCTGCCTAGCGGATATTGGTGTTGGTCGTGGCGGCCTGGAACTTGTTGTTGACCAGCGG
Source organism: Paramagnetospirillum magneticum AMB-1 (assembly GCF_000009985.1). Lineage (GTDB taxonomy): Bacteria > Pseudomonadota > Alphaproteobacteria > Rhodospirillales > Magnetospirillaceae > Phaeospirillum > Phaeospirillum magneticum. The sequence continues at coordinate 2,879,066 of NC_007626.1, forward strand.
CTTGGCGTCATTCTGCGGCACATGGCACTGCTTGCAGAAATAGCGGTTGCCGTTGACCACGTCCTGGCGCACGCCGTTACGGTCGAGGTAGTGCAGGTCCGAGATCTTCGGAGCCTTCTCCTGGTCGCTGTACGGCCATTCATGGCAGCGCAGGCACTGATTGACCTTGAGATCGATCTCGTACTTGTCGGTGGTGTGCGGCACCAGCGGCGGCTGCTGGCGGTAGGCGCGCTCGTGCTTGGAGCCCTCCATCACCTTGTAGATGGCCGGCGGCGCGTCGGCCTCGGGCGCGGCGTTGGTCCGAAGAGACTTCACTTCCTCGGCCACCACCCCGAAAGCGGTCACCCCCATGCCCAGCACCAGGGCCAGCGCAAGGGCGATTGCCTTGATCTTAGTCTTCACTGCGGTCACTCCCCTTCCAGAACTCTCGAAAAATCATCAGGCGACCCGGACCGACGAAGCGTCGGAGGGCACGTTGTGAAACCGTGTGTCGAAGCGGAACACGGTCTTTGAACAGACATCGATGCAACGGCCGCAATTGGTGCAGTCGTGCGACAGGATCACCGGCCCCACGCCCTTGGCGGCGCCGCGCAGCGCCGGCGCGATGACGTGGCGTTCGGGACAGACGGCGAAGCAATCCATGCAATCATCACAGGCGGTGCGGTTGGTGGCGCTGACGCGCAGCACCGCCGCCTTGCCCAACAGGCCGTAGAACGCCCCCACCGGGCAGAGATGGGTACACCAGCCGCGGCTGGCGATGCCGAGGTCGAACAGGAACACCGCCAGGGTGATCAGCGCGGCGGAACCGAAGGTCAGGATGGACCCGGTCACCAGCCCGCGATGCAGCATGGTCACCGGATTGACCAGTTCCCAGGCGATGGTGCCGGTGACGGCCGAGCCGGCCAGCACGCCGCCCAGCACCCACAGCCGGGTGTTGCGGTTGAGCGAAAGCCCCTTGTCCATCCCCAAGCGGGTGCGCAGCCATTGGGCCAGATCGGTCACGGCATTGACCGGACAGACCCACGAGCAATACATACGCCCCCCGACCACAAGGTAGGCGGCCAGCACGATGGCGGCCCCTATGAGGGCGGTGGCGGTCATCACATGCCGGGCCAGCAGGGCCTGGATCACCATCAGCGGATCGGTCAGCGGCAGCACGCCGAGCGTCAGGCTCGATGCCAGATTGCCCTTGGCGATCCACACGCCCCAAAGGGGACCGGTGAGGAACACCGCCACCACCAGCGCCTGGGACAGGCGCCGGGCCAGCAGCCACTTGTTGGCGGCCAACCAGCCCTTGGCGGCCACGGCCGAGGCGCCGGGATTGCCCAGCCCGGAATGGGTGGTGTTGGCGGCGCTCATGGCTTGAACTCCTTGAAGCCGCCATCGGGACGCTTTTCAAGCTTATAGGTGCCGCCGGGGCTCATCTCGACGCCCTCCATGCCGCGCACCTGCACCTCGGGGCTGGGCTCGACCAGCGAACCGCCGGCGCTCCTTTTTTCCTCCCAGCCCAGGCGGTAATGCTTGCCCAGCTGGCCGGTGGCCAGGACATGGGGCAGCACCTTGATGGCCGCCTCGTCGAGAACGCAGGCCCGCTCGCATTTGCCACAGCCGGTGCACTTGGACGAATGCACGGTGGGAATGAAGAAGGCGTGCTTAGCGGTGCGGACGTTGTGGCTGAGTTCCAGGGTGATGGCCTCGCCGATGCGCGGGCACACCCGATAGCAGACGTCGCAGCGCAGCCCCAGGAAATTCAGGCAGGCCTCCTGCCCCACTAGGACCGCCACGCCCATCTTGGCGTTCTTGATATCCTTCAGCCCCTTGTCCAGCGCGCCCGTCGGGCAGGCGGCGACACAGGGGATGGTCTCGCACATCTCGCAAGGGACCTTGCGGGCATTGAAGAACGGAGTGCCGGTGGCCGGGCCGTCGCCCAGATCGGACAGCCTCAGCGTATCGTAGGGACAATCCTTGACGCACAGCCCGCAGCGGACGCAGGCGGCGAGAAAATCGGTCTCGGCCACCGCCCCGGGCGGCCGCAGCGCCACCGCCTCGGCCCGGCGCCGGGCGGGAATGGCCAGAAGCGCACCCAGCAGCCCGACCGTGCAGGCGCCCTTGACCGTTCCGGCCAGCATGGCTCGCCGGTTCTGGTCAACAGCATCTCCACTGGTCTTGTGGTGCCTGGCCATGATGTCTGGTTCTCCGATGGTCGGGGCCGTCCGTCAGGGACCGGCCCCGACCCTCTTTCCTAGGCCTTGCTGACCTTGACGGCGCACTTCTTGTAGTCCGTCTCCTTGGAGATCGGGCAGGTGGCGTCGAGGGTCAGCTTGTTGACCAACTGGCTTTCGTCGAAGAACGGCATGAACACCAGCCCCTCCGGCGGCTTGTTACGGCCACGGGTATCGATGCGGGTGGTCACCTCGCCGCGCCGGCTCGCCACCTTGACCACGTCGCCGTTGCGCAGGTTGCGCTTGGCGGCGTCGTTGGGGTGCATGTAGAGCACGGCGTTGGGCACCGACTTATGCAACTCGGGCACACGCCGGGTCATGGAGCCCGAATGCCAGTGTTCGAGAACACGGCCGGTGGACAGCCACAGGTCGAATTCCTTGTCCGGCGATTCGGCGGCGGGCTGGTACGGCAGGGCGAATATCCAGGCCTTGCCGTCGGGCTTGCCATAGAACTTCACGCCCTCGCCCGCCTTCACGTAGGGATCATAGCCCTCGCGGAAGCGCCACAGGGTCTCCTTGCCGTCGACCACGGGCCAGCGGAGGCCGCGGGCCTTGTGATAAGCCTCGAACGGCGCCAGGTCATGGGCATGCCCACGGCCGAAGGAGGCGTATTCCTCGAACAGGCCCTTCTGCGGATAGAAGCCGAAAGCCTTGGCCTCGTCGTTCTCGAATCCGGCCTGGATATCGGTGGCGGGGAACTTGTCCACCTGGCCGTTCTTGTAGAGCACGTCGAACAGGGTCTTGCCGCGCAGTTCGGGCTTCTTGGCAAGCAGTTCCTCGGGCCACACTTCCTCGATCTTGAAGCGCTTGGAGAACTCCATGATCTGCCAAAGGTCGGACTTGGCCTCGCCCGGAGCCTTGACCTGCTGGCGCCAGAACTGGGTCCGGCGTTCGGCATTGCCATAGGCGCCTTCCTTTTCCATCCACATGGCGGTGGGCAGGATCAGGTCGGCGGCCAGGGCGGTGACCGTGGGATAGGGGTCGGACACCACGATGAAGTTGGCGGGGTTGCGGTAGCCCGGATACCCCTCCTCGTTCATGTTGGGCGCGGTCTGCATGTTGTTGGTGCACATCACCCAATAGGCGTTGAGCTTGCCGTCCTTCAGCATGCGGTGCTGCAGCACGGCGTGGTAGCCAATCTTGGGATTGAGGGTGCCGGGGGGCAGCTTCCACAGGCCTTCGGTGATCTCGCGATGCTTGTCGTTCATCACCACCATGTCGGCGGGCAGGCGATGGGCAAAGGTGCCGACCTCGCGCGCCGTGCCGCAGGCCGAGGGCTGGCCGGTCAGCGAGAACGGGCTGTTGCCCGGCTCGGAGATCTTGCCCATCAGCAAATGCACATTGTAGATCATGTTATTGACCCACGTGCCGCGCGCATGCTGATTGAAGCCCATGGTCCAGAAGGACACCACCTTGACCTTGGGATCGGCGTACAGCTTGGCCAGGGCCTCCAGCTTGTCGGCGGGGACGCCGGACAACTTGGCGACCTTCTCCAGGGTGTACTCGGCGACGAAGGCCTTGAACTCGTCGAAGGTCATGGGATCGGACTTGTCCGGCGTCGCGGCGTTGGCCTGATCCTTCTCGAGGGCATGGGTCGGACGCAGGCCGTAGCCGATATCCGTGGCCCCCTTCTTGAAGTTCACGTGCTTCTCGATGAAGTCCTTGTCATAGGCGTTCTTCGAGATGATGTAGTGGCAGATGTAGTTGAGGATCGCCAGATCGGTCTGGGGCGTGAACACCATGGGGATGTCGGCCAGCTCGAACGAGCGGTGCTCGAAGGTGGACAGCACGGCGACCTTGCAGCCCTCGTGGGTCAGGCGGCGATCGGTGACGCGCGACCACAAGATGGGGTGCATCTCCGCCATGTTGGAGCCCCACAGCACGAAGGCGTCGGTCTGCTCGATGTCGTCGTAGCAGCCCATGGGCTCGTCGATGCCGAAGGTGCGCATGAAGCCGGCCACCGCCGACGCCATGCAATGCCGGGCATTGGGGTCCAGGTTGTTGGAGCGGAAGCCGGCCTTGAACAGCTTGGAGGCGGCATAGCCTTCCCAAATCGTCCACTGGCCCGAGCCGAACATGCCGACGCGGGTCACGCCGTCGGGCTTCTTCAGCTGTTCCTTCCACTTCTCCGCCATGATGTCGAAGGCCTGGTCCCACGAGATCGGCTGGAATTCGCCGTTCTTGTCGAACTTGCCGTTCTTCATGCGCAGCAGGGGCTTGGTCAGCCGGTCCTCGCCGTACATGATCTTGGACAGGAAGTAGCCCTTGATGCAGTTGAGGCCGCGGTTGACCGGCGAGTCGGGGTCGCCCTGGGTGGCCACGACACGGCCGTCCTGAACGCCCACCAGCACGGCGCAGCCGGTGCCACAGAATCGGCAGACACCCTTGTCCCAGCGGATATTGGCTTTTGCCGGCTGGGCGATGGCCGGCGTGGCGATCCCCGCAGCGGCAGCAGTGGCCGCGACGGCGTTCGCCTTGATGAAGTCGCGCCTGGTGAGGCTCATGAAACGGTCTCCCCTTCCAGATCAAGATCGGAATCAAAGTGGTGATAGACCAGGGACACATTCAAAACGCCCTGGATGTCGGTCAGACTGGTTATCGTGGCGCCCGCCCAGTTGCCTTCGGCATCCTCGACGGTCACCACCATCCTGCCATCGTCGGTCATGGTGTGGACCTCGACGCCGGGCATCCGGGTGAGGACATCATGAACCTCTTGCCGGCGCTCCGGCTTGACGTGGATTAATACGCCGCAGATGTTCTCCACCTGCTCCCTGGGCTTGGATTGCTCGGTGGCAACGAAGGTCGCGAGTCTCATTCCCTTCCCTCTCAGGCTCGAACCAAAGGTGCCATGGACAGCGCGCCGACCGGACAGGCCGAGACGCAAATTCCACAACCATTACAGGACTCTTCGGCAATCTCGGGCAGCACGCGGCCGCCCGGCAATGGCCTGAACTTGATGGCGCGGACATCGCAGGGGTCGCCGCACAGGCGGCAGGTCACACCCTGGATGGAAATGCAGGACGCCCCCAGCCGCGCCAGCACCGGCAAGCGGTCGGCGCCATGGGACGAGGCGCGGGCGGACAAAGCGCGGTCGATGGCCGCCGGCCGTCCCTCGCGGGGGACGCAGGCGGTGTCGCAATCGCCGCAGAAGGTGCAGCCGCCACGGGCGAAATCCACAACGGGCCGACCATCGGCGCCCTTGGCGAGAATATGTTCGGGACAGGAGGAAAGGCAGGCGCCGCAACCGTCACAGGCGACGTCGAAGGTCTCGATGCTCCAGGGCGGACGAGGACCCGACGGCGCCCGGCTCTCGGTGCGCCTCGTCAACAACGTCCGCCGGGACATTAGCCCAGACATCGGAATCCCTCCCTCGGCATGCCCCCTCTCCCCAGGGGCGGCGCCAGATGACGGAAAGGTGTCACCGCACTGACTCAGGCGCTTTGACGTTGGTCAAAAGACCATGACGAAGTATGGCTAAAACTTACCGTAATGGGTGATCAGGCGTGGGCCATGACCCTTTGGCCCATCATACGCTCGAACTCATCGGCGGGCACAGGCCGAGAGTAATAGAACCCTTGTACGGTATCGCATCCATTGTTGCGCAGGAACATGATGTGCTCGGCGATTTCGGCGCCCTCGGCCACCACCTCCAGGTTGAGACCGCGCGACAGGCCGATGATGGCCCGGGCGATCTCGGCCGTCTTGGGATTGGTGTCGACGTCGGCAATGAAGGCCCGGTCGATCTTCAAGGTGGTGATGGGGAAGCGCCCCAGATAGCTGAGCGAGGAATAGCCGGTGCCGAAATCGTCGATGGACAGGCCGATGCCGAGATCGCGCAGCGCCTTCATCTTGCGCACCGCCGTATCCACGTCGTTCATCAGCATGGACTCGGTGATCTCCAGTTCCAGCCACTTGGGATCGAGCCCGGTGGAGTCCAGAACCTCGGTCACGGTCTGCAGCAGCGAGGGCGAGCGGAACTGGCGCGCCGAGACGTTGACCGACACCTTGATGGGATTGAAGCCCGCTTCCTGCCAAAGGCGGTTCTGGATGCAGGACTGACGCAGGACCCAGGTGCCGATGGGCTCGATTTGGCCGCTTTCCTCGGCGACGGGAATGAACTCGCCGGGCGGGACCATGCCGCGCTCGGGGTCCATCCAGCGGATCAGCGCCTCGGCGCCCACGATGGCGTCGCGATCGGCGGAGACCTTGGGCTGGTAGAAGACCACGAACTCCTGGTTGGCCAGGGCGCGCCGCATGCGGCCCTCAAGCTCCAGCCGCGACTTGGCCTTGCGGTTCATGTCCTTGGAGAAGAACTGGTACTGGTTGCGCCCCGAGACCTTGGCGTAATGCAGCGCGTTCTCGGCGTGCTTGACCAGTTGGGCGCTGGAATCGGCGTCCAGGGGGTAGACGCTGATGCCGATGGAAAAGGTCACCACCACTTCCTGGCCGTCCAGGGCGAAGGGCTCCTTGACGGCGTTCAGCGCCTTCTCGGCGACGATGACGCTGTCGTCGGTATCGGCGATGGCCATCACCAGGGCGAACTTGTCGCCGTCCAGGCGCACCGCCGTATCGGTCTCGCGTACGCACATCTTCAGGCGCCGGGCCACCTCCATCAGCAGCCGGTCGCCGGCCCCATGGCCCAGGGCGTCGTTGACCAGGGTGAAGCGGTCCAACCCCATGGTCATCAGCGCCACCGAGGCCCCGGTGCGATTGGCCTGCAACACCGCCTGGCCGATGCGGTCGCCGAACAGGTCGCGGTTGGGCAGACCGGTCAGGGTGTCGTAGCCGAAGCTCCCCCCGGCGGCGCCGGCCTCCTCGGCGATGGCGGGACGCACGACGCAGAGATAGCGGTCGGCGGAATCGGTCGAGGGATTAATGGCGGCGGCAGTAACCTCGAAGGGGCGCTCGCGGCCATCGGGACAGGTGACCAGGCCGCGCCAGCGTCCCCCGGCCCCCGGATTGATCGCCCGATAGATCATGCCGGCCGCCAGGCGGGAAACCTCGGCCCCTCCCTTGGACGTAAATCCCATCAACGTCTCGAAGGCGGGATTGGAGCGCAAGGGATTGCCATCGCCATCGGCGATGATCACCGCGTCGTTGATGGAATCGAGAAGGCCGTTCAGAAGGGCTTGGATGTCATTCATGGGTCACCGTGCGGCACAATCTTTCAAATTGCCAACGGATTCGCAATCTTCATTTACGCCCCCCAAGCCGCGTCGTCCCCGGGGCGGCGATTTGGGGGTTGGCCGCCCCCGAGACCCATGCCAAGCTGAGGCCATGACCCCGTCCGTTCTCTATTCCGGCCTCCGTCTCGACCGCGCCCATCCCACCCGGCGGGACGGCGATGTCTCCTTGCAGATGCGCCGCCAGGGCGCCCGCTACACCCTTTATTGGCGAGGGCGCCAATTGGTGAGCGGGACACCGCCCGGCATTCGCTGGCTGGATCGCAGCTATGGCCTGCGTCTGGCGGAGGCGACCCAGGGCAACTGTCTGCTGCTGGGCGAAGACGGGGACGGCCCGCTGCTGGCCCTGGATGTCTCCGCCCTGGAGGGCGGCGAGCAGGGCCCGGAAATGGGCGGCAACTGGGTGATGCTGCGCTCGGTGGGCGGCTTGCTGCCCGCCCAGGATGCCGGCCTGCTGGCCTATGCCCGCGGCATGCTGGTCTGGCGCGAGAAGACCCGCTTCTGCGCCAGTTGCGGCGGCCCCCTGCTGGTTCAGGATTCCGGCCATTCGGCCAAATGCGCCGACGCCGCCTGCGGCGCGCTGCATTTTCCCCGCACCGACCCGGCCATCATCATGCTGGTCACCGATTCCCAGGGCCGCGCCCTGCTGGGGCGCCAGCCGGTATGGACGCCGGGGATGTATTCCTGCCTGGCGGGATTCGTCGAGCCGGGCGAATCCCTGGAAGACGCCGTCGCCCGCGAGGTCTGGGAGGAAGCCGGCATCCGGGTCACCTCAACCACCTATGTGGCGAGCCAGCCCTGGCCGTTCCCCTCCTCCATCATGATCGGCTTCAACGCCGTCGCCCAGGACGGCGAACCGGTGGCCGATCCGCACGAGATCGAGGAGGTGCGCTGGTTCACCCGCGACGAGGTCAGCACCTTCGGCGAGGCCGACCGCCCCGGTGACCAAGGCCGCTTCCTGCCGCGCAAGGATTCCATCGCCCGCCTGCTGGTCGATGCCTGGATGGCCGCCCGGGAAAAATAGGCCGGCAGGGGGGAGAGCGACCCCGCCGGCCCAGTACCGTCGGAAACCGTCAGCCGAGAACCGCCCGGCGATCCTCCATGATGCGACGCAGGATGGGGGTCAGGATCAGTTCCATGGCCAGTCCCATCTTGCCACCGGGCACCACGATGGTGTTGCGCCGGCTCATCCACGAATCCTTCAGCATCTGCAGCAGGAACGGGAAGTCGACGCGAAAGCGGTCGGGCTTGCGGAAACGGATCACCACCAGGCTTTCATCGGCGGTGGGAATGTCGCGGGCGATGATGGGGTCCGAGGTGTCGACGATGGGCACCCGCTGGAAGTTGATGTCGGTCAGCTTGAACTGCGGCACCACGTAATGCACGTAGTCATGCATGCGGCGCAGGATGGTCTCCATCACCGCTTCCTCGGAATAGCCGCGCTGGTTGGTATCGCGGTGAATCTTCTGAATCCATTCCAGATTGATCACCGGCACCACGCCGATCTTGAGGTCCACATGCTGGGCGACATTGTTGTCGCGGGTGGCGACGCAGCCGTGCAGCCCCTCGTAGAACAGGCAATCGGTATCCTCGGCCAGATCCTCCCACGGGGTGAACTCGCCCGAGCCCACGCCGAGATGGGCGAAGCGCTCCGCCTCCTCGTCGTTATGGACGTAAAAGCGCCGCCGTCCCCGTCCGGTCTCGCCATAGGAGGAGAACAATTCCTCCAATTGGGCGAACAGGTTGGCCTCGGGGCCGAAATGGCTGAAGGTGCCGCCCGCCTCCTTCATGCGTTTTTTCATGTCGACGCGATTGTAGCGATGGAAGCTGTCGCCCTCGATTACCGCCGGCTTGATGCCTTCGCGGCGAAACATGTGTTCGAAGGAGTCCTTGACCGTGCTGGTCCCCGCCCCCGATGAGCCGGTGACGGCGATGACCGGATGTTTCCTCGACATGTGGCGTTCCCCTCAAGCCGCGATGCGCAGGCGATCGCGCCAGCCGGGATACAGCCGATCGGCGTCGGACGCAAAGGATTCAAACGCCCCCCTGAGTTCGGGATGCCCCTGGGCATACTCCACCAGGGAAATTCCCCGCATCCATGCCTCGTGGGCCTGACGCAGCGACAGCGCCCCGGCGACCGGTCCGTCCTTGTGGCCGAAGGCGCCGCCGCCCGAGGTCTGGATCACGTTGGAATGGCCCAGATTGTCGAAGAAGCCCGGCAGGCGCAGCGCGTTCATGCCGCCCGAGATGATGGGCGTGCAGGCCCGCATGTCGCCCCAATCCTGGCGATAATGGGGACCTTCGGCCGTCGGGCGCTCCAGCATGTAGGCCACCACCTTCTCGTCGGGGGCGCCCTCCATCTTGCCGTAGCCCATGGTGCCGGTATGGATGCCGCTGGCGCCGAGCAGGCGGGCCATCTTCATGTGGACCAGCACGGAATAGCCGCGCTTGGACTGGCGCGACGTGATGGCGCCGTGCCCCGCCCGGTGATAGTGCAGGAAGGTGTCGGGGAAGTTCCGCCGGCAGGTGGTGACCGCCGTCGGCCCGGCCACGAAGCCGTCCACCAGGAAGGCCACGTGGGAAGCGTTCTCGCCGAAGGTGTCCAGGATGAACTGGCCGCGGGCGATCATCTCGGCCGGATCGTCGGCGGTGATGTTGGCGGAGAACAGCTTGGCCTGCCCCGTCTCGTCCTGGGCGCGGCGCATGGAATCGGCCACCAGCCGCATGGTGTCCTTGAACGGCGCGAAGACCTGGTTGCCCTGGGGCTCGTCGTTCTTGATGAAATCGCCGCCCAGCCAGAACTGGTGGCAGGCATCGGCGAAGGGCTTGGGCCGCAATCCCAGCTTGGGCTTGATGATGGTGCCCACCACCATGCCGCCGTTCACCTCGGGCCGCCCCAGCACCTTCCACATATGGGCGATATTGCGGGCCGGGCCGTCGAACAGCGTCAGGAAGTCCGGCGGGACGTAAAAATCCTCCATCTTCGCGTTTTCCACGTCGCTCATGCCCTGGTTGTTGCCCACGGTCAGCGTCAGGAACGAGGCGATCATCGCCTTGCCGTCAATGATGTTGCGGTCGAACAGCTCCACCGGATAGGCGATCTTCATCAGCCCTTCCGCCTCGTCGACCTCGTAGACCAGGGCGTCGACGCCGCGGGTGAAGTCGTCGGTGGTGCACACCTCCACATTGGTGCCGGTGGAGGATTCAGCGGCGAAATGGGCCGCCGTCTCCACATAGCCGTGGCCGGGCCTGGGCCGCATGCGGTAGGCGCACAGCACATGCCGGCCGCCCTTGATCAGGTCGGCCTCGCGGAGTCCCAAATTCACGTAGCGCTTCGACTGGTCCATGGTCCCAACGTCTCCCTGCTGTCAAGTCCGGGCCTTCGCCCTTGTATTCGTGGACGCTACTATGGCCATGCCCCCCGGCCGGCGGAACACCCGGAGGGGGAGTGTGCGAAATTACTTGGGTAGGGGCAGGCCACCCGAGGTGGGTGGCCAGAGTGGGCTCAGCCCACCTTGACGCCGGATTCCTCGAACATCACCCGGGCGGTGTCGAATTCCTCGGCGGGCATGGAGGTGGTGCCGTCGCCCACATGGATCTCGGCCACCCCGGCCTGGATCAGCGAGCGGGCGCAGCGCGAACAGGGGTAATGGGTGACATAGACCGTGCAGCCCTTGAGGCTGACCCCCACCCGGGCGGCATGAGCCACCAGATTCTCCTCGGCATGCGAGGTCCACAGATACTTGGCCGGGCGCTCCATGCGTTCGGGCCGGTCCTCGACCCCACGCGGCAGGCCGTTATAGCCGGTGGCGCGGATCTCGCCGTCCGGTCCCACCGCCACGGCGCCCACCTGGGTGCTGGGGTCCTTGGACTTGCTGGCGGCGTGCTTGGCGAAGCCCATGAAGTAGTCATACCAGGCCATGGTCATGATGCTCAGACCGCCTTCGAATGTCGCTGTTCGCCCGCCTTGAGGTAGCGGTCGAAGGCGGCGCAGACGGCGCGGACCAGGGTGCGGCCCTCGTCGGTGACATGGATGCGGTGGCCCTGGACCTCCACCAGCCCATCGGCCTGCAGGGGAGCCAGCGAGGCCAGCTCGGCGGCGAAATGCGAACCGTCGGAACCGTGACGGCCGGCGACCACGTCCAGATCGATCTCCAGATCGCACATCAGCCGCTCGATGATCTCGCGCCGCAGAATATCGTCGGCGGTAATGGCGACGCCCCGCGAAATGGCCAGCTTGCCCTCGGCGATGGAGCGCTGGTAGGCGTGCACTTCGCCGTCATTGACCACATAGCCCTGGGGCAGCGAGCCGATGCCCGACGCCCCAAAGCCGATCAGGGTGGTGGCGGAATCGGTGGTGTAGCCCTGGAAGTTGCGGTGCAGCCGCTTTTCCCGCAGCGCGATGGCCATGGCGTCGTCGGGGGCGGCGAAGTGATCGAGGCCGATCTGGACATAGCCCAGGGTCTCTGTCAGCAGCCGGCAGCCCTGCTCATACTGCTGCCAGCGGGTCTCGGTATCGGGCAGGGTCTCTTCGGGGATCAGGCGCTGATGCTTCTTCATCCACGGCACATGGGCATAGCCGAACAGCGCCACCCGGCGGGGCCTGAAGCCCCTCACCGCCTTGTCGATGGTGGCCAGCAGACCATCGAGGGTCTGATGCGGCAGGCCGTAGATCAGGTCGATATTGACCTCGGGCACGCCATACTTGCCCAGCCACTCCACCACCCGCTCGGTGACCTCGTAAGGCTGGATGCGGTTGATGGCCTGCTGCACCTTATCGTCCAGGTCCTGCACGCCGATGGAGGCGCGGGTCACCCCCGCCCCGGCCATGGCCTTGACATAGGCTTCGTCGGCGGTGCGCGGGTCCAGCTCCACCGCCACCTCGGCATCGGGCTTCAGGATGAAGTGGCTCTTCAGCAGGTCGATGGTGCGGACGAAATCCTCGGACGACAGGATGGTGGGCGAGCCGCCGCCGAAATGGACATGCCGCGCCGTCATGCGGGTGGGCAGCGCCTCGGCCACCAGTTCCACCTCGCGCCACAGGGCGTCCATATAGGCGGCGACGGGGGCGTAGCGCTTGGTGATCTTGGTGTGGCAGCCGCAGAACCAGCACATCTCGGCGCAAAAGGCGATGTGGAGGTAAAGCGACAGCTCCAGCTTGGGGTCGATCGCCCCCAGCCAGCCCCGATAGGTCTCGCCCGTCACGCCCGGATGGAAATGGGGCGCGGTGGGATAGGAGGTGTAGCGGGGAACGCGAAGGTCATACTTGGCCGCAAGATCGGGGCGCATCTGAGGTATCCCGGAAAATTCGGCTGGAACCCTACTCCCAGCGCCCCGCCATTGGCAACACCGGGCGGCGTGTGGGTATTCGGCCAGCCCTAAATGGCTGCGGAAAAATCCCGCTTCGCGGCTGGGCACCCGCCCAGACCCGTTCGGAGGCGCAGCCTCCGAACCACCAGCATTCTTATCTCAAGAAATAAAAAAAGCCGAAGGGTTCGGGAAGCTGTACTTCCCGGTCGGGGGATCGGGGGCAAAGCCCCCGAAGTGGAGCCCTGCTAAATGGCGCAGGTCGCCAGATTGACCAGGAAAGCACCGATCAGGTGATGGGGATCAGCCCCGAATTCTCTCTGGAACGCCACTTCGTCCTTGCGATCCAGGTTCTGCAACGGGTCGAACATGGCGTGAAAGAACAGGCAGAACTCGCGCTCGCCGAACTGGATGGGATCGTCGTAGGGGCTGTGCTCCTTGGTGACGAAGGCGTTCGACGCCAGGCTGACCGTGGTGGGACGGTACTGCATCAGCTTGATGAACCAGTCCTTGCGCAGGTCATAGCGCTTGAACGAGGCGGAAATCTTTACCAGGACATGCCACAGGATGAGCTTGGCCTCGGGATCGTCATAGAAGATGTCCCAGGTGAAGTGATCCCCCTTCTCCTCCTTCAACTGGGTGACCAGGGCACCGCAACGCTCGGCGGCGATGGCCTCCTCGTCGCCGAGAACCATGTGCAGGAACGAGAAGATGTTCGGCACCAGCACCCGGTCCAGCTTTTCCTCGGAAAACAGCCCGGACAACGGATGCAGCATCAGCCGCCCGAAAGCATTGGTGCGCCGCTGCTCGATGCTTTCGCCTTCCACCACTTCCATCAGTTCGCGGTAGGAGCGGCGGTAGAAATCGTCGAACGCCGTGGACTCCTTCAGTTCGGCCACCAGGGCCTCGAGAGTGCGCATGTCGATGGCGTGGCCGTGCAGCGCCTGCTCGGCCGCCCGGGTCAAGGCGTCCAGCACGACATTGGTCGTCTTGCGCAGATGTTCAGGTCCACGGCCCGTCATCGCTCACCTCGGTAATTCTCTGACTCCTCACGGTATCATTCATTCCTTAAGAATGTAATTCCCGCCCCCGGGCCTTTCCAGACGGCTTGAAGAGATGGACGACACCACTTTCTTTCAGTAGATTTTTGCAACAAAATAAAAACTTTAAAGGGGGAAACGTGATCATGAAGACGGTTTTCATCGGTGGCTTGATCGCGGCATTTCTGGCCGCCGGCGCCGCGCAGGCCGACCAATGCGGCCCGGCCCGCGGCCAGCCCGGCAGCTTCGACTACTACCTGATGAGCCTGTCCTGGGCACCCAGCTACTGCGCCACGACCTCCGGGCGGGCGAACGCCCAGGAATGCGGCCCCGGCACCAGCTACGGCTTCGTCGTCCATGGCTTGTGGCCACAATACGCTTCGGGTCAATGGCCGCAATGCTGCCAGGCGGTGGCGGCGGTCAAGCCCTCGGCGGTGCTCGACAGGCTCTCCCGGGTGATGATCGGCTCCAGCCTGATCTCCCACGAATGGGAGAAGCACGGCTCGTGCGTGACCAGCCAGCAGGACGAATATTTCGGCAAGATCGATCAGGTGGTGACGGCGCTTGGCCTGGCGCCCCAGGTCCCAGGCACCGGCCTCGACCGGATCAAGGTCTCGGCCCTGAAGCAGAACTGGGCGGTCCCGGCCCAGTCCATCACCGTTCAGTGCAAGGGGCGCAAGCTGACCGAGGTCCGTATCTGCCTGGACAAGACACTCTCGCCCATGCCCTGCCCCGCCAAGGAGGTCGAAAGCGACAATTGCCCGGGAACGGTCAGCCTACACTGACAGCCAGGCCCGCAGCTCGGCGCTGACCGCGTCGGGTTGCTCCAGGGGCGACAGATGGCCGCAATGGGCAATGGTCGCCCGCCGCGCCCCCTTGATCAGGGCCGCCATCTCGTCGTGACGATCCGGCGGCGTCAGGGTGTCCTCGGCGCCGCACAGTACCAGGGTCGGACAAGCGATCGCCGCCAGCGAATCCCGGGAATCCGGCCGCGCCATGATGGCGGCCTGCTGGCGGGCGAAGGCCTGCGCCCCCACCGCCCGCGCCATGTCCTTGGCCAGGGCAGTGATGGCCGCGTCCGCCAAATGATCGGGGTGCAGCAACAGCGGCAGCATGGTCGGCATGATCTTGTCAAAACCGCCCGAACGGGCCAGTTCGACCGCATCCCGGCGCCGCTGGGTCTGTTCCGGCAGGTCCGGCCGCGCGGTGGTGTCGAGCAGGGCAAGCCGCTCCACCCGTCCCGGCGCCCGGCGCATGATCTCCAGGGCCACATAGCCACCCATGGACAATCCGGCCAGGGCGAAACGCTCGGGCGCGGCGCCCAGCACCCGCTCGGCCATGGCGCCCAGGGACTCGTCCAAGGTCAGGTCGGCGACCAACACCTCGACCTCTCCCCCCAGGGCGGCGGCCTGCCGCAACCACAGGCGGTGGTCGTTGAGCAGGCCGGGCAGCAGGACGAGGCCGCGGCTCATCCGGCGAACTTGCGGATCAGCCAGGACACGCCGAAGCCCAGGCCGATCCAGAAGCCGTAAACCATCACGTTGTCGAGGAAGGCATCCATATTCATGGCAACAATCTCCTCAGATCAGGCCGGAGGTGGGCGAGGACGGGTCGGCATAGCTCTTCTTCGGCATGCGCCCGGCCAGATAGGACAGCCGCCCGGCCTCGATGGCCAGCTTCATGGCGCGGGCCATGCGGATGGGATCCTTGGCATGGGCGATGGCGGTGTTCATCAGCACGCCGTCACAGCCCAGTTCCATGGCCAGGGCCGCGTCCGAGGCGGTGCCCACGCCGGCGTCAACCAGCACCGGAACCTTCACGGTATCCTTAATGATGCGGATGGTGGTGGGGTTGAGAATGCCCAGGCCCGAGCCGATCAGCGAGCCCAGGGGCATGATGGCGACGCAGCCCATGTCTTCCAGCATCTTGGCCTGGATGGGATCGTCGGAACAGTAGACCATGACCTCGAAGCCGTCCTTGATCAGCGCCTCGGCGGCCTTCAGGGTCTCGGGCATATTGGGGTAAAGGGTGGTCTGGTCGCCCAGCACTTCCAACTTGACCAGGTTCCAGCCGCCCGCCTCGCGCGCCAGACGCAGGGTGCGCACCGAATCGTCGGCGGTGTAGCAGCCGGCCGTGTTGGGCAGGAAAGTGTATTTCTTGGGGCTGACGTAATCCACCAGCATGGGCTTGGAGGGGTCCGAGAGGTTGACCCGGCGCACCGCCACGGTGACGATCTCGGCGCCCGACGCCTCGATGGCCAGGGCGGTTTCCTCGAAATCCTTGTACTTGCCGGTGCCCACCAGCAGGCGGGAATTGAAGGTCTTGCCGGCCACGGTGAAGGAATCGGCCTGGTCCGAGCCGCCACCGATAAAGGCGACGATTTCCAGCTTGTCGCCGTCATTCACCGCCACCTGGGCGTATGAGGATTTGGGAACGATCTCCAGATTGCGCTCCACCGCCACCTTGCGGGAATCCACGCCCAATTCGCCCAACAGGGCCTCGACGGTCATGGAGGCGGAGAAGTTCCGCTCCTCGCCATTGATCACCAGCTTCATGAATGATGTCCCTGCTGCCTGAGGGGTCTTCCAAGCCCCCTCCCAATTCAAGCCTGAAACATGGCACCGAGCCGGCCGCGAGGCAATCCCCCGGCGAGAGAGCCGCTATTTTCCCGCCTGGAATTGCACACACCTTTTAGTGCGCAGATGCGAATAAACATCTTTCATTCATTGTTCGCACTAGCAATTGCCGCTTTAATACGGGAATTGAAAGAAGGGGGCAGGAATGGAGACCACGGAGACGAAACGCATCGGCCATGTGGCCGGCTCGATGGCTTGGCTGTGTCTGCTTTACGGTGCGCTGCTCTACGTGACGGTCGGCGCCCTTGGGGTCAGTGAACTGACCCGGCGCATCGGCTCGGATTCGGCCAACATCATCCACATGATCGAGGTTGCCCGCGACATCCGCACCGAGGAATCCGCCAATCTGCACCGCGACGAGGCCCAATTGAGGGTCAGGGAGGAATTGCTGGACCACGCCATCGGCAGTTTCCGCGATTTCGGAGTAGCCCAGGGGCTGGCGCTTCAGGATCTGCAGCCGATCATCGACCGGCAGGATCTGGCGCCCAGGCTGTCCACCATTCTCAACAAGCCGGTGGACATGGAGACCGAGAAGCAATGGGCGACGGTGGTGATGGGCGCCATGATGCAACTGCAGCTCGACATCCGCCAGTTGCGCAAGGCCATCGACGACCGGCACGCGGTGCTGCGATCGAGCTGGTCGGCCCATGCCCAGGTGCAAGCGGAAGCAAAGCGCTTCGACATCGACCCCGTCATGGTCGATCGGGCGGCGGGAACGGCCACCACGTTGCAACAGCTCGGCTATGCCGCCCTGTTCGCGCTGCCCACCGAAATCCTCACCCTGCTGCTGGCCCTGTCCATGGGGGCGCTGGGCAGCACGCTCCACATCACCAAGACCCTGCTCACCCCGGGCGAGGGGCAATGCCTGTCCTACTATTTCATTCGCCCGTTTCAGGGCATGGTCACTTCCCTAGTGGTCTTCGTGCTGCTGAAAGCGGGACAGCTGACCATCTCGGCGGGGGATGCCGACAACCTCAACATCTTCTTCGTGTCCTTCGCCGGCATCGCCTCGGGCCTGCTGGCCGAGGAGGCCTACCGCATGATCCGCAAGGCCGGCGCCGGCATCATCAAGACCGACGACGCCGAGGCGCGCTGGGCCTTCAAGCTGAAGGCGGCCATGGACTCCGCCTCGACCACCCCCGAGAGGCTGGCGGCGGGCATCGGCTCAGCCCTGGCCGAGGTGGAATCCTGGATCAGCGAGGCGCAGCCGGTCCCGCCGCTTCAGCAACGCCTGATCGCCGCCTGGCTTCACGTTCCGGAGCGGGAATTGTTCACCTCCCAGCCGCCGGAAGACGAGTCGCCTCCCTCCACCGAAGCGGCACCCGCCCCCTCCATGCCTTCGTAGACCCGACGCCGGCGCAACAAGGCCCCAGCGGCTTGATCTAGATTCGAATGGGGGGATGCCGGGGCAAGGTGAAGCACAGGACGACGCCGTCCCCGGCTCCATCCTCGACCCACAGGGCGCCCCCCAGCAGAAAGGCCATCAGGCGGGCGGCGGCAAGGCCGGGACGCATCTCGCCCCCGTCGCCATGGACCAGAAGCTGGAACATGCGGTCCCGGTCACGCTCGGCCAGGGGCAGGCCGTCGTCGGCCAGACGAATCTCCCAGTCGCCGCTCAGGGCAAAAGCCTGGATATGGACCTTTGGCGTGCAGCCGGGTCGGCCGTGCCGGGCCATGTGAGCCAGCAGATCAGCCACCAGGTCGGCCAGCATTTCGGCATCGGCGGTCAAAATGGGCAGGTCGCCCCACTCCACCACCACCGCCGAGTCCAGGCGCCGCACCGCCACCTTGACCGCATCCTCCAGCGCCACGGGCGTGGGCGACATGCTGCGCTCGCGCAGGCCAAGATAGGCGGACAAGGCCTTCAACTGCGTCTGCATGCGGATCACGCCGGACTTGAGAAAGTCCACATAGCCCCCGGCCTCGTCCCCCTTGCCCCCGGCCTCGTGCCAGCGCACCAGCAACTGGGAATAGGACAGGACGGTCCGCAGCGGCTCGCGCAGGTGGTGAGTCGTCAACTGGGCCACGTGGGTGATGTCCTGGGTGGCCATGGTCAGGTGGACCGACTGGGCCGCCAGCAATTGCCGGGTCTCCTCCAGTTCCCGAATGCGCCGCCCCAGGCTGTCCGTGGTGTCCTCGATGACGGAAAGCGACTGGTCCAGGGCCTTGCGGCCCACCATGCGGACCAGCAGCAGCAGCAGCGCCATGGACCCCAGCCCCAGCGAGCCGGACAGCAGGGCCGGCCGCAGGGCCTCGTCCAGGGGCACGGTCATTACCACCCGCCCCACCGGCCGCCGGCCATCGGTGACCACGTCCTCGATCTCGAGGTTGAAGCGCCCGACCACTCCCTGCACCGGAAACTCGTTGACCTCGCCCATGGCATTGATGAACGCCAGGCGCGACGGGGGGTTGGTCCCGCCACGCATGACCCCGGCCACCACCGAGGGCAGGCGTACCCCCTCGAACTCCCAGATATCCAGGTTGGCGGCCACGAAGGACGAGATGCGGTCGGCCACCAGGCCGAGCCTGATTTCCGCTTCCAGCCGGGCCTCGTTGTGGCGCTGCCAGACCTCGGCGGCGGGAATGACGAACAGCCACAGGAACGCCACCCCGGCAAGTCCCAGCGTGAACATCCGCCGGACCCGGGCAACCGACTGGACGACCGCCTTCCCCGCCTGGATGCTCTGCATCTAGGGAGATCCCCCCGGCAGGCAGCCATTGGCGCGCAGCAGCGTTGCGGCGGCGGGCGAGCGGGCAAAATCCACGAACGCCCGCGCCTCGGCCGAGGCCTTGGGCGCCAGGCCGAGGACCAGGGGCAGGGCATGGGGATAACGGCCGCTTTCCAGGGTGTCGACCCCCGGCATCACCCCGTCGAGAGGCACGGCCACCAGCTTGCGCTTCTCGGCCACAAGCGGCGCAAAGGCACCGAACGCCACCAGAGAGCGGCTGATCTCCACGGCCTCCATGGCATCCTGGTCGGTCAGGGCCAGATTAGCGCCCCTGGCGTCGCGGGCGGCGCTCACCGCTGGGGCGAGATCGGGATAGATCTCAATAAGGTGCACGAAACCGGCATCGCTGGCGGGACGCAGCAAGGCCCGCACCTCACCCTTGGGGAAGGCCGGCAGGGAATTGCCGAACAGGGCCGCCAGGTCGCTCCGGCCGAGCGTCACGTCCTGGCGGGCGGCATTGGTGAAGAAGACCAGCGGCGTGCGGCAGACCAGGTGCGAAACGCCGCCTTCCACTTCGCCCGGCTTCAACGGCCGGGCCAGAATGCCCACATCCACCTTGCCCGACTGCAACCCCCGGACCGCGCCAGCGGTGCCAACGCTTTCGGGAATCCAGACGCTGATCCCCGGATGGTCCTGCTGGTACCGCTCGGCCAGCAGGCGGACCAGCGCCAGCCCCATGCCAGTGCCGGCGGCGCGGATCGGCTCGGCGTGGGCCGGCACGGCCAGCAGGCCGATGGCCAGACCGAACAGCAGCACTCCCCTGTACAGGCCCATGGTGCTTATCCCAAATGAATGCGCGCCCCCCCTTCCCTTTTGCCAAACCCCCTAGTACTAACGCAAGGGATCAACGCCCACCCTGGACGAACGATTGGGGTGGGTCGCTTCTGTACCTTGCGCGGGCGGCGACCCGTGCTATAAACCCTGCCATGGTGAAGAACAGGCCCTATCCCATAATCAGCATACTCAACGGTCCCAACCTCAATATGTTGGGCACCCGGCAGCCGGAGCTGTATGGGACGGAGACCCTTGCCGACATCGAAGCCGCCTGCCGGACCCATGCGGACTCGCTGGGCCTGACGGTGGAGTTCTCGCAGACCAACATGGAAGGCGAGCTGGTCACCAGCATTCAGAAATGCCGCGGCCGCGCCGTCGGCATCATCATCAATGCCGGGGCCTATACCCACACTTCGGTGGCGATTCTCGACGCCCTGCTGGCGGCCGAGGTTCCGGCCATCGAGGTTCACCTGTCCAACATTCACCAGCGGGATTCGTTCCGCCATCACTCTTACGTGGCCAAGGCGGCCAAGGGGATGATCTGCGGGCTGGGAAGCCACGGATACATCCTGGCGCTCGACGCGCTGGCCCGCCTGATCAAGGGAAATGCAGAGGCATAATGGGCAACAAGACTCCCATCGACAGCGAACTGGTGCGCACCCTGGCCGCACTGCTGGATGAAACCAATCTCACCGAGATCGAATACGGCGTCGGCGAGATGCGCATCCGCGTCGCCCGCCAGGCGGCGCCGGTGGCCGTGCACCACGCCGCCCCGGCGGCCGTGGGCCACGCCTCGGCCATGCCGGCCCAGACGGCGGCTTCCGATGCCGATCATCCCGGCGCGGTGACCTCGCCCATGGTGGGCGTCGCCTATCTGGCGCCCGAGCCCGGCTCGGCCAAGTTCGTCAATCCCGGCGACATGGTCGCCGAGGGCCAGACCATCATGCTGATCGAGGCCATGAAGACCTTCAATCCGATCCGGGCACCGCGCGGCGGCAAGCTGACCCGCATCTTCGTGACCGACGGCCAGCCGGTGGAATTCGGCGAGCCCTTGCTGATCATCGAATAGCATGATGTTCGAGAAGGTCCTCATCGCCAACCGGGGCGAGATCGCGCTGAGAATCCATCGCGCCTGCCGCGAGATGGGTATCCGCACCGTGGCGGTGCACTCCACCGCCGACAACGACGCCATGCATGTGCGCCTGGCCGACGAGGCGGTCTGCATCGGACCGCCCTCCGCCCGCGATTCCTACCTGAACAAGGCGGCGATTCTGTCGGCGGCCTCCATCACCGGAGCGGATGCCATCCACCCGGGCTATGGCTTCCTGTCCGAGAACGCCGACTTCGCCCAGATGGTCGAGGAGCACGGCTTCGTGTTCATCGGCCCGACACCCGACCACATCCGCATGATGGGCGACAAGATCACCGCCAAGCAGGCGGTCAAGGACGCCGGCATTCCGGTGGTCCCCGGTTCGGACGGTTCCGTCGATACCGAGGAAACCGCCCTGGAAGTGGCGGCCTCCATCGGCTACCCGGTGCTGATCAAGGCCACGGCCGGCGGCGGCGGCAAGGGCATGAAGGTGGCCCGCAACGCCGAGGAACTGGTCGAGTCGTGGAAGCTGGCCCGCAACGAGGCCAAGGCCGCTTTCGGCAATGCCGACGTCTACATGGAAAAGTACCTCGGCAAGCCCCGGCATATCGAGATGCAGATCCTGGCTGACAATTACGGCGCCGTGGTGCATCTGGGCGAGCGCGACTGCTCGCTCCAGCGCAAGCATCAGAAGGTGCTGGAGGAAGCCCCGTCGCCGGCGCTCAATGCCGACCAGCGCGCCCGCATCGGCAAGATCGCCTGCGACGCCATCGCCAAGCTGGGCTATCGCAACGCCGGCACCATCGAGTTCCTCTACGAGAACGGCGAGTTCTACTTCATCGAGATGAACACCCGCCTGCAGGTGGAGCATCCCATCACCGAGGCCATCACCGGCATCGATCTGGTGCGCGAGCAGATCCGCATCGCCGCGGGCGCGCCCCTGGGCTACACCCAGGCGGATGTGCGCTTCGCCGGCCATGCCCTGGAGTGCCGCGTCAATGCCGAGGATCCGGTGACCTTCACCCCCTGCCCCGGCCGCATCGAGGGCTATCACGCCCCCGGTGGCCTCGGTGTGCGGGTCGATTCCGGCCTCTATGCCGGCTATCGCATCCCGCCCCATTACGATTCGATGATCGCCAAGCTGATCGTGTTCGGCAACACCCGCAACGAGGCGTTGATGCGTCTGAAGCGGGCGCTGGGCGAGTATGTGATCGAGGGCGTCAAGACCACGCTGCCCCTGCACAACCGCCTTGTCCAGGACGCCGACTTCGTCAACGGCGATTACGATATCCACTGGCTGGAAAAATTTGTCGCTCAACATTCGTAGCGATTTCAATATGTTAGCCGGGAGTTAGCACTTTTAGCGGCTCCCGGTTAGCACTTCCCCTTCCCGCTTCGTTCCAGCTTGACCACCGCGGCCTTCGCCAACCGCTTCTGATCGGCCCCTCGGGTGTAATGCTCGACCATCTGGTCAGACTGCCCGGTGACGGCCGCGATCTGCTTAGTCGAGCACCCGACATCCGCCAGTGCCACCGCTGCCGTTTTGCGCAGCCCGTGGAACACCAGGCCGTCAAGTCCGAGGCGCGTAATCTCGGCCCCGAAAGCCTGGGCGAGCGGATTGGCCTTGATCCAGGGCGTGCCGCGGCTGTTGACCAATACGGTCACCGCCTGCCTTGGCGCCCGAGCGAGGACGCCCGCCAGGTGCTTGGACACCGGAAGCCATAATTCCTTGCCGGTCTTTTCCTGCGCCACATGGACCACGCCGTCGCTGATGTCGTCCCAGCGCAACCGGATTAGATCGCCCTGGCGCTGGCCAGTGGCGAGGCCGAGCTCGAAAGCGAGCACCAAGTGCGGCTGCCCCTCGGCGCGAAACTTGGCCAGGGCCGCCGGTGCCCACGGCTTGTGGGCGCCAATCTTCAATTTCTTGACGTTTACGCCCTTGAGATCGGCGGGGTTGGTCTTCATCAGCCCGCGGCCAATGCCCCAGCCAAACACCACACGGAGCGTCCGCACCAGGGTATTGGCCTTTCCGGGCTTGTCGGCGAAGAAATCTCGCATCTTGAGAACGTGCTTGACCTCGATGTCGGCCACCCGGAATTTGCCAAACCGGGTCCGCAGAATGTCGAGATCGTATCGGTAGGCGTCCTTGGTTTTCTGTTTCAAATTCTGGCGGTATTCGCCGCTGGCGAGATACGCCTCGACCATGGCGTCGAAGGTGCCGGGAACGGCTGGCGTCTTGCCGACATCGGCGAAGCTGGCATTGAGCCGGGCATATTCGGTGGCAAATTCTATCGACCCCGGCAGCCCAGGCAAGCGCCCCCAATACCGGCCATTGCGTCGGTAATAGAAGTGTCCCGGCTTGGTTTCGGTCACATACTTCATCTCGAACCGCATCGTTCCAGATGCTCCATGAGCGGGTCGCGTTCCGCCCATGGTGCGCTTTTCTCAAGGCGACCTTCAAGCGCCCAATCAATCTGGACGCGGGACCACCGTTGCGGCCGGGACTTGATCAACGGCTCGGGCATCTCATGCCGAGCAACGGCGCGGCGGAATTGCCGATCCGTCAGCCCGACATAGGCCGCCGCTTCGATCAAGGTCATGGTGGCCGCGGTGGGCATGTTATTGCTCGATCTCCTTCTTGCAGTCGGGGCATTGTTTCCCCGACAGCGACCCATCATCAACATCGCCGTCACCATGGCAGGTGGGGCAGGAGTCTCGGAGCATCTCGGCGCGGATGGCGGCGGAGCAAGCTTGGGTGCCATCACCCCAGCTAAAGCACCCACAATCACAATGGTCCCTTCGGTCGCCATAATCTGTGACGGCAGCAATCTCCGCAGCACGCTCCATGCCAGCGGCGTAGGCGGCGCGGAGGGCGGGGCGCAGACATACATTCTGCCCAGCGAAGAATAGTTCGACCATGTGCCCCCCGATGTGGGCGGCCAATTCCCTTTGCGTGAGCCCGGCCTCGAGACGGAGCTCGCGCAGATACCCGGCGGCGTTCATTTACGCCCCCGGTGCCGACGGGAATCGGCGTAGATAACCGTGACGATGCGGTGGGCCTCGGGCATGTAGATCACTTGCAGCACCCGGCCAGTGCTGGGCGATCGGCACAAGTGGGCCTCCGACCCATCGGGCCGACGCTCGAGCAGCACGCTATCGCCTCGGCCGACTGCGTCGGTCATCGCCGACATTTCCAACGGGCTGATGTCGAGGCCATACCGCTCGAGGGCTCGTTCAATGGCGTGCCAGGTCATGGCAACGCCCCCTGGCTCGCATATACCGTTTGCCAGCCGTCGGCCTCGGTTTCGATCTCGCGGTAGCTCGGACAGGCAAACATGGCGTTGTCGCCCAGATTCACCATATACCGCTGGTCGGGATGCGTGGCCTCGGGACGGTTGCGGAAATGCCGGGCGCACTTGGGCGCCAGATGGCAGTCGAGCGACGGCGTGATGCAGATCGAAGTCATTGGCGCACCCTCACAAGCTTGATTTCATACCCGAGGGCATTGACCACGGCCTCGACGGTGGCGAAGTTCGGCGAGGACCGCTTGCGCCATTTGGTAATCGTGTTCTCACTGATGCCAGCCCGTTCGGTCAGATCGCCGTGGCCGATGCGCTGGTCGTTCATCTGCTCGAAGACCCAGCGGACGATCCAGCTAACGCCGGATTTCGGGACCGTGATTTCATGGAAACGGCGCATTAGCTCGCCCTCCAAAACTCCATGCCGCCAGCCCGGCCGACATATGTCATCCGAGCAGCCCACGCTGGGGCGACCGTCGTGTCGTGGAAGTGGGTGGCGGGAATGGCTCGAACAGCGCCGGATTGGACGAGAAGCGCCACCTCGGCCGATTGCCTCCAAGCAGCGACATCGTGGTGTCGACGGTCCACCCGGCGGCGATACGCAAACTGCCCGCGAGCAGAAACAACGACGCAAGGCCGGCCACGGTTAACAACCACAGAAGCGACAGCAATTTGTGCGGCCAGCGGCTCGCCGCGGCTTTCGTGATAGACAGCATCGGCGATGCACTCCGTTTGACGCAGATCAATGGCGGTGGGTTGGGCGAGGCGCAAAGCCCCCGCCAGGGCGACGACGGTCGGGTCGATCATTCGGCGGCCCTCCGGTGTGCGGCGGCACCGTAAAAGCCTTCGGGCCGGGCGGCGCCGATCTGGCTGGCGCGGAGACGACAAGCGGCTGCGGAGCGATTGAGGGCCGTGGCGATGTCGTCGACTTGCACGCCCGCGGTCCACAGATCGCGCAACGTGTCGTCGTCGAAGGCCGACCAAAGCCGGGACATGGCATCGTCGGCGCGGCTCTCCCAGCCCGATCGGGCCGCCGGGCGACGCAAGCCGAGATAATGGGCGCGCAGCTTGACCGCGGCCTGTGACCGGGCGAGCAGCCGGGCGATTTCGGGCAACGACAGACCGGCCGCATATGCTTCTCGGATGGTGTTTTCCTCGGCGCTCGTCCACGGCGGGGCGGCGTGGAAGCACCCACCCAGGTCGTTGTAAAGCTGGATCGCCCGTTTAAGCTGGGCGTGGGCGTCGGCGATATTCATCGCAGCACCGCCACGACACCGGCGCCAAGCGACCCGGCCATAGCGCCCAAGATCGCGCCAAACACCACGATGGCAATCCATCGGGCCATGTCACACACCCCACTGGCGCAGAAACCGCCAGGCAAGGGCCTGTTGGCTATTGGTGGCCGGGACGCGAATATTGACGATGTCGAGGGCGTGGCGACGCCAACGGTCAATGATATGCTGAGGCATGGTTCAGACCTCCTCGTCGGGGGCGGCCAGGGCGCCGCCGATGGCGCCGTAGCCGAGGACATCGCGGCGGCTGTCGGCATGCAACGGGTCGAAGCTCAACCGATTGATCTTGAGCAGCATCAACAGATCGGCGGCCTGGGGCGGGCTGATCTTGGTGCCGAGATAGGCCGACCACAGGGCCGCCAGGCGGTCGAAGCTGTCGCGGAAATCGCCATACTCGAGATGCCGAGCGGTAATGACGAGTTGGGCGTCGCGGAGCAGATCGAGAGGCGAGCTCATATCACGGCCTCCAACAGCGTTTCGGCCAGGGCGCGGAGGGGCGCCGAATAGGAGTCGGGGTCGTTGGTGATGCCGTCGAGGTCACGCTCACAAGAGCGGATGGCGTCGAGCAGCTTTGTCGACCTGGGTCGCGCCGTCCTTGAGCGGCGACTTGAACTTGGGATGCTTGAGCTTGTCGCCGGCGGTGCTGCCCCACATCTTGGTGGCGGCCTCGACGATGGCGGCCTTGACGCCCGTCAGATCGGAGCCAGCCGGGGCGATGGCGGTCAGGCCCCAGGTCTTTTCGGTGACGCCCTTGTCGTTGGTGCGGACCTCGGGCTCGACGCCGCGAAAGAAGGCGGCGCGAACGAGGGGCGTCTTGGCGGTGGCGGAATAGGTGTACTTGTCAGCCATGATGGCGGTTTCCTTTTGGGCTATTCGAGCGAAGTGAAGTCGGCGGCAGCGCCGCCAGCGACGGCCTGGCGCTTATCGCCAGCCGGGGCCAAGGTCGTTCCCGAGCTTTCGGCGACGACCAAGTGCTTGACCACGTCCTTGTTCTTGCCGAGCAGCTTGTCGGCAGCGGCGGGCGTGATGATCTTGCGGGTGTAGATGTCGAGGATGGGCAGCCCAGCCGTGAGCAGGGCGTCGGACGCCAAGTCATCGTCGGCCCACTTGCGCTGGGCACGCTTCGGAACGAGCTTCCATCCGGGGATTTCGACGCCCTGCTCGAGCGAGGCATGGGCGTGCTCGCGCACACTCTTGAGCCAACCCTCGATGATCTCGGCGGCGTTGAGCACCTGGCCGATCCTGGCCGGGGCCATGGACGAGGGCGCCGGGGGCACGGTGATCGTGGTGTCGGTGAATTGGGCCTCGGCGGTGGCCAGGGCCATGCGTTCCATTTCGGGGCACACCGGCTTGGCACGGCAGAACCGGCAATGCTCGCCGGCCACTAAGGGGGCGTCGGGCTCGAGCGTGCGATTGATCACGTCGAACAGATCGACCGACCATTCAAAGAGCTCGAAGGCCGAAATCACCTCGAAGCGGATGGGGCCGTCTTCGTGGTAGGCCCGCGGCTGCACAATGGCGATTTGCACCTCGGAGACGACGTGTCCGAGCTTGTCGAGCTCGACGCAGGCGCCCAGCGCATAGCCGCGGAGCTGTCCATTGCCGTGGACTTCGACGACGAGTTGGCCGTGCTTGTAATCGGTGACCAACAGCGACTGGGTGCTCGGACGATACCGGGCAAAGTCCAACCGGCTGCGCAGCGGCACCGGCGGGTTGAGGGGTGCCAGGTCGACGGGCAGTTCGACGAAAACGATGTCGCCGTCTTCGATCTGCGAGCGGCAGAAATCGAGGTAAACCTGTACGGCCGCGGCCATGTCCTCGTCGACGATTGACCCGCCGACCTTGCGGTCAATGAGCTCGATCGCGTCGATACCCTGGCGCAAGCCGATCTCGCCGCATTCGTGCGCGTCGGTGCCCTCCTCCGCATACGGGCTGGGCCTCTCCGGCGGGGCCTTGCGGCACTCGCGGATTGACCCAGGGCACGCGGCATAGCGGCTATACGACGAGAAACCGTGCTCGACGTGTCCCGACTTGTCGATCGGAACCAAGGGGGCGTTCATTACGCCACCTCGGCCATGACGGCGGCATACTGGTCGGGCTTGATGTCCGACAGACGCGAGGCGTTAAACTTGGTCAGCAGCGCCTTGACGGCCAGCGGCCCCTTGACCTTGGCGAACGCCTGCAACGCGGCGACCACCGCCGGGCCGTCAATGGCGGCGGGGGCTTCGGCCACCGGCTCGGGCTGGGCCTCGACGGGCGCCTCGGCCGCGATGTCCTTATCGGGCAGCGGGGCAAAGTCGGCATCGGCCACCGGCTCGGGGGCGGGCTCGGCCGCCTTCCTGGCGCGGGTCTTCTTGGCCGGGGCGTCCAAGGTCACCAAGGCCACCAAGGCGGCCGACCTGACGACGTGGCTTCGTGACCAGGGCGTCGAAACCGAGGGCGTGGCCAAAGCCGCCGTGCGCCAAATGCTGGCCGGTGACATCGAGGGCGCCGCCCGCCAGGCCGTCGAAATCCGGGCCGAGGCCGCCAAGGCCAGCACTGCCAAATTGACGGCGATGGTCAAGTGCGCCTGTGATGACGGCCGCGCACGTGGTCTGCACCTCGTCTATGGCGCCGGCACCGGGCGTTGGGCGGGCCGGTTGATACAATTGCAAAACCTACCAAGAGGTGTAATTAAGAAAGCCGACCTAGCCATTCCGTTGATCATTGACGGCGACATCGACCTCGTCTCGATGCTGTTCGGGCCGCCCTTGGATGTCATTTCGTCCAATCTGCGCGGGTGTCTGATACCGGCCGAGGGCTGCGATTTCATACAGTCCGATTTCAGCAACATCGAGGGGCGCATCACCGCTTGGCTGGCGAACGAGGAATGGAAAATCCAAGCCTTCCGCGACTTCGATGCCGGTACCGGCCGCGATCTGTACCTGATCGGCGCAGAGAAGATTTTGACCCTGCTCAAAGTGCTCTATGCACACCCTTTAAACGAAAATAGTCCAGAGCGAACACCCTATGGTAAGGTTCCCGAGCTCGCCCTCGGATTCGGCGGTGGCGTCGGGGCGTTCCAATCCATGGCCGCCATCTACGGCATGAAAGTCACCGACGAGGAGGCCGACCAGATCAAGGTCGCCTGGCGCGAGGCGCACCCTCGGGTCGTCGCCCTCTGGCGCAACATGGAAGACGCCGCCTTTAACGCCATCTCCAACCCGGGCCGGGTGGTCAGCACCGCGGGCGGGCGGATTAAGTACGTCGTCAAGGGCGGGTTCCTGTGGATGGTGTTGCCGTCGGGCCGCCCGCTGGCATACGCCCACCCGCGCATCGAGAAGCGGCGCCCGGCCTGGAACATTGGCCAGGACGAGATCAAGCTCAAAGACACCATCACTTTCATGGCGGTCAACAGCATCACCCGGAAATGGGAACGCTGCACGACATACGGCGGCTCGCTCGCTGAAAACGCCATCCAGGCCATTGCCCGCGATCTGTTGGCCAATGCCCTGCTCAAGCTCGAGGCGGCCGGGTATCCGGTCGTCATCCATGTTCACGACGAGGCGCTGGCCGAGGTCCGCAAGGGCGTCGGCAGCGTCGACGAGTTCAAATCAATCATGTGCGACACGCCCGCTTGGGCCGCCGGGCTCCCGGTGGCTGCGGCTGGCTGGCGCGGTTCGAGGTATCGGAAATGAGCAGCAACCCATCTCGTTCGACAGCATCCGCGATCGCTTCCTGTTTAGCTCGGGCCTCGACCATAAGCTGGTGCTGGCAACCAAGGGCCGCGACGGCGTGGCGAAAACGGCAGCGGTTGCCGAGATGATCGAATTTATCAAGGCCGAGGAGGTGGTCTATATCGCCATCGACCCCTTTGTGTCGATCCACCGCGGCGTCAGCGAGAACGCCAACGAGGAGGTCGAACAGGTCATGGACGCGGTGCGCGACATCGCCCATGGCGCCAATGTGGCGATCGACCTGATTCACCACACTGTCAAGGACCGGGGCGACGACCTCGAGCACCTGGCGGGCAATCTGGCGGTGGCGCGTGGCGCTGGCGCCATTGGTGGCGCGGTGCGCGGCGTCTATACCGTCATCCCCATGGGGCCTAAGTCCGCGGAGGCCGCGGGCATCGAGGAGGAAAAGAGGGGCAACTATGTGCGCCTCGACGTGGGCAGCGGCAATTTGACCGGGAAGTCGGAAAAGCCGATCTGGTTCGAACACACCGAAACCGACATCAGCGGCAAGAAAGACTCGGTCAAGGGCGCCGATCTGACAGACGTTGGGTGGCGGGTGTCCATGCCGGTGCTGGTCGACGTTGACGCCTTACGGGGCAACGCGGCCCAGGCGAAACGTGACGCCGAGCTAGATGCTAAGATTAATCTAGCGAGCGCCACAGCTTTGGCGATGCCCCAGACGGGACAAAGCACCATCGGCGCCCTTGCCATAAAGGTGATGTCGCACACCGGGCTCAAAGAACGGGCGACAGAGGACAAGATAAAGGAACTTATCGGCAGCGGGTTCACATGGCCCGTTGGGCGACAAGTATGGAAGCTGACTCAGGATAAGCAAGGCCGGCACAAAAGCGCCCCCGTGATCGTAAAACTGACCCGCGAGGACGTTTCGCAATGAGCTTCGCAGCCCTTCGCAACGGACGCTTCGCAACCGGGCTTCGCAGCTTCGCAAATACACCCCGTGCGAACTGCGAAGCCGCAGAAACCCTAGCTTTTAGCGTTCGTTCGCAGCTTCGCAGCGGTGGTCGGTGCGAACACCGCTGCGAACCCCTTATTTTCTGCGGCTTCGCAGCTTCGCAGTCTTCGCAGCCCCTATAGGGGGTGTGCTCGTCTGCGAAGCACTCGCCGACCCCCAGGGCAACCCGATCGAGAGGAGATCACCAGATGTCAAGACGTGGCCGAAAGAGAAACGCCAACGTGGCCCGTGAAACAAACGGCCGGGCCAAGCGGACCCAGCCGCAACAGATCATGCCCGACGCTGGCTTGGCCCAACGCGCCGTCATGCTGGGGCTGGACCCCGCCAGTTTGACCAGGCATGGTTCCGCTGCCGTTGCGGCGATCTGCGCCGACGCCACTGCCGGAACCGCCCTCGGCCGCATCGCCTATCGCTATTTCGCCGACGGCACCCGCCAGCGGCGCACGGGCGTCTTCGACTATCGGCTCGAGGCATGGATCACCACCGACATGGAAGCGGCCGCCGAGGCATATCGGGCGCTTTGGGTTCGGTGGTATCGGGCGCTTGGTCTGCCGCGGCGTCATCCCCAGGGCCAGCAATTCGAGCGGGTGCCCTCCGGCGAGGACGCCGTCGACGATCTCCGCGACTATGGCGGCCTGTTCGATCGGATGACCGCGGTCGAGAACGCCCTCGCCGCCTGTGGTCATGCGAGCCCAGGCCGCCAGGGCGGCAAGAATGCCTAGTTTTGAGGCATCCTTTCGCAATCTGTACCTAAACCAACGAGTTGACAGCCAAAGCCCGTTGATTGCTCGCTCGGAGTGGATGGCCTGCATGAGCCAGGACACGATCGCCGATGGCGAGGCGATTTATCTGGCCCTCGACCTTTCGTCGACCACCGACTTGACTGCGTTGGTGGCGGTGTCGGCCGAGCCCACAGCCGACCGGGCGCTCGCCTGGTTTTGGAAGCCTGGCGACCTGTTGGACGACCACGAAACTCGGGACCGGGCGCCATACCGGCGCTGGGCGGCCGAGGGGCACCTCGAAGCACCGCCAGGCCGAGCGGTCGATTACGGTTTCGTCGCCCAGCATAAGCGGTCCAAGCTGGGCGCTACGTCCCCGATCTTCGACAACAAGGTGTATTTCACCAGCGGAGATGCGCTGTACGCCTTTGGCTTGACCAGCACGGCACTCTACCGTGACCCGTCCGCGTGGTATCACATCTTCTGGAACGGCACGGGCGTCTACGTCAATGGCACATTGGTCACGGGCACCGGCACCTATACCGCTGCCTCCGTCACCAATCCCCGTCTGGGCTTCGACGGGACCAATTACTTCTCAGGCTATATGTCCGACTTCGCATTCTGGAACGGCTCCTCGGCCAGTCTCCAGGGCGGCATTTCGGATGCGAATGGAGTGTGGGCGGCTCGCAAGGCTGCTGCGGGGTATTCGTTCCTGGGCTTCGGCTCGTCTGGCGCTCTCGGCACCGACACCTCTGGCAACGGCAACACCTGGACCGTCAACGGCTCTCCGGTACAGACCACGGATACGCCGACGAACAATTACGCGACGTGGAACCCGCTCAAGTGGCTTAGTTCCAGTGGTTTTTCCAACGGCAATCTCACCTTCAATGGGTCTTCTTCCTGGTCTGATACGACAGCAACAATCGCCCCTCGTTCGGGCAAATGGTACGCCGAAGTCACCATAACAAGCAGCACCGGAGCCAACAGCCTATTCTTAGGCGTGATGGCGGTGTCCCTGTGTCCGTTCAATTCCGCGCCGTGGCAGAACCAAGCGACAACTTACGCCGTGTGGTATCAGGATGGCGGAAAGATTTGGAACAATACCGGCCCCGGCTACAGCGCGGGTGGCTATGTTCAGTCGGGTCTTGCGACGTTAACCGCTGGGAAGGTACTTGGTATTGCACTCGACCTAGACGGGGGAACTGTTCAATTTTACGTGAACAACGTGGCTCAGGGGACCGCCGTAGCACTTCCATACTCAAGTACTGAGTGGACGTTCTGGACTGAGCAATATACCGGGTATTACGGCACTGCCAACTTCGGCGCAACCGCCTTCGCCTACACCCCGCCTACCGGCTTCAAGGCCCTCTGCACCGCCAACCTCCCGGCGGTCAGCATCAAGAAGCCGTCCGACCACTTCAACACCGTCCTGGCGGCTGGTGCGTCGATCAAGTCTTCCAGCGAGGCGCTGTACACCTATTTCCTCGAATGGATCAAGGACAGGGCCAACAGCCAGAACCACCAGCTTATCGACACCGTGCGTGGCACCTCTGCCGTCTTGCAGAGCAACACCACGGCTGCCGAGACTACCTACAGCGCACCTTCGGGGACTTCGGTGGGTTGGGTGTGGAATTCTGGGGCGGCTGCCGTCACCAACAACGCCGGGTCGGTCACCTCCCAGGTAAGCGCTAACCCAACGTCTGGGTTCAGCATCGTGACGTGGACGCACACCACGTCTGGAAACTACACCGTTGGCCATGGGCTCGGGGCCACGCCTAAACTGATCGTCCAAAAGAGTCGGAGTACGGCGCTTAACTGGGACGTGTATCACCCTTCGCTTGCGGCGGGTAATAGGCTCATCCTGAACAGCCCCGCAGCGCAGGGCACGGGCTATTGGACCGGCCCCCCCTCGTCTACGACGATCCCGCACCTGACGACTTCCGCGAACAACAACGATTTGATGGTCGCATACTGCTTCGCCGAAATTCCCGGCTACAGCAAATTCGGTAGCTACACTGGGAACGCCTCCAATGACGGTCCGTTCGTTTACTGTGGGTTCCGGCCGCGATTCATTCTCGTCAAGGATGCCTCTGTTGGAAATTATTGGAACATCTACGATACGGCTCGAAGTGTTTCCAATCCGGCTTCCGAGCATTTGTTCCCTAACCTCAGTAACTCGGAGCTGACAAATAACAGCTTCGATATTCTGTCAAACGGGTTCAAAGCCAGAACGACGGGTGGCGACATAAACGCTGCCGACACCTATATCTTCGCAGCCTTCGCTGAACATCCCTTCGGCGGCAGCAATGTCGCCCCGTGCCCGGCCCGATGAAAGGACCAACTATGGACTGGCATCACCCCTCAATCGGCCTCGTCTCTGCCTCCTCGGGCTTCGTCCTGGCCGACATTCAATATCCTGGCGGCTGGCTGCGCCAAGCGTCTGACGACGCACGCACCGCCCTAGGCTTCATCCCCACCCGCTGGGAAGCACGGCCCGATGACCGGCTGTTCTTCGTCAGCGACACCTACGGCACCATCGAAGATGGTGTCTATGTGGTGCGTTGGAACGCTACCCCGCGTGATCCTAAGGACATTGCCAAGTCTGTCGCCCTGGCCGAAATCGACCGTCTCGAAAAGAGTATCACTGACCGCATGTGGCGCGAGGATGCTGTTGGTTCCACTGCGCTGATGGAAATCAAGAGGCAGGACGAGAACGGCGACTGGGTTGTCGATCTGGACGATCCCCGCACCGGCAAGACGGCCACGCAGTATATCGCCTACGTGAACAGCGCGATTGCGAACATTCGGGCTGGTTTGTGATGGCTTGGTTGCTGGCCCCTGTCGCTCTGGTTCTCATGAGCGGCATTGGCCTGGGTGCCTATGCGTTTGGTCGGTATGACCGGGAGAATAGGCAATGATCCGAAAATTCGGCCAGAAGCTAGGCTATCTGTGGCTTCGCGGCGATACCCGACCCGCGACCATCGCGTCTGTGATGAGCGGCTATCTGTGGGCGGTATTCTTGCTGTTCCCGGAAGAAACCCTATCTCGCCCGACTTATCGCCACATGGCTGAGGTGATGCCGCAGGATGAGTGTTGGGCTGGATTGTTCTTGATCGTTGCAAGTCTCCAGCTTTGGAGGCTATATGCCGTAACTACTCGCAAGGCAATTAAGTGGGAATACCTACTAAAGATTATTGCTTGTGCCATGTGGTCTTTTGTAGGTCTTGCGTGTATGTTCTCGCTGTACCCTCCACCGGCTGCAATGTCGGACACTCTCGTCATTGCCTTTGCTACGTGGTGGGATTTGCTTCGCTTCGAATATTGCCGAGTCTGCGAAGAGGTAACTTGCCGGTCTGGAGTATGCCCCTATGAGCGGTGAGATCGAAGCGGCGCAGCAAGCCATCTCCGGCGGGGGCTGGGCTGGCATCTTCACTGGCCTGGGCATCGCGGGCACGGTGGCATACAAGGCGTTCCGGCGCGTCAAGGACGATGGGGAAGGGGATCGGGACAAGGCCAAGGCCGACGCTCAGAACGACGCCCACATTGCCCATCTGAACTCCGAAATCACGCGGTTGACCGGCGAACTCAAAGAGGTTGCCGCCGAGGTAAAAACCTTGATTAAGGAGAACTCGGAACTTGCTGCGGCAGCGGCTAAGGCGCAGGCCGAGGCTTTGATTTTGTGATCCACTTTGTCCTCAGTGGCGCCTACCCTCGTGGTAGGCGCCCTTTTTTCATGGATTTCCCATGAAAGAAGGGCATCGGTTTCCCGATGCCCCTCCCTTCAAACCGTATCCATGCCTTAGTGGCTGGCGGCGCCTTCGGCACCCAGGCCGGTCTCGGACCGGATGGACTGGGCTTCGTAGGCGGCGCGTTCAGCCTGAGCCTGCGGGCTGTTGTCGAGGATCGAGAACAACCAGGAGAAGAAGAAGGCCGCCGGCACCGAGAACAGGGCCGGATAGGCGAACGGGAAGATCTCGGCCTTGAAGCCGAAGCTCTGCACCCACACCGCCTTGGACAGAACCACCATGATCACCGACATCAGCAGGCCGATCATGCCGCCGAGCACGGCGCCACGGGTGGTCAGGCCGCCCCAGAACATGGACAGCACCAGCACCGGGAAGTTGGCCGAAGCCGCGACCGAGAAGGTGAGCGCCACGATGAACGCCACGTTCTGCTTCTCGAAGACCAGACCCAGCAGCACGGCGATGATGCCGAGGCCGATGGAGGCGATCTTGGAGACGGTCACTTCCCTGCCTTCGGTGGCTTGGCCGTGCATGATGACGCTGGCGTACAGGTCGTGCGAAATCGCCGACGCGCCCGCCAGGGTCAGGCCCGACACCACCGCCAGGATGGTGGCGAAGGCCACGGCCGAGATAAAGCCGAGGAACAGGTCACCACCGATAGCGTGAGCCAGCCACACCGCGGCCATGTTGTTGCCGCCCTTCAGATCCAGGGAGCCGAGGCCCTTGGTCAGGTATTCCGGATTGGTCGCCACCAGGGTGATGGCGCCGAAGCCGATGATGAAGGTCAGGATGTAGAAGTAGCCGATGAAGCCGGTGGCATAGAACACCGACTTGCGGGCCTCACGCGCATCGGGAACGGTGAAGAAGCGCATGAGGATATGGGGCAGGCCGGCGGTGCCGAACATCAGCGCCATGCCCAGCGAGATGGCGTCCACCGGATTGGTGACCAGGGCGCCCGGCGCCATGATCGCCACCTTCTTGGGATGCACTTCGATGGCCTTGACGAACAGCTTCTCGAACGAGAAGCCGAAATGGCTCATCACGCCGAAGGCGATGAAGGTCGCGCCGCCCAGCAGCAGGCAGGCCTTGATGATCTGTACCCAGGTGGTGGCAACCATGCCGCCGAAGGTGACGTAGACCATCATCAGCGCGCCGACGATCATCACGGCGTAGATGTAGTCCATGCCGAACAGCAGCTTGATCAGCTGGCCAGCACCGACCATCTGGCCGATCAGATAGAAGATCACGACGATCAGCGAGCCGGTGGCGGCGAAGGTGCGGATCGGCGTGCGGGCAAGGCGATAGCCGCACACGTCGGCGAAGGTGTACTTGCCCAGGTTGCGCAGACGCTCGGCGATCAGGAACAGGATGATCGGCCAGCCGACCAGCCAGCCCACCGAGAAGATCAGGCCGTCATAGCCCGAGCCGTAGACCAGGGCGGAAATGCCCAGGAACGACGCGGCCGACATGTAGTCGCCCGCGATGGCCAGGCCATTCTGGAAACCGGTGATGCCACCGCCGGCGGCGTAGAAGTCGGCGGCGGTCTTGGTGCGTCCGGCCGCCCAGTAGGTGATGCCCAGGGTCATGCCCACGAAGATCACGAACATGATGATGGCGTGCCAGTTGGTGGCCTGCTTTTCAGCCCCACCCATGTCGGCGCCGGCCGCCAGGGCGGCGGAGGCCAGGAGCGCCGTGCCGCCGAAGGCGAGCGCGGACGCGATTGCGGTCTTGGTCGTCTTCATCAGCGGGAATCCTCGAGAATCTGGCGGTTCATGTCGTCGAACTCGCCATTGGCGCGATAGACATAGATGCCGGTCAGCGCGATGGCCGACAAGATGACGCCGACGCCGATGGGGAAGCCGATGGTCATCACGCCCGTGCTGGTCAGCAAAGTGCCCAGCCACGCCTTGTTGAAGGCGATCACGGCAATAAAGCCGAAATAGATGATCAGCATGATCGCCGACAGCGTCCATGCGAAGGCGTTACGCTTGGCGACCAGCTCCCTGAATTTCGGATTGTTCCGGATGTGCTCGGCGCTCGCGAGATTCGCGGCCGATGGCTTGCCGTGTGAACTCATTAATGCTCCTCCCCTGACGTTGCATGGGTTGCCGCCGAGATTTCCGGCCGGCTTTGTTGGACGCCCCGCTCCCGTCAGTTGATCGGGGCGAAACACTTCAACAGCAGCGTACAGGAGAAAGATTGCGCCCAGATGACGGTAGAATTAACTCGGGCAGGGCGAAGGGTCAGGGTTTATCCTACCCACTCGTATATTTCGTCATGGCGGATGGCGCAGTGGCATCCGGCGGCGCAGGAGCCGTTATCCACCGGCCGGACTTTGCCCTTGGCGATCCACTGTCCCAGCATCTGCCGGACAGTGTCGGGCGAGGCATCGAAATGAGTGGCGATTTCGCCCAGGCCGGCGCGGTGCCGCTCCATCAGATAGGCCTTCACCTCGACCAGGGTCATGGGGAAACTCCTGAAACCGTGACGAGGCGGCCGTCGCGCCGACGCGCCACCAGCCACATCAACCCGGCCGCCCCCAGGGGAGCCAGCACGCAGGCGGTCAGCCAGCCCAGCGACTGGGCCGGATGGCGGGCAAAGGTCGCCGCCTGATAGCAGGCCACCGAAGCACTGTATCCCAGCAGCGAGGTCCAGCCGACGGCAAAGGCCGTCCAGCCTCCCCCCGCCTCCTGGCGGATGGCGCCCAAGGACGCCACGCACGGAGTGTAAAGCAGGATCAGCACCATATAAGCCAGCGCCCCCGCCGTTCCGTCGAATCGGGCGACCATGGCGCCGAACACGCCGTCCTTGACCTTCACCTCATCGGCGGCCTCGACCAGGGCGGAGAACTTGGCGGGGATGGTGGCAAGCGCCGCCTTGAGCTTGTCGCCGATACCGGGCTTGGCCTCTTGCGCGTCGCCGCCATGATCCTCAGCATCCACCTGGGTGTAGAGCGCGTTGAGGGTGCCCACCACCGCTTCCTTGGCGAAGATGCCGGTGAACAGCCCCACCGCCGCCGGCCAGTTCTCGTCGGACAGGCCGATGGGGCGAAAGACCGGAGTAATGGCACGACTGACAGCGGCCAGAACGGAATCCTTGCT
Source organism: Paramagnetospirillum magneticum AMB-1 (assembly GCF_000009985.1). Classification (GTDB taxonomy): domain Bacteria; phylum Pseudomonadota; class Alphaproteobacteria; order Rhodospirillales; family Magnetospirillaceae; genus Phaeospirillum; species Phaeospirillum magneticum. Next base: position 2,916,890 of record NC_007626.1, read on the forward strand.
GTTTTCCTTCCCGATGCTGAGATCGGTGCCCAGGGTGTTCAGCACGCTCAGCACCGTCACCAGGGGAACGATAAACTGTCCGGCGCGGAAGATGAATTCGCTGAGGCGCTGCCAGGCCTGCATCATCACCGTGCGCGCCGTGGGCAGGTGGTAGGGCGGTAGCTCCAGGACGAAGGTCGACGCCTCGCCCCGCAGCAGGGTGGATTTGAGGATCAGGCCGGTGGCGACGGCGAACAGAATGCCCACCAGATACAGGGAAAAGACCACGTTCTGCCCGCTCTCGGCGAAGAAGGCGGCGGCGAACAGGGCATAGACCGGCAATCTGGCCCCGCACGACATGAACGGCGCCATCATGATGGTCAGGACCCGGTCGCGGCGGCTTTCCAGGGTACGGGTGGCCATGATGGCCGGCACGTTACAGCCGAAGCCGACGATGAGGGGCACGAAGGACTTGCCCGGCAGGCCGATGGACCGCATGGCGCGGTCCATGACGAAGGCGGCGCGGGCCATGTAGCCCGAATCCTCCAGAAACGACAGGAACAGGAACAGCGAGCCGATGATGGGAATGAACGAGGCCACCGTCTTGATGCCGCCGCCGATTCCCCCCGACACCACCGCCACCACCCATTCCGGGGCGCCGACCATGGCCAGGGCCGCAGCACTGCCATCCACCACCAAGGCCTCGGCCGCCAGGGCGAAGAACTCGATGAAGGCGCCGCCCACCTTGATGGTGAACAGGAACATCAGATACATGGCGGCCAGAAACACCGGCACGCCGAGAAAGCGGTTCAGCACCACCTTGTCGATGCGCCGGGTCAGCGCCAGGGACACCTTGTGGGTTTGCTGCACGCAGCCGCGCATGATCTCGCCGATGAAGGTGTAGCGGCCGTCGGCGATGATGATGTCGGCTTCTTCGCCACAGTGTTCCTCGATGGCGGCCCGGTGGGCCTCCACCTCGTCATCCAGCCGGCCCTCGGCCAGGGCCTCGGCGAAACTGTCGCCCTCGATCAGCTTGAGGGCCGCCCAGGCGGCCTCCACCTTGCGCTGCGCCGCCGCCGGAGCCAGAGCGGGAGCCAGGGCGTCGCGCGCCGCCGCCACCGCTTGGGCATGGGCGGGCTGGACGGCGGGAACATGGCGGGCCTGACAGGCCGCGGCAATGGCTGCCTTGAGGTCGTCCACCCCCCGTTTCCGGCTGGCGATCAGCGGTACCACCGGACAATCCAGGGCGCGGGACAGAGCCTCCACGTCGATATGAATGCCGCTCTTTTCCGCCAGGTCCATCATGTTGACGGCCACCACCAGCGGAACCCGCATCTCCAGCAACTGGGCGGTCAGGTAAAGATTGCGTTCCAGGTTGTAGGCATCGACGATGTTGACCACCACCTCCGGCTCGCCGGACAGGATGTAGTCGCGCGACACCCTCTCGTCCTCGGAGCCCTTGGCGATGCCGCCGATCATGTAGATACCGGGCAGGTCGACCAGATCGTATTCCTGGCCGTCGCGAAGATAGGTTCCCACCTTCTTTTCAACGGTGACGCCCGGCCAGTTGCCCACCTGCTGGGTGGAGCCGGTCAGCACGTTGAACAGCGTCGTCTTGCCACAATTGGGATTGCCGACGACCGCGACCACATGGGCCATGACTAGGTTCTCTTGGCCCGGAGGATCGCCGCCTCAGCCTTGCGAAGCGTCAGGGTGAAGTTGCGGACGGTGATTTCCACCGGATCGCCCATGGGAGCCACGCGGGTCACCGAGAACTCGGCCCCGGGAGTCAGTCCCATGGCCAGAAGGCGCTGCCGGTAATCCCGTTCCCCCTTGGCAAAGCCCACCACGCGGGCGGAGTCTCCGGGCTTCATGTCCTGCAGCGAAACATCCATGGTCATGGCTCCGCAAACTCAGATGCAAGCGCATCGCATCTTCATTCTCAGGCATAGACCATTAGAAAAATATGGTCAAGCGGAGAGACTGCATGTCAGTCGCGACGACAGGCCAGCACGGACCGCCGGTGGCGGGCGTGCCCGACGTTCTCGGCCAGGGCGGTGACGTCGAATCCCGCCGCGTCCAGTTGGCCCCTGATCTCGTCGAACGAATAGGTGGACAGCCCCAGGGTCTTGCGCCGCTGATTGTAGTTGGAGTTGAGGGTGCGCATGAGGCCCCTCACCGCCTCGGCCACGAAGCCTTCGCGCCAGGCGAAGCGCAACAGGGCGGAAACGTCCCCCACCACGCTGTTGGCTGGGCTGAGAATGTCGCCGACGATCAGCTTGCCCCCGGGCCTCAACGCCCGGCGCAGTTGTGCCAAAAGTGCCGGCAGGCCGTCCCGGGGAACGTACTGGATCACAGAGATGAGCAGCACCACATCGCATTGGCCGTCCAGAACCGACAGGTCGTCGGGAACCACTACGCCATCCAGGTGCGAGTAGCGCTGGCGCAGCCGGGGCCGCCGCCCGCCTGCCGCGTCGTAGAGAAAGACCCGACCTCCCCTGGCTGCGATGTCGGGCGCCATCAGCGCCTCGCCGCAACCGTAATCCAGCAGTGTGAACGGCCCAGCCGGAAGCAGCGGCTCGATTCCCGCAAACAACTCCCTGTAATGAGCCTTCAGATGGCGGGCCCCCGTATAAACCGAGACATCCCCATCCCAGTAATCAATCCAGCCAGTCTTATTATTCATACAAGCCCCCAACTGCCTGATGATCTTGGAGGGAAAGGCGGCTCCCGCGCAAGGAGAAGCTCGCGATAAAGGATGCATTTCCCATCAGGGCTCGTACACTGGTGGGGCTGGTTTCATGATCGGGAGTCGAACCGGTGCGGGTGCTGATCGAACCCAATGGGCCTTCCGTGGCGGAGCGGGCTGCTTCGCTGGTGGGGGCGCTGGCCCTCTCCAAGCCGGACTGCGTGATCGGTCTGGCGGCCGGAGCGACGCCCCTGGCCATGTACGCCCGGTTGACCGACCCGGCTCGGTCCCTGGACTTCTCGCGGGCCACCATCTTCGGGCTGGACGAGTATCTCGGGCTCGGCGAGGAGCATCCCGCCAGTTGCGCCCTGACTCTCCGCCAGCATTTCATCGACAAGGCCGGCATCCCCCCCTCACGCGTCCACTTGCTGGATGGACGGGCGGCGGAAGACCTGCCCGCCTATTGCGCCGCCTACGAGGAGCGCATCGCGGCGGCGGGCGGGCTGGACCTGCAGATCCTCGGGCTGGGGGTCAATGGCCATATCGGCTTCAACGAACCGGGAAGCGGCTTGGCGTGCCGCACCCGGCTGGTGGGATTGCGGCGCAGCACGCGCCGGACCAACGCCCCCATCTTCGCCCCCGCCGAAGTCCCCAAGGCGGCGCTGACCACGGGGATCGGCACCATTCTGGCGGCGCGCCGCATCCTTTTGCTGGCCACCGGCCCGGCCAAGGCCGAGGCGGTAGCGAAGATGATCGAGGGACCGGTCTCCGCCGTGATCCCCGCCTCGGCCCTGCAGCTTCACCCAGATGCGGTGGTGATCCTGGACGAGGCCGCCGCCGCCGGGCTGGCCCTGGCCGAGGATTACCGGGACGAAGCGGAAATCCTGCTGCAACGAGGCGGCATCGCCGCCCTTTGAAATGACGGCGGCATCGCCGCCCTTTGACAAGAATGACCTGGGAGGGTCGAACCATGAAGAACATCACCAAGATCGCCTTTCTCGGCGCCGGCAGCATGTCGTTCGGCCTGTCCACCTTCCGCGACATGTTCTCGTCGGACACCCTGGCCGGCTCCACCCTGGTGCTGGTGGACCATAATCCCGAGGCCCTGGCCCGCATGAAGGCCCTGGCCGAGCGCATGAATGCCGAGGGCAAGGCCGGCATGATCATCGAAAGCACCACCGATCGCCGCGAAGCCTTCGACGGCGCCTCGGTGGTAATCAATTCGGTGGCCATCGACCGCATGCGGCTGTGGAAGCATGATTTCGAGATTCCCAAAAAATACGGCATCCGCCAGACCCTGGGCGAGAACGGCGGGCCGGGCGGGCTGTTCTTCACCATGCGGACCCTGCCGCTGATCTTCGAGATCACCCGGGACATGGAGGAACTGTGCCCCGACGCCCTGTTCCTCAACTTTTCCAACCCGGAAAGCCGCATCGTGCTGGCGCTGGGCAAGTACAGCCCCATCAAGTCCATGGGGCTGTGCCACGGCATCTTCATGGCCCGGGGCGCCATCTGCCACATCACCGGGGTGCCATGGCACGACGCCGAGTGCTGGGGGATCGGCCTCAATCACTTCCAGTGGATGCTGCAGGTCCGCAACCGCTGGACCGGCGAGGACATGTATCCCCTGCTGCGGGCCAAGGAGCCCGGCTTCGACCCCACTTTCCAGCCGTTCAGCCGCAAGATGTTCAATATCTACGGCCTGTGGCCGAGCTGCAGCGACGACCACATGGGCGAGTACCTGGCCTTCGGCTGGGAAGGCGGCGAGCACGGCCACGACTATGCCGGCGACGCCCGGGAACGGGTGGAACTGCAAGAGGCCATCGAGGGTGTCCTGGCGGGCGGCCCCCTGCCCGACGAATGGAAGCACTCGGTGGGCGAGCGCACCAACGTGGTGGTCGACGGCCTGATCAACAACCGCCACCACTACCTGGAATCGGCGGTGCTGATGAACAACGGCACCATCCCCAACCTGCCGCCCGACCTGGCGGTCGAGGTTCCGGCCATCGTGGACGCAGCCGGAGTGCATCCCGTCTCGCTGGGGCCGCTGCCCGAATCGATTCAGAAGCTGGCCCTGGTTCAGGCCGGCGTGCAGCAATTGTCGGTGGAAGCCGCGGTGCACGCCTCCAAGGAACTGGCGCTGCAGGCGCTGCTGGCCGATCCTGTGGTCAATTCCTCGGACGCCGCGGTCAAGCTGTTGGACGAATTGTGGGAGATCAACAAGCCCTATATCCGCAAATGCGTCTGATCATGCCTTGGGAAGGGCGACGTGGAAGGTCGAGCCGTGGTCAACCACGGACTCGACCCAGATGCGGCCGCCGTGGTGCTCGGCGATCTTGCGGCACACCGCAAGACCGATGCCGGTGCCTTCATACTTGTCGCGGCTGACCATGCGCTGGAAGATTCCGAAGACCTTCTCCAGGCACTCCGCCTCGATGCCGATGCCGTTGTCCCTGACGGAAAGGATCCATTCCCGCCCGCCATCGCGGCACGAGATGTCCACCACCGGCTTGCGCTCCTCGGGGCAGTATTTCAGGGCGTTGCCGATCAGGTTCTGGAACAGGCGGGTCAGCTCGGACCGGTCTCCCGGAATGGTCGGCAGGCCGGGGGCCACGCTGATCTCCGCCCCACAATCGCGGATGGCCACGGCAAGATTCTGCATCCCGTCGGCCACCACCCCATTGAGGTCGAGCATCTCCCGGGTCGATTGCTTGCCGATGCGCGAAAACTCCAGCAGGTCGACAATCATGAGGTCCAGACGTCTGGCGCCGTCAGAGGCAAAGGCGAAGAACTCTTCGGCTTCCTGGTCGAAGGAGGCGGCCAGCCGCTTGCGCAGCAGGCCGAGATAGGAATTGATCATGCGCAGCGGCTGGCGCAGGTCGTGAGAGGCAACGTAGGCGAAATTCTCAAGCTCCTCGTTGGATCGCTTGAGCTCGGCGACCAATTCCGCCACCCGCCCTTCGATGCGCTTGCGCTCGCTGATATCCTCCTGCATGCCGACGAAGCCGCAGAGCCCGCTTTCCTCGTCGAGCACCGGCGAGATGACCACGGATGCCCAATAGGTTTGGCCGTCCCTGCGACGATTGACCAACTCGCCACGCCATTCCCGCCCCGCCCGGATGGTCTGCCACAGATCGACGAAGACCTCGGGCGGCGTCTCGTCGGACTTGAGAATGCGCGGCGTGGCGCCGATCACCTGGTCGGGCTCAAAGCCGGTGAAACGGTAGAAGCTGGAATTGGCGTAGTCGATCACCCCCCGGGAATCCGTGGTGAGGATCATGTTGGGATTTTGGTCGACGGTCTGGGACAGGCGCCGCATGCGGGCCTCGCGCTCCAGGCTTCCCAAATGCTTCAGCGCGAATATGAACAGTATCGCGCCCAAGCCCAGAGCGGCCAGCCCCAGCCCGGTGAACCACGACAAGGTGCGGTACCAGCCGGCCAGCGCGCCCTCGCGCGTCACCGTGGCCGAGGCCAGGATGGGATAATGCCGTCCGACGTTATAGCCGATGATGCGGGTCTTACCGTCGAAGGGGCTGACCTGCTCGTGGGCGCCCGCCCCCTTGGCCACCATGCCGGCCACGCGGGGAAGGCTGCCCGGCTGGGAGGTGGCGAAGGCCTCGGTGAAGGGGTGGCGGAACAAGGGCGCCCCGTCCAGACGCTGGATGACGATGGACCCGTCGGCGGGCAGGCGAAGATGGGCGAACAGCTCCTCGAACCGGTTGATGCGCAGCGACATGCCGAGCACGCCCTGAAACGAACCATCCGGCCCGTTGATCCTCTGGGTCAGAAAGAAAACCCACAATCCGGTGATCTTGGACTGGGAAATCTCGGAGATATGCAGTTCGTCGCCGGGATGATCGCGGTGAAAGATGAAATACGGCCGCATGGAGGCGTCGGCCTGCCGGGTAGGGTTGCTGACCGAACTGGCCGAGGCGATGCCAGTGGAATCCACGAAGAACAGGGCGTGCATGGGCTTGTCGGCGGGATCGTCGCTGAAAAGGTCCAGATGAGCCATGAACATCTGGTACCACGCGGTTTCATCGAAGGCCGCCACGCCGCCCCGGCTCCGGATCTCGCGCTGCAGCGAGGTCAGGATGGCGGCCTCGGAGCGAATAGTCGCCTCCACCTGCTCGGACAGCGCCAGGGCCAGGGTGCTCGTGGAGCGTCCGGCCTCCTCCAGGGCGTAGCGCGGCCCCAGCCACACCATGACCAGGTAGGCGATGGCGAAAAACAGGTTGGCGGCCACGAAACCCGCAACCAGCCACCGGCGCAACCGGCGGAATCCCAATGCCTCGGACTCGTCGGACTCGCCGAGACCCGCCGGCCTAACGGCATCCATGTTTCGCCCCGCTGCTTTCATTCTCCCGATTTTACAGCTTTGGCCTGATGGGGAAACCACCTGATCCACCAGATATTACCAATGAACTATAAATTTCATGGAAACTTCCCCTGCGCCAGATTGCAGATGATCGGAATCGAAATTATTGCTACATCCCCGCATCGTCCGAGCGCACTCTGAGAGGCCCCGTGCACAGAACCGATGCCTACAAGCTGACCGTCTCCGGACTGGCCCTCCTGGCGCTGACCCTGTTCGCCTATCCCGTCCTCCGGGTTGGTACGGCGCTGGAGATCGATTACAACGAGGGCTGGAACGCGTATCAGCAGATACGGGCCATGGCCGGCGCGTCACTGTATTCGGCGGACACGCCCCTGTTCGTCAACAACTACCCGCCGCTGTCCTTCTATCTGGTGGGGCTGCTGGGCACGCTGATCGGCAACATGGTTCTGGCCGGTCGGCTTCTGTCGCTGCTGGCGGTGGCCGTCATCGCCCTGTCCGCCGCCATGGTCGCGCGCGCCGCCGGCGCCAGGCGCATCGACGCGGTTCTTTCTGGCTCGGCGGCGCTAGGCATGCTGTCGGGCTTCGCCGCCGATTACGTGGGCGTCAACGATCCGCAATTGCTGGCCCAGGGCCTGCTGTGCGCAGGCTTCGCAATTTACGTCCACCGCCGAGGCGGGGCGGCGCGGCTGCCGCTGGTGGCTTTGCTGTTCGCGACCGGGCTGCTGTGCAAGCACAACGTCCTGGCCCTGCCGCTGGTGACCACGATTCATCTGATCTGGAGGGGCAGCAACCGCGACCGCGCCCTGTATCTGGGTACCGGACTGGCGTTGGCCGCCTTGGCCCTGGCGGTCATCGAGGCCAAGTTCGGCGCCGGATTCTTCAAGAATCTGCTGGCGTCACGCCAATATGACGCGGCGCGCGGAGTTATCCTCAGCACCGAGATGCTCGATCTTCTCCAGGCGCCCATCGCCGTGGTCGGCCTCTACTTCCTGTTGGGCCGTGACGGGCGTATCGCCACCAAGGTGGGAGCCTATCTCGGACTCAGTCTGGCGTTGGCCATGGGCTTTTCCGGCGGTGCGGGGGTCGATACCAACATCTTCTTCGACGCCATGATCGCCTGTGCCATGGGCGCCGGCCCGGCCGTCGCCTGGCTGCGCGCCCGTCCGGGTTCCGGACCGAAGGCGTGCGCCGCGCTGGCCCTGGCCGTCCATGCCGGATTGCTGTTCCACATGCCCATCGCCCTTGGCCGCTTCGGCGTCGATATGGCGGGCGATCTGAAAGAGCGCGAGGCGCTGTTCCTGGACGATGTGGCTTGGCTGAAGACCGTTCCAGGCCCGGCCATCTGCGAATCCCTGCTGCTTTGCCTCAAGGCCGGCAAGCCCATGTGGATCGATGCCTATGGCGCCACCCAGGCCATCACCAACGGCCGCGTGCCGCCCGATACCCTGACCGGCATGCTGGCCCGCCACGAAGTCGCCGTGGTGCAGATGGTCAGCCGCCGCGCCCACCCCGCCGACGACGCCAAAGGCGCCCAATCCATGCCGCCGCGCTTCATCAATTTCGCCGACGACGTCTTCGACGAGTTGGATCGCTCTTACCAGTTGCGCCATACCGGCATCACCGGACGGTTCTACCTGCCGAAATAGGCCCGGTGGCGCACCTGGGCCAGACTGTCCTCGACCAGCAGGGTTCCGTCGCGGAAGACCGGGCGGAGAAGGTCTTCCCCCGCCGGACAATCCTCGAGCCTTACGGTGCGCAGGCCTTCCGCCGGATCGCGGACCAGGGCCAGACGGCCCCGCTTGGAGCCCTTGCCGCCATCGGTCACCGGTTCCTTGTAGACGTCGCGCCACTGGCCGGCCACCCGCACCGCCGAAGCCTTCATGGCCCACGAAAAGGTGTCGCGGTCCACTTTCTGCAGCAGCGCGCCACCCATGCCGAAGGCAATATTGTCGATGGCGAAGCCATCCTCGACCATGCGGGCGAGGATGGCCCGAATGGATTTGGGATTGACCCCATCGCCCTGGATGACCCGGACTGCCGGATTGAGGATGCGAAAGCCCTTGGAATTTCGGGTCGAGCCGAAGGCGGCGGCGGCCAGGCGCAGCACCTGGGACACCACATCCACCGGATCGCCGGAATCGGGGCGGATCACCAGGGTTCCGCCCATGTCCAGCACCTGGGCGCGCAATTCCCGCCCCCAAAGGTTCTCGACGGCGTGAAACACGTCGTAGGAATCCGACACCACCGCCACCAGACGCCCCGGCCCGCCGAACTGCTCGAGCATGTTGGCATAGGCGTCGACCTCGCCCTGCCGCCCCCAGCTAGTGATGGTGGAGTGTTCGGCGGCGGGAATGGAATAGCCGGCCATGGGCTCGGCGTAATGCTCCTCGGCGGCCAGCAGCGCCTCGACGGTGTCGGTGCCCTTGAAGTTGACCAGATGGGCCAATCCGCCCAGGGCGGCGCTTTCCCCCGAGGATGCGCCGCGCGCCCCGAAATCGTGCAGCTTGAAGTCCAGGCTGCCCTCGGCATCGTCCGATGTCAGCAGCCAGAATTCCCGCAAGATCCGCTTCACCGCCCAGGAGACGGTGGCCACCGTCGAGGGATACCACAGGGCCCGCTGCAGCATGGTCTCCAGATAGGAGGTCAGCCAGAATGCCTGGGGATCGGTGTTGACCACCTGGGCCACCACGTTGGAGAACGGCACCAGCGTCCCCTCGGCTACCGCCCGGATCTCCACGGGAAGCCGCCCGCCATGGCGGCTCAGGATGTGGCGCCACCCTTCCTCGTGGAAGGGAACGCCATGGGCCGCGAACAGGCGCGCCGCCCGCACGATATCCGCCTCACCCACCGGATGGGCGGCCAGGGTGCGCAGCAGGGGCTGGAGGCCGAACACCAGAGTGCCGGGAAGGTCCAGGCCACTGTTGTCGGCCCGCGCCTCCACATAGGAGGACACGTATTCCGTCCCCGGCGGGTATTGCCACTTGTGGCTGGCCTTGTAGCTGTCCACCGCCAGGATGGGATTGAGACCGCCCCTCATGCAGCCCCCCTCTCATGGGGGCCGAACGCGGCGGCGATGGCCTCTTCCTTACCCTTCAGGGCCGGACGGTAAAGCTTGTCTTCGGAGGCGATATGACCCACCCACCAGTCCACCAGATAGGACAACAGGGCGCCGTGATCGATGCCGCCATCGGCCTTGGAGGCGTGGGCCACATAGTCGCAAAAGCTTTGATGGCGGGCGCGGTGGTGCTCGAGATGGGCATAGCCGGCCGCCGCCAGCATGCGCTCCTCCCGCTCGAAGTGATGCCGGGAGTAATCGACGATCAGGGCCAGTCCGTCGCTGAGCGCCGCATCGCCGTCGCCCAGTTGGAACGCCTTGGCCAGCCGCTCGATCCCGGCGAGAATCCGCTTGTGATCATCATCGATGGCGGCATGGCCGATGGCGAGTTCCTCGCTCCAGAAGTCCCAATGCAAACGCTCGGCCTTCATCCGCCCTCCAAATGCACATAAAATACGCTTCGATGAAGCAGAGCCCATTATATAGGCACACTCTAATAACAACAAGCCGCGGGACATGGATTTGCCGTCGTCCTGAAAATCGGGATGAGTTAGGCTTGGCCCATGCGCCCACTGACCGCCGACCTGTTGCTGCGCGCCTATGCCTCGGGTGTCTTTCCCATGGCCCGGTCGCGCGATGAGAACCGCCTGTACTGGGTCGATCCGGAGCAGCGCGGAATTCTGCCGCTGGAGGCCTTCCATGTGCCGAAAAGCCTGCGCAGGACCTTGCGGTCGGAGCGGTTCGACATTCGCTGCGACACCGCCTTCGAGGCGGTGATGCGCGCCTGCGGCGAAGCCACCGCCGACCGCCCCGAGACCTGGATCAACGAACAGATCATCCGCCTGTTCGTCGAGCTGTTCGAACTGGGTCTGGGCCATTCGGTGGAGGTCTGGCAGGACGGGGAACTGGTGGGCGGCCTTTACGGCCTGGCCCTTGGAGCCGCCTTTTTCGGGGAAAGCATGTTCTCGCGCCGCACCGACGCCTCGAAGGTGGCGCTGGTCCATCTGGTGGCTCGGCTGCGCCACGGCGGCTTCCGGCTTCTGGACACCCAGTTCGTCACCGAACACCTGAAGCAGTTCGGCGCCCAGGAGATATCGCGTGCAGCCTATCAGGACCGGCTGGCGGACGCTCTGGCCGAGACGGCATGGTTCGACCGCAACGCCACGGTAGCGTGGGAAGTGGCCCTGGTCTAACGGACGGGCTTGCCCCGACAGTCGAGAACCCAGATGTCGTAGACCGGATGCTCCATGGCCGACAGCGCCGGGCTGGAGGCGAACATCCAGCCGCGGAACAGGGCCGAGGCCGGCTGATCCTTGTGCAATTCCCAGATATCGAGGAAGGCGGCGCTTTCCGGCTGATCCTCGGGCCGGCGCTTCTTGCAGGCCCGCACGATGATCTCCAGCGCCCCCACATGGACCGGCGCCCCCACCGGCGCCTCCACGGTCACCACCCGGGCGGTGACCTTATCGAGGCCTTGCAGCACCGCCGTGTCGAAGGACAGGTCGGCACCACTCATCTGGGGCTGAGCCGGAGCGGCAGGCGCGGTCGGAACCGGCATGGGAGCCGGAGGTGTCTGGGCCTGCGCCGCAACCGCCGTCACCAACGCCGCCACCACCAATACTCGCCGCATCATCGTCTCCTTGTTTCCGGCAATCCTGCCTTTTCCGCCCCCCGCTGTCCACCGGGCCGTCACCGCCGCCGCACCACCACCAGGGCAATGCCGCCCAGCACCGCCAGCGACGCCAGGGCAAGGCGCAGACTGAGGCTCTCTCCCAGCAGAGCCGCCCCGGCCAGGGCAGTGATCACAGGCACGCTAAGCTGTACCGTGGCGGCATGGGTGGCCGGCAGGCCGCGCACCGCCACATACCACAAAGCGTAGCCCAGTCCCGAGGCCACGCCGCCCGAGGCCAGGGCATAGGCCAGCCCCGGACCATCGATCCGGGGTTCGCCCACCGTCACCACGGCCAGACAGGCCAGGGCCGCCAGAGGCACGCCGCGCAGAAAATTGCCGGCATTCGCGGCCAAAGCATCGCTTTCCCGACGCCCCCGCAGAGAATAGATGCCCCAGGCCACGCCGGCCACGACCATCAGGCCGGCGCCCACCGGCTCGGGCGCGGTCACGCCGGGCAGAAGCAGAACCACCAGCCCACCGACCGCCAGCAGCAACCCGACAGTCTGGAGCGGCCGAAAACGCTCCCCGGCCATCAGGCCGCGGCCGATCATGGTCATCTGTACCGCACCGAACAGCAGCAGGGCGCCGGTTCCGGCCGACAGCGACAGATAGGCGAAGGAGAAGGCCACGGCATAGCCCGCCAGGGCCAGGGCCGAGCCCCAGTTCCCTCCCCGCGCCGCGCCGTGGCGCAGCCGGACCAACAGGGCCAGAATCGCGGCACCCGAAGCAACGCGAATCAAGGTGAAGCTGGCGGGGTCAATGGCGGTGTGGCGCAGGGCCTCGCGGCACAGCAGGGAATTGGCGGCGAAGGCCACCATGGTAATCGCCGTCAACCCCCAGGTGCGCGGCGCCACCATCGCTCCAGCCCTAATCCCGGGGAGCGGCGGGTGACGGCGGCGCGGACGGTTGATTATCGGTGGTGGCCAGGAAGATCAACTGCCCCACCATCTCCTCGATGGACTTGAAGTTCTTGGACGGCCCCAGGGCTCCCCCGGCGGCGATCATCGAGGTGGACTTGCCGGGGGTCAGCTTGATGAACTTGCCGCCCAGCAGCCCCTCGGACGACACGCTGGCCACCGTATCGCTGGGCAGGCTGATGCCGTGGGCGATGGACAGCTTCACCACCGCGTCATAGGTCACCGGGTCCAGGGTCTGGGCCGCCACGGTGCCCACCTTGATGCCGTTGATCTTCACATCGGCGCCGGTGTCGAGGCCGCCGACGCTGGCGAAGGTGCCGGTGATCTCGTAGCCCTCGATCTTCTTGAGGTTCGCGTGGGTATAGGCGAAGACCAGGAAGAAGCCCGCCACCGCCAGAACCACGGCACCCATGATGGTTTCGATCAGATTCCGTCCCATGGCCTACCTGCTCAATTGGTGGTGGAGGGCAGAGGCTTGTCGAGATAGCCGCGCTTGGCGCGACCCTGCTGGATGATCATGTCCAGCAGGTCCTCGATGACCACCGCATCCTGGGTATATTGAATTTCGGCCCCGGCCTTCAGCATCTGGTCGTCGCCGCCGGGCTTGAGTTCGATGAATTTGGCGCCCAGCAGGCCGTCGGTATAGATCACCGCCGCCGTGTCCAGGGTCAACTGGATGTCCTTGCGCAGTTGCAAGGTCAGGACGGCGCGATAGCGCTCGTCCAGGCTCTGCTCCACCACCTTGCCGACCACGGTGCCCGACAGGCGCACGGCACTGCCCACGTTGATGCCGTCGGCGCGGTTGAAGCGGGCCTTGAGCGCATAGCCGTCGCCACTGTCCGCGCTCTTGCCGCCGACCGCAAAGGCCAGCATCAGCAGCAGGGCGCCGACCAGCATGACGGCGCCGCCCGTCACGGTATCGCGATCTATGCGGCTGACCATGCCCCCATCCCCCCGTCGGAGCCGATCAGGGCTGCCACGCCTCGTAATCGCCGGTGGCGCGGTCACGCTGGCCGCCGGCCAGATCGTGTCCCGGCGGCAGATAGGCTTCGGCCGAGCCGGTCTTGTTGGGCTGGTGCGGCTTCTGCCAGGACTGGCGGACCACGTCGGTCAGCGGCTTGTCCGAGGTATAGTGCAGCCAGGCGTGCCATTCGGGGGCGACGCGCGAAGCCTCGGCCTTGCCCTTATAGATCACCCAGCGCCGGGTCCGGCGGCCCTTGGCCTCGGAGCGTTCGGTATAATAGCGGTTGCCCTCGGCATCGGTTCCAACCAGCTTGCCCTTGGCCCAGGTGAAAAGCAGGGTGCCCAGCGTCGCCATCTCGATCCTCGCGAAACAAATGTCGGGCGGACTATAGGCAAATCCCCCCCTCCCCGTCCAGAGGGGTTGCACGTTTCCCGCCCGCCCCGGCGAAATCGGCGGATTCCAGCCATCAGCAACACTACCGGTGCCAAGTTTCGTCGATTTCAAACACAATATGATGTGAATGCTTGGTAAAGAATCGTTGACGCAACGGAGCCCGGTGACATAGGCTGCGTCTCTGTCGAGGGAAAGCCACTAGATATTGTGGGCGACACGGGAATTGGGGGGATGCGCCCGCAATGGAGCGCCGACCACTGTTCTTGTGTCCGTTTCGGCAGGATCGTCCAGGGAGCAGAGGGGCTAAAATGCGCGTCCAGCGTCACTACACCAAGTCCGGCGAAACCGCCTATGATGGAATCCAGTTCCGCAAGGCGACCAGCGAGATCCGCAACCCTGACGGTTCGGTGGTGTTCTCCGCCGCCGATATCGAGGTCCCCGCCGACTGGTCGCAGGTGGCCTGCGACGTCCTGGCCCAAAAGTACTTCCGCAAGGCCGGCGTGCCCGCCAAGCTGAAGCGCGTCGCCGAGAAGGGCGTGCCCGATTGGCTGTGCCGCCACGAGCCCGATTCCGAGGCGCTGTCCAAGCTGCCTGAGAAAGAGCGTATCGTCGGCGAGAAGAGCGCCAAGCAGGTGTTCGACCGTCTGGCCGGCACCTGGACCTATTGGGGCTGGAAGGGCGGCTATTTCAACGCCGAGGACGACGCCCTGGCCTTCCGCGACGAGATGGCCTGCATGCTGGCCCGCCAGATGGGCGCCCCCAACTCGCCGCAATGGTTCAATACCGGCCTGCACTGGGCCTATGGCATCGACGGCCCCGGCCAGGGCCATTCCTATGTGGACTTCAAGACCGGCAAGCTGGTCCGCTCCAAGTCCGCCTACGAGCACCCCCAGCCCCATGCCTGCTTCATCCAGTCCATCGAGGATGACCTGGTGAACGAGGGCGGCATCATGGACCTGTGGGTGCGCGAGGCCCGCCTGTTCAAGTACGGCTCGGGCACCGGCACCAACTTCTCCCGCCTGCGGGGCGAGGGCGAGAAGCTGTCGGGCGGCGGCCGTTCGTCGGGCCTGATGAGCTTCCTCAAGATCGGCGACCGCGCCGCCGGCGCCATCAAGTCGGGCGGCACCACCCGGCGCGCCGCCAAGATGGTGGTGGTCGACGTGGACCATCCCGACATCGAGAAGTTCATCTCCTGGAAGGTGCGCGAAGAGCAGAAGGTGGCCGCCCTGGTGGCCGGCTCGCGCCTCGCCGCCCGTCACCTGACCGAAGTGATGGCCGCCTGCCGCGAGTGGGACGGCCAGGACGGCGAAGCCCGCTTCGACCCCAAGATCAACACCCGCCTCAAGAAGGCCATCATCGCCGGCCGCAAGTCGGAGATTCCGGAAAACTACATCCAGCGCGTCATCCAGTTCGCGCGCCAGGGCTATACCCAGATCGATTTCCCGGTGCTGGACACCGACTGGGATTCCGAGGCCTATCTCACCGTCTCGGGCCAGAACTCCAACAATTCGGTGCGCGTCGACAACGGCTTCCTCAATGCCGTCCTGCACGATGCCGACTGGAACCTGAAGCACCGCAATTCGGCCAAGGCCGCCAAGACCCTGAAGGCCCGCGACCTGTGGGAGCAGATCGGCGAAGCCGCCTGGGCCTGCGCCGATCCGGGCATCCAGTTCGATACCACCATCAACGAGTGGCACACCTGCCCGGAATCGGGGCGCATCAACGCCTCGAATCCCTGCTCGGAATACATGTTCCTGGACGACACCGCCTGCAATCTGGCGTCGCTCAACCTGCTGTGCTTCAGGAACGAGGATGGCTCGTTCGACGTGGACGGCTTCCGCCACGCCTGCCGGCTGTGGACCATGGTGCTGGAAATCTCGGTGCTGATGGCCCAGTTCCCCTCGCCCAAGATCGCCGAACTGTCCTATGAGTTCCGCACCCTGGGCCTCGGCTACGCCAATGTGGGCGGCCTGCTGATGGCGTCGGGCATTCCCTATGACAGCGACAAGGGCCGGGCGCTGACCGGGGCGATCACCGCCCTGATGACCGGCGAAGCCTATGCCACCTCGGCCGACATGGCCGAGGAGCTGGGGGCCTTCGAGGGCTTCGAGAAGAACCGCGCCGCCATGATGCGGGTCATCCGCAACCACCGCCGCGCCGCCCACGGCATGGGCACCGGCTTTGAAGGCCTGTCGGTCACTCCGGTGCCGCTGGACGCCGCCAATTGCCCCGACGCCCCCCTGCTGGCCGCGTCCCGCCAGGCGTGGGACGAGGCGCTGGCCAAGGGCGAGAAGCACGGCTTCCGCAACGCCCAGGCCACCGTGGTCGCCCCCACCGGCACCATCGGCCTGGTGATGGATTGCGACACCACCGGCATCGAGCCCGACTTCGCCCTGGTGAAGTTCAAGAAGCTGGCCGGCGGCGGCTATTTCAAGATCATCAACCGCATGGTCCCCGAGGCTCTGCGCACCCTGGGCTACAACGAGGGCGACATCGCCGAGATCATCCGCTACGCGGTCGGTCACGGGTCGCTGCGCGGCGCGCCCCATGTCAACCATGACACGCTGAAGGCCAAGGGCTTCGACGACGCCATGCTGGACAAGATCGAGAGCCAGCTGGAAAGCGCCTTCGACATCAAGTTCGTGTTCAACAAGTACGGCATCGGCGAGCAGTTCTGCACCGAGACCCTGGGGATTCCCAAGGACAAGCTGGACGACTACACCTTCGACATGCTGGCCTGGCTGGGCTTCACGCGTGAGCAGATCGACGCCGCCAACACCTACGTCACCGGCGCCATGACCCTGGAAGGCGCGCCCTTCCTCAAGGACGAGCACCTGCCCGTCTTCGATTGCGCCTCGCCTTGCGGCCGCGTCGGCAAGCGCTACCTGTCGGTGGACAGCCATATCCGCATGATGGCCGCCGCCCAGCCCTTCATCTCGGGCGCCATCTCCAAGACCATCAACATGGCTAACAACGCCACGGTCGAGGATTGCAAGAACGCCTACATGCTGTCCTGGCGCCTGGGGATCAAGGCCAACGCGCTCTATCGCGACGGCTCCAAGCTCAGCCAGCCGCTGCAGGCCTCCCTGCTGGAGGATGCCGGCGAACTGGCCGACGAGTTGGCCGATGCCTCGGCCACCAGCCGCACCGAGATCGTCGCCGAGCGCATGGTCGAGCGGATGATCCAGCAGGTGCAGGCGCGGCGCAAGCTGCCCGACCGCCGCAAGGGCTACATCCAGAAGGCCATCGTCGGCGGTCACAAGGTCTATCTCCACACCGGCGAGTACGAAGACGGCAAGCTGGGCGAGATCTTCATCGACATGCACAAGGAAGGCGCCGCCTTCCGGGCCATGATGAACAACTTCGCCATCGCCATCTCGGTGGGCCTGCAGTATGGCGTGCCCCTGGAGGAGTTCGTGGAGGCTTTCACCTTCACCCGCTTCGAGCCCTCGGGCATGGTGGAAGGCAACGACACCATCAAGATGTCGTCCTCGATCCTGGACTACATCTTCCGCGAGCTGGCCATTTCCTACCTGGGCCGCAACGACCTGGCCCATGTAGAGCCCGCCGACCTCACCCCCGACACGGTGGGCCGCGGGGCTCAGGAAGGCCTGCCGGAGGGCGCCGTCGCCGCCGCCGCCGCCCAGCAATTGGCGGTGGTCGAGAAGGTGGCGTCGCGCGGTTATGTGCGCTCGTCCAACCTGCTGTTCATGACCCGCTCCAGCGGCCCGACCTCGGTGTCGGCCGATATCTCGGGCGGTTCCATGCAGATCGCGGCCGCCGCCCAATCGGCGGTCAGCGTGGCGGTGAACGCCGAAGCCCTGATCCAGGAATTCGACGCCCGCGCCGAACAGATCCGCACGGCGCGCATGAAGGGCTATGAAGGCGATGCCTGCCCCGAATGCGGCAACTTCACCCTGGTGCGCAACGGCACCTGCCTGAAGTGCGACACCTGCGGCGGCACCACCGGCTGCTCGTAACCAGACAGAGGCGCGGACCCGAACTTAATCTCCTCGGTCCGCGCAACGAAGGGCTGGCTCTCCCCCCGGGGGGCCAGCCCTAATTCTTTGGAAAGGCGTTTCTGCCTCTCCCACCCCCCCCAAAAAAACGACCCCAGTCCGGCGGGCTGGGGTCAAATACGGGAGGGACTCGAACAACCCTCAGGCGGCCTGCCGTCGGGCGTGACGCTCGGCGATGGGCGCCAATAAGCCGGCCATGCCGGGGTAAAGCTTCATCAGGCGCCGGGCTTCCACCTCGGCTCCGTCGCCATCAACGGCCTGCCCCTTGGCCTCGGCATCCAGGTGAGACAGCAGGACGGCAACGTCGTCCCAGCAAAATGTCATGGCCCCCCTCCCGCTCCCAATTTAACCTGATCATATTATCATCAGACAAAGCGGGAGGAGTCCTACGACTCGTATCAATTTTCCATAATTTATGACGAAAGTTGGTGAGGCCTAGTGCATACCCTTTTCGGCGCCTGTGCGGGCAATGATCTCTGCCACCAGCTTGCCGTTTTTGCCCAACCAGTCGTCGAACTCTGCCACCAGTTCCGGCGCACCAACCGAGGACAGGCGATAGCTGTCGACCACATGCGGAAGGTTGGGGGCAAAGGCCAACCCCCCAGCCATCCCCGGAATGGAATCGGCCGTGTTGAGGGCCACCGCCACATTTCCATAGGCGCCATCGATGCGTCGCGTCTGCACCTGCCGCAATAATTGCTCGAAGGATGAGTTTTCCTTGAGTTCCACAGCGCCGGATTTAAGCCGCTCCCCCCAGGCAAAGGGGGTGAAGCCGGCGATGGTCCCCAGACTATGGATCCCCTCGACCCCCATGGCCGAGACCTCGGCGCGGACGATGGTGCCATCGATATAGTTAATAACCGGCTTTGAGAAGACCGGACTGCGCCCCTGGCGCAGGGCCGGTGCCCAATCCGGCGAATCGGGGAATTTGAGATCGATGCCGCCACGCCCCAATTCGGCATAGAGCCGCTTGACCGGCAAGGCCTGGAAGGTCAGGCGATGCCCCTTGGCCACGGCAAAGGCGTCAAGGATTTCCCGGGCCGCCCCCTGGAAATGCCCATCGCGGACACCGTAGACCGGGGAATAGTCAATGGCCTCGACCCCGATCACCAGATCGCGGGCAAGCGTGGGCGAGCCGGCCAGGCAGACCAGAGCCGCCGCTACGATACCGCTCTTCATCGGTCCCAAGACCATGCACACTTCTCCGCCATTGCCGGAGGGAATTGAACCATGTCGCCTCACCGTGATCAACCGTGACAAAACGTTACGCCGTTGACCGTTGTCAACACCATGTCAAAGCGACGACAATAGAATTCGGCAGCGTATCGGAATGATCGGGGAGAGAATTTGGTGAAACGGATCGTCGCAGCGGTGCTGCTGATGCTGGTCGCGGCCATGCCAGCCCAGGCCGATCCCCGTCCCTTTTCCCGAGGCTCGTGGCAAAGCCTTCTGCAGGCCCATGCCGGACGGCCGGTGGCGGTTCACTTCTGGTCGTTGACCTGTGCCCCTTGCCTGGTGGAATTGCCGCAATGGCGCGACACGGCTAAGGCCTCGGGCTTGGATGTGGTCCTGGTCTCCACCGATCCGCCCGAGGACTGGCCCAAGGTTGAGCGTACCCTGAAACGGGCTGGTCTGGACAAGGTAGAGAGCTGGGCCTTCGCCGATTCGTTCGTCGAAAAGCTGCGCTTCGAAATCGACCGCAACTGGGCGGGCGAGTTGCCCATGACCGTGCTGGTCTCGGCCACGGGCACCAGCGAATCCCGCACCGGAGCCGTCCGCCGCCAGGACGTGGAGTCCTGGCTGGGCCACTGACCGTGGCTACTGGAAACCCCCGCTTCGCGGCGGGCACCCGCCCTGACCCGTTCGGAGGCACAGCCTCCGAACCTCCAGTTTCTATTGATCTCAATGGATTAATAAACTGAAGGGTTCGGGAAGCTGTGCTTCCCGATTAGGGGATCGGGGGCAAAAGCCCCCGAAGTGGAGTCGGTCCGCCGCCTGCTAGCGCCGCCAGCCGGCCACGAAGCTGTCGACGTCACTGACGCCGATATCCTTCAGTTCGCGATGATCCAGTTCCACCAGTTCATCCCGCAGCCGCGCCCGCTCCATGTGGCGGGCCAGCGGAGCGATGATCCGGCTGTCCACCAGTTCGGCGATCAGGCCGAGAACGGAGCGGCCATCGGACACCGGGGCGGGAGCACAAGGCTGGACAGTGGGGGAAAGGGACATGGGACACCTGCTCTTGAATGACTTCAGGGAGCATATGGAATTATTGTGCGGCGCAACAATCCCCATAATTGCATGGGCCCATGACTCCGACGCAGGCATGGATGACAGATGGGTCACCAGGGGCCCGTGTGGTGTTTCTGAATTTGTATGATTACGCGAGCTTCAGAATCACCACACTATTCAATTGGTTAGTGGCCTGCCTATCCCCGAAATTCATGGTATGAATTTCGGGGGCAGAACACTAGGCTGTCCCTTCAGCAACAGCCGGGAGCGGAGAATGAGCGGCCCCATCAGCCAACGCCTGAAGCAATTGGGCATCGAACTGCCCACCCCGCCCGCGGCGGTGGCCAATTACGTCCCCTTCGTGATCAGCGGCAATCTGCTGTTCGTCTCCGGGCAATTGCCCCTGGAGAACGGCAAGCTGGCCGTGACCGGCAAGCTGGGTGACGGCGTCACGGTCGAGGACGGCATCCGGGCGGCGCGGCTTTGCGCCATCAATCTGCTGGCCCAGGCCCGCGCCGGTGCCGGAGGGGACCTGGAGCGCATCCGCCGTCTGGTCAGGCTGACCGCCTTTGTGGCGTCGGCCCCCTCGTTCACCGATCAGCCCAAGGTGATCAACGGCGCCTCCGACCTGATGGTCGAGGTGTTGGGCGAGGCCGGTCGCCACGCCCGGGTCGCGGTGGGCGCGCCGGCCCTGCCGCTGGATGCGTCGGTGGAGATCGAGGGAATTTTCGAGCTGGCCTGAGCGGCCGTTCAGGCCAGGGCCTGAGAGACGGTCTCTCCCAGTACCAGGTCACCACAGCCGATCACCCGGTCCTTGCCCGATTGCTTGGCGGCATACATGCGGTGATCGGCACGCTCCACCAGCTCGTTCCAACTCTCGATGCCGTCGGTCAGCCGTTCGGCCACGCCGATGGAGGCGGTCAGCGGCCGCCCGTCGGGGCGGATGCCAAGACCGGCCGAGCGCAGCCGGGCGATGGCGATGGCCGCGCCGGCGGGGTCGGTGTTGGGCATCACGGCGATGAATTCCTCGCCCCCCCAGCGAATCAGGATGTCGCCCCGGCGCAGCACCTTGCGCAGCGAGGCCGAGGCGATCCGCAGGGCGTTGTCGCCTTCCTCGTGTCCGTACTTGTCGTTGATGGACTTGAAGTTGTCCAGATCGACGAAAGCCAGCGACAGCGGGATCTTCGAGCGCGCGGCGGTGACGAATTGCTGGACCAGCATCTCCTCGCCCACCCGGCGGTTATAGGCCCGGGTCAAGCCGTCATGGGACGACTGATCCACCAGCTGGCTCATGAAGTGCAGTTGGCTCATGCCCGACAGCGTCGCCACCATGGCCAGCAGCAGCAGCAGCCACTGGGCCCCCAGATGGGAGGCGAACGGCAGCAGCTGATAGCCCAGAACTCCGGTCAGAAAATAGGCCACGACCAGCGGCAGCCCCAGCAGAGCCCCTTCCAGCGCGGTAATGGGGAAGACCGACAGACCGGCCACCATGACGAACGGCAGGAAGGCGTAGCCGGCGGCAATCACCTGCTGCGCCGGGTCATTGATGGCGAATTGCGCCAGCAACGGATGGCTGATCAGGAAGAACACCGTGGGAATGGTCAGCAGCCACACCAGCCCCCAGCGGGCCACCGCCACACTGTCCGAACCGCGGAAGGACAGAGCCAGCAACACGAAGGCAATGGAGGCCATCACGCGCAGTGCCGCCAGGTACATGGCCAGCGTCGTCTCGAAAATAACCAGGTCGACGGGGATCCACAGCGGCGTCAGCACGGCAAAGGTCAATGCCACCAGCCGGACGCGCGACAGAATCAGAAGAGAACGACGACGCTGCACAAAGGCCGACTGGCGGGTGGGCAGAAACAGGTCGAAGATCTCCGACATCGTCATTCCAGAGAAGACGACGGCGAGAACCTTCTTTATGACGGCTTTCAAAACAAGCACCCGCTGCTTCCTTATGCCCTTCCACGGACCTTGGCTGACGGTAATGCGGGACTGGAATCGTTGCAAGGGAAACTACTCCCTTGGGGTATGACCACCCGGTTTGTATGTACATGCTTTAGATTGAGCCGCGACGCCAAATCCGCGCCGGACCATCTGTCGATTGACGGACCCCCGTCTAATTCGGTATTACGATACCAAATTGGGCATTAGACCCCTGGGAGTGAAACACGATGCCCCAAAGGGCAAGCGACGAGACCCAACGCCAGGCGCTGGCCGAACGCGTCGGCGCCGCCATCGGCGAGCGCGATACCGCGTCCCGGTTGCTGGGCACCGTGCTCGACGCCATCCGTCCCGGCTATGCCCGCATGTCCCTGACCGTCAGCGACCAGATGCTGAACGGCGTCGGCATCGGCCACGGCGGCATCACCTATACCCTGGCCGACACCGCCTTCGCCTATGCCTGCAATTCCTACAACCGGCCGGCGGTCGCCCTGTCTTGCACCATCACCTATCCGGCGGCGGCCCGGCTGGGCGATCGGTTGACCGCCGAATGCCGCGAAGTGCACCGCAAGGGGCGCAACGGCACCTATGACTGCACCGTCACCAATCAGAGCGGCGAGGTGGTCGCCCTGTTCCGCGGCCAGTGCCGCATTCTCGAAGGCCATATCGTCGAAGGAAGCCCATAGATGACCGAAGCGCTGATCTGCGACTACACCCGCACCCCCATCGGCCGCTATGCGGGCAGCCTGGCCGGCGTGCGCACCGACGATCTGGCCGCCCACCCCATCAAGGCCCTGATGGCCCGCCATGCCGGCCTGGACTGGAGCCGGGTGGACGAGGTGGCCTATGGCTGCGCCAACCAGGCGGGCGAGGACAACCGCAACGTAGCCCGCATGGCCCTGCTGCTGGCCGGACTGCCCCATTCCATCGGCGGCACCACCCTGAACCGCCTGTGCGGCTCGGGCATGGACGCGGTGGGCTACGCTGCCCGGGCCGTCATGACCGGCGAGGCCGAGCTGATGATCGCCGGCGGCGTGGAAAGCATGAGCCGCGCCCCCTTCGTCATGAACAAGGCCGACAGCGCCTTTTCCCGCGATGCCCGCCTCTACGACACCACCATCGGCTGGCGCTTCGTCAATGCCCTGATGGAGAAAGCCTACGGCACCGATTCCATGCCGGAAACCGCCGAGAACGTGGCCGAGCAGTTCAACATCTCGCGCGAGGATCAGGACGCCTTCGCGGCCCGCTCCCAGGCCAAGGCCTCGGCGGCGCAGAAGAACGGCCGCTTCGCCCAGGAAATCTCGCCGGTCACCCTGCCGGCCCGCAAGGGCGATCCCGTGGTGGTGAGCCATGACGAGCACCCGCGCGAGACCACCGTCGAAGCCCTGGCCAAGCTGAAGGCGCCCTTCCGCGCCGGCGGCTCCATCACCGCGGGCAACGCATCGGGCGTCAATGACGGCGCCGCGGCCCTGCTGATCGCCTCGCCCGCCGCCGCCAAGGCCCACGGCCTCACCCCCATCGCCCGCATCCTGGGCATGGCCACCGCCGGGGTCGAGCCGCGCATCATGGGCATCGGCCCGGTGCCGGCCACCCAAAAGCTGCTGGCCCGTCTGGGCCTGACCATGGCCGATCTCGACGTCATGGAGTTCAACGAGGCCTTCGCCGCCCAGGCCCTGGCCTGTACCCGCCAGCTGGGTCTGGCCGATGACGACCAGCGGGTCAACCCCAACGGCGGCGCCATCGCGCTGGGTCATCCGCTGGGCATGAGCGGCGCCCGCATCGTCGGCACCGCCGCCCTGCAACTGGCCCAGACCGGCGGCCGCCGGGCGCTGTCCACCATGTGCATCGGCGTCGGCCAAGGCATCGCCATGGCCATTGAGAGAGTTTAACCTGTAACTGTCCTGGCGGAGACCCCGACAGAGGGTCCCGCCGCTTCGGGAGGATGTTTATGTCTAAGACCGCGCATCGCCGGGTTCCGCCGGCGAAAGACCTGCTCGACCCCATCGAGATCGCCAGCCGCGACCAGATCACCGCTTTGCAGACCGAGCGCATGAAATGGTCCCTGACCCATGCCTACAACAATGTCGAGCACTACCGGAACAAGTGCCGGGAAAAGGGCGTCCACCCCGACGACTTCAAGGAATTGAAGGATCTGGCCAAGTTCCCCTTCACCACCAAGTCCGATCTGCGCGACACCTATCCCTTCGGCATGTTCGCCGTGCCCATGGATGAGGTGGTCCGCGTCCACGCCAGTTCGGGCACCACCGGCAAGCCCACCGTGGTCGGCTATACCCAGAACGACATCGACATGTGGGCGAACGTGATGGCGCGGTCCATCCGCGCCGCCGGCGGGCGCCGCTCGGACAAGTGCCACGTCTCCTACGGCTATGGCCTGTTCACCGGCGGACTGGGCGCCCATTACGGCGCCGAACGCCTGGGCTGCACCGTCATCCCCATGTCGGGCGGCCAGACGGAAAAGCAGATCCAGCTGATCATGGACTTCAAGCCCGAGATCATCATGGTCACCCCCAGCTACATGCTGGCCATCGCCGATGAGATGGACCGCCAGGGCATCGACACCAAGACCTGTCCGCTGCAGGTGGGCATTTTCGGCGCCGAGCCCTGGACCGGAGCCATGCGCGAGGAAATCGAGGTCCGCATGGGCATCGAGGCGGTGGACATCTACGGCCTGTCGGAAGTGATCGGCCCCGGCGTCGCCTGCGAATGCGTCGAGACCAAGGATGGCCTGCATCTGTGGGAAGACCACTTCTATCCCGAGATCATCGATCCCCATACGGGCGAGGTCCTGCCCGACGGCTCCATGGGCGAGCTGGTGTTCACCAGCCTGACCAAGGAGGCACTGCCCATCATCCGCTACCGCACCCGCGACCTCACCCAGCTTCTGCCGGGCACGGCGCGCAGCATGCGGCGCATGGGCAAGATTACCGGCCGCTCGGACGACATGCTGATCATCCGCGGCGTCAACGTCTTCCCGACCCAGATCGAGGAACTGATCCTCAAGGATTACCGCCTCGCCCCCCATTACCAGTTGGAAGTCACCCGCGACGGCCATCTGGATTCAGTGGCGGTCAATGTGGAGGTGCGGGCCGACCAGCCCTATGACGACAGCGCCCTGGAGGCCGCGTCCAAGGACCTGCAGCACCACATCAAGTCCTATATCGGCATCAGCACCAAGGTGAACGTCCTGGCGCCCAACTCCATCGAGCGCTCCATGGGCAAGGCCCGGCGCGTCATCGACAAGCGGCCCAAGGCGTAAAGGCTCCCTCCCCAACCCTATTCCCCCTCCCCCGGCTTTGCTGGGGGAGGGTCGGGGTGGGGGCCCGTCGGTCTCCAATCAATCCCCGGTGGGCGAGACCCGGAACTCCAGCACGTCGGCCAGCCCGCGCAATCCTTCCACCAGCCGTTCGACGTTGTCGCGGTCGGCGGTGCGGATCACCATTTTGTATTCGAACACGTCGCCGCCCTCGCACAGGCGGTAACTCATGTTGGAGATGGTGAAGCCGTGGCCTTGGATCAGGCCGCGCAATTCACCCTCGGGCATGGCCCTGTCGCGGGCAAAGCGCAGCAGGTGGTGGGCGTAGAACTGCGACGGCATGCGGTATTCCACCATGCGGAACAGCGCCAGGGTCGCCACCGTCACTCCCGTAGCCAGCAACGCCGGATAGTAGAACCCGATCCCGAACAGAATTCCCAAGGCGGCGGTCATCCAGATGGAGGCGGCGGTGGTCAGGCCACGCACCGTCAGCCCTTCCTTGAAGATCACCCCAGCCCCCAGGAAGCCGATGCCGGTCATGATGCCCTGGGCCATGCGGGTGGGATCGGTGCGCACCGTCTCCAGGGGCACCACGCCCAGCCATTCCCATTGGTAGACGGTCACCAGCATCAGCAAGGCGGAGGCGACGCAGACCAGGGCGTGGGTGCGAAATCCGGCGGGACGGCCGTGAAAGCTGCGCTCCGCCCCCACCAGGCTGCCGGCGGCCCAGGCGCTGCCCAGATGGAGAGCGATTTCCAGATGCTGCGGGTTCATCCGTCCCTCCATGACCATGATGGAGAGCGAATTGTTACACTTTTATGACAGCCGATAAATCAGCCAAAAGCGATATCGGTTGGATGTCGAAACGCCATCTCCGTAAATCGGGAAGGCGGGCGGAAGCCTGCGCCTCCGCCCCGTTCGTCACATGGGCTGAAGGCCCAGCTTGCCGAACAGGCTCTTGTCCTTGCCCGGCGCGGCGTTCTTGGCGGTCAGCAGCTTCTGGCCGCAGAATACCGAATTGGCGCCGGCCAGGAAGCACAGGGCCTGCATCTCCTCGGTCATGCCTTCGCGGCCCGCCGACAGGCGGACGAAGGATTTCGGCATGGTGATGCGCGCCACGGCGATGGTGCGGATGAAGTCGAAGGAATCGGGACGCTCGGCATCGGCCAGCGGCGTGCCCTGGATGGGGATCAGCAGGTTGATCGGCACGCTGTCGGGGTGCTTGGGCATGTTGGCCAGGGTCTGGATCATGCGGGCCCGGTCGGTACGGGTCTCGCCCAGGCCGACGATACCGCCCGAACAGACATGCAGCCCGGCGTCGCGCACCACGTCCAGGGTATCCAGGCGATCCTGGAAGGTCCGGGTGGTGATGACCTCGGAATAGTGCTCGGGGCTGGTGTCGATGTTGTGGTTGTAATAGTCCAGGCCCGCTTCCTTCAGGCGCTGGGCCTGCCACTTGTCCAGCAGGCCAAAGGTGGCGCAGGTTTCCATGCCCAGCGCCTTGACCCCCTCGATCATGGCCACCGCCACCTCGAAATCGTCACCCTTGGGGCCGCGCCAGGCGGCGCCCATGCAAAAGCGCGAGGCGCCCTCCTCCTTGGCCTGACGGGCGGATTCGACCACCTCCTCCACGGCCAGGAGCTTTTCTTTTTCCAGGCCCGTGGCGTAATGGGCGCTTTGGGGGCAATAGGAGCAATCCTCGGGGCACGAGCCGGTCTTGATGGAGATCAGCCGCGACACCTGGACGCGGTTGGCGTCGAAATGGGCGCGGTGGACCTTCTGGGCCTCGAACATCAGATCGTTGAAGGGAAGCGCGAACAGCGCCTCGATCTCCTCGGCGCTCCAGTCGTGCCGGAGTTCGCCGTCATTCGCCGCTGTCGCCAAAGCTGCCTGAGCCGTCACCGCATTGTCCTCGTTTGATGCCTCGCGGGGGCCGCAATGTAGTCCTCCCCATGCGCCCTTTGCAACAGGAGCGAAAACCCGTCCAGGTCATCCTGCGCCAGACAGGGCGCAGATTCATGTTTGCCCCTCGCCGGGCGGGTGCCTGCGGCACCCTTGGCCGCGGCCTCAATGGCCGCTGGAGCGACCTGCGTCAGACCTGGGGCTGGTTGCTCGGGCGCAGCGGGAGAAAGATATCAACCACCGCCTCGTGCTCGGGCACATCGGGAAAGAACGCCACCCGCTGGAGAAAGGGCGGATCACCGCGCAATTCCTCGCCGCTGTCGGGCAGCCACTGGCCGTAGAGGCAGGCGAAGGCCGCCCCCAGCGCGTCGTCCGGACCCACATGGCGCAGGACGGCGCAGCGCCCGCCGGCCAGAAGCCCCGCCACCACCCCGGAGCCGTCCTCGGTCACCGCCCGGTCGGTGGCGACGCACAGATCCAGGCGGAAATCCCCGGGCGCCCCCTGGTCCGGGGCACCATGCAAGATATTGAAGGTGGCGTGAGTGCGCGGCGGCAGGCCATGGGCCTTGCGCCAGTCGATGAAGCGGCGGATGGTTTCGCCGATCCGGGCGGGATCGCCGCGATGGGTCATCACCGCCACCCGGGTCTCGGGAAACTGGACGATACGGACCGATTCGGGTGATGGGGTGTGGGACATGGGCCTATTCCTCTGCCGGGCCACCATAGCGCCATCCGGCCTCCGGCGCCCGGCGGAATTTTCCACGCCGCCAGATTGGAATTGAGGCCCTGGGAAAAACCCTCTATCAAGTCGCGGTGATGAAGGGCTTGGATGACAGCATCGGACGCTTCCTCGACGGCCTGGACCAGGCCGGTCGCAAGCGGGTCCTGCGCCCGGTCGACCCCCTGCCGGCCGGACGGGTCCGCGTGGGCGGGCGGGAACTGGTCAACTTCTCCTCCAACGACTATCTCGGTCTGTCGCGCCATCCGGAGGTGGTGGAGCGGTCGCGGCGCTGGCTGAACGAGTATGGCGCCGGCTCGGGCGCCTCGCGGCTGGTCACCGGCCATCTGGCCGCCATGGAGGCGCTGGAGGCCAAGATCGCCCGGTGCAAGCAAACCGAAGCCGCCCTGATCCTGGCCAGCGGCTGGCAATGCAACGCCTCGGTGCTGCCCGCCCTGCTGGACAAGGCCTTGTGGGGCGCCGAGCCCCTGGTCTTCGCCGACAAGCTTATCCATGCCAGCCTGCATGCGGGACTGGAACTGTCCGGGGCGCGGCGCTATCGCTACCGCCACGATGACCTCGACCACCTGGAAAGCCTGCTGAAAGCCCATGCCGATAAGGAAGGGCCGCGCTTCATCGTCACCGAGACGGTGTTCTCCATGGATGGCGATGTCACCGACATGGCCGCCCTGGCGGCACTGGCCAGCCGCTGGGACGCCTTCCTTTATGTGGACGAGGCCCATGCCACCGGCGTCCTGGGGGCCAACGGCTTTGGCCTGTCGCCGGGCATGGGCGCCGAGCTGGCCATGGGCACCTTCTCCAAGGGTCTGGGCAGTTTCGGGGCCTATGTGGCCTGTTCCGCCCGGCTACGCCACTACCTGATCAACCGGGCCTCGGGGCTGATCTACGCCACCGGCCTGCCGCCGGCCGTGCTGGGCGCCATCGACGCCGCCCTGGATCTGGTGCCGCGCCTGGAGGGCGAGCGCACCCGGCTGCAGATGATGGGCCGGCGCCTGCGCGACGGGCTGCGGGCGGCGGGGCTGGATACCGGCCCCTCGGCCAGCCAGATCGTGCCCCTCATCCTGGGCGACGAGGGCCGCACCCTGGCGGTAGCCAAGGCGCTGGAGGACCGGGGCATTCTGGGCATCGCCATCCGCCCGCCCACCGTGCCGCCCGGCACCAGCCGCATCCGCTTCGCCCTGTCGGCGGTCCATTCCGATGCCGATCTCGACCGGCTGCTGGCCGCCATCCTGGACGCCGTGGAGGCCACCCCGTGACGCCGCCCGTGCTGGCTGTGCATGGCTGGGGCTTCGACGCCGGATTCTGGATGCCGGTGCTGGAGCGCCTGCCCGATTTTCGCGGCGATTGCGTCGACATGGGCTTTTACGGCGCCCCCAAGCGTCCCAAGGTGCCGAGGCCGCTGGTCCTCGCCCATTCCATGGGGCTGGCCTGGGCGCTGGCCAATATTCCCCGGCCCTGGGCGGGGTTGCTGGCGGTCAACGCCTTTCCCCGCTTCACCCGCTCGCCCACCTTCGTGGACGGGGTGCCGCCCCGTCTGGTCGAACGCATGCTGACCCGCTTCGACGAGGCGCCCCAGCAGGTCACCGCCGACTTCCTCGGCCGCTGCGGCATCGACTCCCCCGACACCTCCGCCATCGCGCCCGAGCCGCTGAAGCAGAGCCTGGCCTGGCTGGGCCAGTGCGACGAGCGCACCGCGCTCAGGATGCTGCCCTGCCCAGTACAGGCCCTGGCCGGGACCAACGATCCCATCGTGCCCCAGGCCATGAGTCTGGCCAGCTATGCCCCGGAGACCCTGGTCCTGGTCGAGGGCGCAGGGCATCTGCTGCCGCTGACCCATCCCGACTGGGTGGCGTCGCAGGTGCGGCTCTTCGCCGCGAGGCTGGAGGCATGAGCCGCAAGCAGACCATCACCAAGGCCTTCTCGGCCGCCGCCGGGACCTATGAGTCCGCTGCCCGCGCCCAGGTCTGGGCCGCCGATTCCCTGGTGGAGCGGCTGGGGCCGATCCCCACCCCCATCAGGGCGCTGGAACTGGGATGCGGCACCGGCCTGCTGACCCGCCGGCTGGCCGCCGCCCTGCCCGCCGGGTCACGGATTCTGGCTACCGATCTCAGCCCCGCCATGGTCCAGGCGGCCAGCGCCGCCCTGCCCGCCCTTTCCTTCGCCGTGATGGATGCCGAGGCGCCCGGCGTGGCCGGGCCCTTCGACCTGATCGCCTCGTCCCTGGCGGCGCAATGGTTCACCGACCTGCCCGCCACCCTGGGCCGTCTGGCAGGACTTCTGGCCCCCGGGGGGAGGCTGCTGCTCACCACCTTGGGCGCGGGCACCTTCGTCCAATGGAAGGACGCCCACCGGACCCTGGGCCTGGACTCCGGTATCCCCGACTATCCCGAGGCCGCCGATCTGGCCGCCATGCTGCCCGGCGCCCGGGTGGAACGCCTGCCGCTCACCCTTTCCTACAAGGATGCCCGCAACTTCCTGCTCTGCCTGGAAGCGCTGGGCGCCCAGACCCCCAAGCCCGGTCACCGCCCGTTGTCGCCGGGACAGGTCAGGCGCATAATCACCTCCCTGGGGAGCCCCTGCGCCATGACCTGGGACATTCTGCTGCTGGATTACCGCCCATGAGGGGGGTGTTCGTCACCGGCACCGACACCGATGTGGGCAAGACCATGGTCTCCGCCTGGCTGGCCCAGCACTGGCGGGCCGATTACTGGAAGCCCATCCAGACCGGCTCGACCGAGGGCACGGATTTCGAGTCCGTGGCGCGCCTCGCCCCCGCCGCCCGCATCCACCCTTCCGCCGTGGTGCTGCCCGCCCCGCTATCTCCCCACGAAGCGGCGCGGCGGGAGAAGACCCGCATCGACCTGTCATCCCTGGTGCCGCCCGTCACCGACCGCCCCCTGGTGGTCGAGGGCGCCGGCGGCATCATGGTCCCCATCAACGAGGTCGCCCTGATGATCGACCTGATGGAGCGCCTGTCCCTGCCCGCCGTGGTGGTGGCGCGCTCGGGCCTGGGGACCATCAACCACACCCTGATGACGCTGGAAATGCTGCGCCGCCGCCGGGTCCCGCTGCTGGGCGTGGTGATGAACGGCCAGAAGAACCCGGCCAACCGTCAAGCCATCGAGCATTTCGGCGGGGTGCGGGTCCTGGCCGAGATCCAGCCGCTGCCCGCCGTCACCGCCGCCACCATTGCCGGCCTGCCTCCGCCCACCTTTACCTGTCCGGGTGACCCATGACCCTGTCCTATGATGAGCTTCGGGCGCTGGACGCCCGCCATGTCTGGCATCCCTTCACCCAGGCCGGGACCGCCCAGCCGGCGATCCTGGCCCTGGGCGCCCGGGGAAGCACCATCTACGCCGCCGACGGGCGCGAATATCTCGATCTGGTATCGTCGTGGTGGGTCAACCTGCACGGCCACGCCAACCCGGCCATCGCCCAGGCCGTGGCCGATCAGGCCGGACGGCTGGAACAGGTGATCTTCGCCGACTTCACCCACGAGCCCGCCGCCCGGCTGGCCCACCGGGTGTGCAAGCGCCTGCCCGGCGACCTGAACCGGGTGTTCTATTCCGACGATGGCTCCACCGCCGTGGAAGTGGCGCTGAAGCTGGCGCACCAGTACTGGCGCAACCACGGACAGCACCGCTCCACCTATATCGCCTTCGAGGGCGGCTATCACGGCGACACGGCGGGCGCCATGTCGGCCGGTCATTCCTCGGGCTATTTCGGCGCCTGGAAGGAAATGCTGTTTCCGGTGGAGACCGTTCCCTTCCCCGCCACCTGGAACGGCGACGAGACCGTGGAGGACAAGGAGCAGGCGGCGCTGGACGCCCTTGACCTGCTCTTCGCCGCCAACCCCGACCATGTCGCCGCGGTAATCATCGAGCCGCTGATCCAGGGCGCCAGCGGCATGCGCATGTGCCGCCCGGACTTCCTGCGCAAGCTGGAGGCCAAGGTGCGCGACAACGGGTCGCTGCTGATCCTCGACGAGGTGATGACCGGATTCGGGCGCACCGGCGAGATTTTCGCCTGCGTCAAGGCGGGGATCACCCCCGACCTGATCTGCCTGTCCAAGGGCTTGACCGGCGGCTTCCTGCCGCTGTCGGTGACCGTGGCCCGCGACGGCATCTTCGAGGCCTTCCTGGGCCAGGATCTGTCGCGCGCCTTCCTGCACGGCCATTCCTACACCGCCAATCCCCTGGGCTGCGCCGCCGGCCTAACCTCCATCGACCTGCTGGAATCCGCAGCCTGCCAGCAGCGCATCGGAGCGATCGAAGCCATCCATCGCCGGCGCCTGGACGGTCTGAAAGGCCTTTCCAACGTCGCCCATACCCGGCTGACCGGCACGGTAGCGGCGCTGGACGTCATCGGCGGCGGCAAGGGCTACGAGGCGGGCATCGGTCCGAAGCTGAAGGCGGCGTTTCTCGAGCGCGGCCTGCTGCTGCGGCCGCTGGGCAACGTGCTTTATCTGCTGCCGCCCTACTGCATCACCGACGCCGAGCTGGAACGGGCCTGGGATGCGGTCGATGAGGTCCTGCGGTCCTTGGCGAAATAGGTGGGGACACTTATGATGCCTCTCTGATGTACAAGCGCCTCCTCCGCCAAGCTCCACTGCTGCTGATTCTTCT
Source organism: Paramagnetospirillum magneticum AMB-1 (assembly GCF_000009985.1). Taxonomy (GTDB): domain Bacteria; phylum Pseudomonadota; class Alphaproteobacteria; order Rhodospirillales; family Magnetospirillaceae; genus Phaeospirillum; species Phaeospirillum magneticum. The sequence goes on from NC_007626.1 coordinate 2,949,630, forward strand.
GACCCTGGCCGCCGCCGGCGGGTGGTGGTGGTGGCGCGTCTCGGCTCCCGAGGTCGAGGTGGTAATGCCTCGGCGCGGCGCAGCGGTGGAGGCCATCTACGCCACCGGCACGGTGGAGGCCGAGAAATGGGCCCGCATCGCTCCGGTGGTTCCGGGACGCATCGCCGAGATCCTGGCCTTCGAGGGCGACGCGGTCAAGGAAGGCCAGCCCCTGGCCCGCCTGGACGACCGCGAGGCCCGGGCCAGGATCGCCGAGCTGGAGGCCAAGGCCGCCTATTGGCGCGAAGAGATGGCCCGCTCGGCGACGCTGACCGCGCGCGGCTACCGCTCCACCGAGGCGACCCAGAAGGCCCGCAGCGAGTACAATCAGGTCACCGCCGCCATCAACGCCGCCCGGCAAAAGCGCACCGACCTGCTGGTGACCTCGCCCATGGACGGCATGGTCCTGAAACGCGATGGCGAGATCGGCGAACTGGCCGAGGTCAAGGACGCCCTGTTCTGGGTGGGCGCGCCCCGCCCGCTGCGTATCACCGCCGAGGTGGATGAAGAAGACATCGCCCGGGTGAGGATCGGCCAGAAGGTGCTGATCAAGGCCGACGCCTTCGCCGAACGGGTGCTGGAGGCCAAGGTCGACCGCGTCACCCCCAAGGGCGACCCGGTCAACAAGACCTTCCGCGTCCGGGTGGTGCTGCCCGACGACACGCCTTTGCTGGTGGGCATGACCACCGAGATCAACATCATCACCGCCGAGCATGCCGATGTCCTGCTGGTGCCCATCACCGCGCTGAGGGACGGCAAGGTTCTGGTGGTGCAGGACGGCCGCACCGCAGCCATCGCCATCCAGACGGGCATCCGCGGCCGGACTATGGTGGAGGTGACGCAAGGGCTTGGGCCCGAGACCGCCCTCATCGCCTCGCCTCCTTCCAGCCTGAAGGCCGGCGACCGCGTCCGGGTGAAATAGGGAGGACCGAAGGTGCTGCCGCTCGGCCTGTCCATCGCGCTCCAGCACCTGCGCCACCGTCGGCGCCAGACCCTGGTCTCGCTGCTGGGCGTGTCGCTGGGAGTCGCCTTCTTCATCGGCATCTCGGCCATGATGCAGGGCTTCCAGCGCGACTTCATCGCCCGGATCATCGATGTGCAGCCCCATATCATCGTCAAGGACGAGGTGCGCGCCGCCCCCAAGCAGGCGGTGGAGCGCGCCTATCCCGACGGTGCCGTCTCCTTGCGCGGACTCAAGCCCCGCGAGGAGGTGCGCGGCATCCGGGGCGCCCGCAACATGCTGGCGACGCTGGAGGAGATGCCTGGCGTCCACGTGGCTCCGGCCCTGTCGGGCAATCTGCTGCTGCGCTTCGGCGGCAAGGATGTCTCGGTCAACGTCACCGGTATCCAGCCGGAGCGCGAGCGCCTGGTCACCCATCTGGAAAAGGACCTGCTGTCGGGCTCCCTGGACGCGCTTTATACCACCTCCAACGCCATCATCATCGGCGAGGGCATCGCCGCCAAAGCGGGCATCCGCAAGGACGACCTGATTTCCGCCGTCTCGCCGGTGGGCGTGGTGCTGAAGATGAAGGTGGTGGGAATCTTCCGCAGCAACATCACGCTGCTGGACAATTTCGAGACCTACACCCTGCTGAAGAAGGCCCAGGTGCTGCAAAACCGCGCCAATGTGGTCAACCGCCTGAACCTGCGCCTCGACGACGTTGAGCAGGCCGCCCCCCTGGCCGCCACCATCGAGCGCCAGTTCGGCTATCGCTCGGAATCCTGGCAGGAACAGTCGCGCAACGTGCTGGGCATCTTCGTCATCCAGAACGCCATCATGTATTCCACGGTCAGCGCCATTCTGATCGTCGCCTGCTTCGGCATCTTCAACGTCATCTCCACCGTGGTGTTCGAGAAGACCAGGGATATCGGCATCCTCAAATCCATGGGATTCAGGGACAAGGACATCCGCCGCATCTTCGTCATGGAAGGTCTGATCGTCGGGCTGATCGGCACGGTGATCGGCTGGCTGATGGGCTGGGGACTGATCGAGTTCATGGCCTCGCTCGACTTCCAGATGGAAGGATTCGTCAAGGCCCAGGGCTTCGTTCTCTACCGCACGCCCAAGCATTACGCCATCAGCGCCGCCATGGCCATCGCCTCGGCCACCCTGGCCGCCTGGGTGCCGGCCCGCCGGGCCTCGCGGCTCAACCCGGTGGATATCGTCCGGGGGGCGGGATGATGGAGGTGGCCATCGAAGCCCGCGGTGTCACCCGCGACCTGCCCGGTCCGGTGCCGGTCACCCTGGTGCGCGACATCGACCTGACCGTCGGACGGGGAGAGTTCGTGGCGGTGACCGGGCCGTCGGGCTCGGGCAAGTCTTCGCTGCTCTATCTTTTGGGATTGCTCGATGTGCCGACCGGCGGATCCGTCTGGCTGCAAGGCGGCAATACCGCCGGCCTGCCGCCCGATGCCATGGCCGAGCTTCGCCTCGCCTCCATCGGCTTCGTCTTCCAGTTCCATTTCCTGCTGCCGGAATTCACCTGTCAGTCCAATGTGGAGATTCCCATCCGCCGCCTGGGCGCCCTGAGCGATTCCCAAGCGCGCATCCGGGCAGCCGAATTGCTGGATTCACTGGAACTGGCCGATCACCGGCGCAAATACCCCGATCAGCTTTCCGGCGGCCAGCGCCAGCGCGTCGCCATCGCCCGCGCCCTGGCCAACGACCCGCCCCTGATCCTGGCCGACGAGCCCACGGGCAACCTGGACACCCGCACCGCCCATCTGGTGTTCGAGCTGTTCCGCGACCTGGCCCACCGCCAGAATCGCACGGTCATTGTGGTCACTCACGATGCCGAACTGGCGCAGACAGCCGACCGCCGCGTCCATCTGGTGGACGGGCGGATCGTCGGCTGATGAGGGGGTCTTTCTAGACGCCCATCTTGGCGGCAAGGATGGCGGCCTGGGTGCGGTTCTCGCAGCCCAATGCCCTCAGAATGGCGGTCACGTGCAGCTTCACGGTGATCTCGGCCAGGCTGAGGTCGCGGGCAATTTCCTTGTTGGACTTGCCCTGGCGCAACATGCCCAGCACGTCGCGCTGACGCGGCGTCAGCAGAGACTGCAACTGTTCGCCGTTGATGTCACCAATGGATGGAGCCGCGGTATCGGGAACCACGATATGGGGGCTGACGAAGGTGTCGCCTTCCAGCACCGAGCGAATGCCGGCCATCATGGAGGCGGACCCCGCCGACTTACAGATATAGCCGTGTGCCCCGCTGTCGAGGGCCTTGCGCACCGTCTGCGGCTCCTCCGAGGCGGACACCACCACAAGATAGATGTCGGGAGCAGAACGCCGCACGGCCCCAATGGCGGAAAAGCCATCCATCCCCGGCATGGAAAGATCGAGGAGCGCCACGTCGAAATCGGCGTTGCCGCGCACCAGAGTCAGTACCTGATTGAAGTCGCAGGCCTCCACAATATCGAGAGGCTCGTTTGACAGGCTTTCCAGAACCATGCGCACCCCTTCGCGGAACAACGCATGATCGTCGGCAAGAAGAACCTTCATTGCACAAAATCCCCAATAAGTTTACCGCCCGACCAGACCGAACCCCTCGGCCAAACCGAGCGGGTGCCTGCCGCATCAAAGCGATAGGCACCACCTTTTTCTTTCCGTCGAACCACTCCGCCCCCAAATGGCAAAGCGGCCCATCGGTAATCCCGGAACCTGTAATATTTTAATCACCCTTTGCCCGGGGGAGCAACGGCGGATGTGCAAGAGCATGACAGATATTCGCCAATATAAAATACCCCTCCCGATCATGCCCGCTAATTATCAGCATAAGTTGAATCTATCGGAATGCATAGGAACGGCCCATCAGGCACACACCCGATACCCACCGGATGTTGATCCGCTTTTTCTGGTAGTTTCTTTAGTTAAATTTATTATGCTAACGGTTATGAACTTGAAACAAGCCAATAACCTCAGATCAAATCTGGCAATACTGGCAAATATAAGCCGCAATGCCCGCGATATCGTCGCGACGAAATGTGGGCAATGCCACCGAAGTCACCGGCGTGTCGGCCGCCAGGGCGACTATGCTTCTTTCCTCTGGCGCCAGCATGGACTTGCCGAGACCCGGGTCCCACACTTCCAATTTGGGGTGCGGCGCCCACTTGTAGCCTTCGATCAGCAAAAGATCGCATCCGGCGAAGCGATCCATCAGCCAGTCCAGGGCGGCTCGGCGTCATCCAGGTGAATTTCGTGCACCAGGGCGAAGCGGCGAGGTGACGCCACCACGCATTCCACCGCGCCGGCCCGGGCCAAGGCGCGGCACTCCTCGTCACCGACGGCCGGATCGTGATGGGTGTGCTTGACCGTAGCGACTCTGACGCCCCGTGCCACCAGGGCCGGAATCAGCCGGATGAGCAGTGTCGTCTTGCCGCTGCCACTCCAGCCGGCGATTCCAAAGACTTTCATGGCGGCCAGGGTACCAAACCGACAGCCATGGGCAAGGGGCTATCGCGGCCCCCTACCGCCTGACCGTGGTCAGGAAGGAGTCCACCTCGTGATTGAGCGCGGTCGCAGGGCGAGCCAGATCCTTGGCCGCCCAGATCACCCGGATGGCGGCAGCACAATAACGCACCGCCGCCTGGGTCACGGACGCCACACCATCACCCACCACGGCGGCGTCCCGATCCATTTCCCCGACACAGCGTTGAATCCGGGCGGTAACGTCGCGCTGGCGGGACACCGCGTCGGCGACCTCGCCGGCGATGCGGTCCATGCGCAGAATGGTGTCGCCGATCCCCTCGATGGCGACCTCGGTATCGGCGGTCGCCCCCTGGATCTCCGCCACCTGGGCGGCGATCTCGCGGGTCGAGCGGGCGGTCTGGCTGGCCAGATGCTTGACCTCGCCCGCCACCACGGCGAAGCCCTTGCCGGCTTCCCCCGCCCGCTGGGCCTCGATGGTGGCGTTGAGGGCCAGCATGTTGGTGCGCTGGGCGATCTCCTCGATCATGGTCACCACCCGGCCGATCCGCCCCGCCACCAGGGAGAGGCTCTGAATGCGCTCGGTGGTCGATGCCAGACGGCCCACCGCGTCCCGGGCGATGGCGGCGGCGTCCTCGGTGCCGGCGGAAATCTCGCGGACCGAGTCTCCCAGCACGCCGGTGGCCTCGGCCACGGCCTGAACGGTCGTCCGGCACTGGCGGGCGGCTTCGGCCACGGCCATGGCGCTGCTCTTGCCCTGGTCGGTGCCCGACGTCATGCGCTCGGCGGTGTGGCGAATTCCCACCGCATTGGAGGCCACCAGATCGGCGGTGCTCTTCACCGCCTGCTCGAAGCCCTCGGCCAGCGCCAGCAGATGCGCCCGGTTGGCGGCATCGGCCTGGGAACGGATGGAACGCTGCTCCTCCTGCAACCGAACCATGGCGATGGCATTTTCCTTGAACACACCCACGGCGCGGGCCATGTCGCCGATCTCGTTGCGCCGGGCCGAGCCGGGAACCGCGATGCCATGGTCGCCATGGGACAGGCGTTCCATGGCGTCCTGGATCAGGCGGACCGGCCGGGTAATGGAATGGGCGATGACCAGGCAGGCCAGCAGAAACGACAGCCCCGCCAGCAGCCCGACCAGGGCGACTTGACGTCCGGTGGCGCGGCGCTCGGCCTCCTGGGCGGCGATAGCCTCGGCCATGCCTTCGCGGGCATAGGCCAGCACGCGCTGCATGACCGGCTGCAGGGCCAGGAACCCGGACCGCACCTCGGCCAGTTCGGCCTTGACCGCCAGTGATCCGGCGGCGAAGGCCTGAAGCTCCTCGCCATAGGCCGCACTCAATCGCCGCAGGTCGTCGCGGGTGGAATTGGGCAGGGCAGACGAGTCGAGCGCGATGTCCAGCTGCCCGGTGGCCGCCCGGTGGCGCCCCAGCGCGTCCTCCAGCCCGTCCAGCATGAAATCCCGCTCGGCCAGCCGCATGCGGGCCATGGCCAGCGACAGGGGAGCCGAAGCCGGCCACATGGCCAGTTCCCGCTCCACCGCGCGGGAGGATTCGTTCAGCCTGGCCCGCAACCCCGACTGGGGCGTCAGCCCCAGGCGCACCATATGGCTTTCCAGCCCTTGGAAGGACTGGGCGATGGCCTCGACGCCGACCTGGGCCTCGCCCACCGCCTGGGCCATGGGACCACCCGCCGACAGCTCGGCCACCCGGTCCAGGCGCTCGCGGATCTGCCCCAGATCGCGCTTCAAAGCCTCGGCCACGGCCGGATCGCGCTCGCGGGCGAAGATCTCCATCAGGTTCTGGGCCGCCGCCGAGAGCCCCCGTACGTCACCGGCCAGATCGTTGAGACGGCGGTAGGAATCCTGGGCCTGCAGCATGGCCTCGATGCGCTGGCCGGCGGCGAGATAGACACTGCCGAACACCACCGAGGCCACCAGGGCCAGCACCACCAGCAGCACGAACCGGGCCCGGATGGGCAAATCCGCCAGAAAGGGAAGCTCTCCCGCCCAAAAGGCCTCGCGCGCCCAGGTCCAGCAAATGGGGCGAAAGCCGAGAAAATCGGCGGTTACGGCGTCCTGCTTCACGGTCATGTCCTCGGCCTTGTGAACCCCACGTCCCCCGAGGGGGGATCATAGGGACCAAGCGGGACTCTTCCGTGTCAGGGCCATGACGATTTGGTGACTCAGACCCGGACCAGATGCACCTCGGTGATGGGCTTCTTGCCGTGGGTGTCACGCAACGAGCGACGCACCGCCAGCCGGGCGGCTTCGCGCACCACGGCGTCGTCCCGGCGGACCTTCTGCGGCAGTTCCTCGATGGCGTCACGCACGGCCTCGACCACCGCGTCGTGCTCTTCCGCCTCGTGACCGGCATCCAGCAGGCCCAGGGCCGTCAGTTGCGGATCGCCCAGCAGCTTGCCGACCTTGTCCAGCACCACGGTAACCACGGCCGAGCCGTTGAACACCATGCGACGGCGATTGCGCAGGATCTCGGAATCCAGACGGACGATGCGCGGGCCATCGACGCACAGCTTGCCGGTGGGCACGTGGTCAATCACCTCCACCGGACCGGGAGCGAGGCGCAGCATGGCGCCGTTGGAGGTCTCGATAGCCTCCTCCACCCCGCAAGCCCGCGCCAGCCGAGCGTGCTCCTGCAGGTGGCGGGCCTCGCCATGCACCGGCACCGCGACGCGCGGCCGCAGCAGGCGATACATTTCCTCCATCTCCTGGCGGGCGGGATGGCCGGAGACATGGACGAATTCATCCTTCTCGGTCACCACCTCGACGCCCTGGCGGACCAAATCATTCTGAAGCTTGAAAATGTCCTTCTCGTTGCCGGGAATGATCCGCGACGAGAAGATGCAGACGTCCCCCTTGCCCAGATGCACATGGGGATGGTCGCCCGACGCGATGCGGGCCAGGGCGGCGCGGGGCTCTCCCTGGCTGCCGGTGCAGATATAGACCACCTTGTCCTTGGGCAGGTAACCGGCATCGTGCTCGGTAAGGAAGGGCGGCAGGTCGGCGAGATAGCCGTTCTCCCGCGCCGCCTTATCGATGCGCCACAGGCTCCGGCCCACCAGGGCGACGCTGCGGTCATTGGCCATGGCCGCCACGGTGATGCTTTCCAGCCGCGCCACGTTGGTGGCGAAGCACGACACGGCGATGCGCCCGTCAAAGCGGCCCAGCAGCTCGATCAGGCTGCCACGCACCTCGGATTCCGAACCGGAATGGCCCTTGGTGAAAACATTGGTGGAATCGCCGATCAGGGCCAGGACGCCCTCCTTGCCCACCCGGCGCAGAGCTTCTGTATCGGTGGGCAGGCCCAGCAGCGGATCGGGGTCGAACTTCCAGTCGCCCGTATGGACGACGGTGCCCAGCGGCGTGCGGATAGCCAGCAGATTCGGCTCGGGAATGGAATGAGTGATGGAGATCATTTCGATCTCGAACGGGCCGACCTTAAAGCGCGATCCCAGCTCAACTACGTTGAGAGGCACCTGGGCCTGCAGCCCGGTCTCGTGCAGCTTGTTCTTCAGGATGGAGGCCGAGAACGGCGTCGCCCACACCGGACAGCGCAGCCGGTCCCACAGATACTGGACGGCGCCCAGATGGTCCTCGTGACCATGGGTGATGACGATGCCCGCCAGCTTGTCGCGGCGTTCCTCGATCCAGGCGGGATCGGCCATCACCACGTCGACCATGGGCATGGTCTCGTCGCCGAAGGAGACGCCGCAATCGACCATCAGCCACTTGCCGTCATAGCCGTACAGCGCGAGATTCATGCCGATCTCGCCGACGCCCCCCAGGGGCAGGAAGAGGAGTTCGCCCTGGCTCATCCCCGCACCGGCGTCGAATTGCGGCGATGGATTTCCAGCAGGCCGCGCAGGGTCAGGTCGGCGTCCAGCGCGTTGATCACCTTGGTCGCCTCGGCAAACAGCGGCGCCAGTCCGCCGGTGGCCAGCACCAGCATGTCCGAGCCGAACTCTTCCTTGATCCGCTTCACCAATCCCTCGATCAGGCCGACATAGCCCCAGAAGATCCCCGATTGCATGGCCGGCACCGTGGCCCGCCCGATCACCTGCCGTGGCCGCCCGATAGCCACCCGCGGCAGCTTGGCGGCCGCCATGTGCAGGGCCTCCAGCGACAGATTGATGCCGGGCGAGATGGCCCCGCCGCAGTAATTTCCGTCCGCGTCCACCACGTCGAAGGTGGTGGCCGTGCCGAAGTCGATGACGATCAACGGCCCCTTGTAATATTTATGGGCCGCCACGGCATTGACCAGGCGGTCGGCGCCCACTTCCTCGGGACGATCGAGCAGGATGGACAGGCCTAGATCCACCCCTTCGTCGCCCACCACCAGCGGCTCGCACTTGAAATAGCGGCGGCACAGGGTCTTCAGGCCGAACACCATGGCCGGCACCACGCTGGCGATGATCGCCGCCGAGATGTCCAGGCGGTTCAGCCCCTCGATGGTCAGCAACTGGGTGAGCCAGACGCCCAGTTCGTCGGCGGTCCGCTCGGAATCCGTCGAGGCACGCCACTCGCCGCGCAGGGTGTCGCCGTCATAGACCGCGAAGACGATATTGGTGTTGCCCGAATCGATGGCCAACAGCATGGAAAAGCTCCGTCACAATCCCGGAAAAAACACATCCCCAGCCAGAACCCGCCGGATTCCGGCCTCGCCCTGATCGAGCAGCAGACCGCCTTCCTCGTCGAGGCCCCGGAACACGCCGGACAGCGTCTCGGCCTCGAGGCGGACCAGCGCCGCCTCGCCCAGGCCCCTCGCCCACTCCAGCCAGCCGGCCCTGATGGGGGCAAAGCCGTCGGCCCGCCAGCGCTCCAGCCAGGGGCCGAGATGCCGACACAGCGCAGCCAGCACGCCCATGCTATCGCCGCCATAGCCCAACTCGGCCAGCGCGACGGCGGCATACAAAGCCTCGGCCGGCGCCGGGCGGCGTTCCACGTCGACGCCGATGCCCAGAATCAACCAGCCGTCACCGGCGCTCTCCAGCAGCATGCCCGCCACCTTGCGCCCGTCGACCAGCACGTCGTTGGGCCACTTGCATCGCACATCGTGCCCCGGCACCACTTCGTCAAGGGCCTCGGCCAGGGCCAGCGCCGCCGCGAAGCCGATCTGGGCTGCCTCGGACAGCGGCCTCTGGATCCGGATGGCGAAGGAAACGTGCAGGTTGCCCTCGGGGCTGTCCCACACCCGGCCGCGTCGGCCGCGCCCCGAGGTCTGGCGCCGGGCCGTCACCACCAAAAGATCGGCGGCGGAGCCGTCCTCGACCCGCCGCCGAACCTCGTCATTGGTGCTGCCGACGCTGTCCAGCTCCACATGGCTGAACGGCGCCGGCAGATCGAAGGTTGTCATCCCGCCGCCGGGAACAGAACCTGGGCGGCGGCCTTGGCGCTGGTCACCAGCGGGGCCGGGATCAGGGTAAAGGCTAGGATGACGATGGTGGAAACCGCCATCACCAGGGTCATGGAGGTGCCCACCGGCTTGTCGAAAGCCTCGACCGGCTCGTCGAAGTACATGACCTTGACGATGCGCAGGTAGTAATAGGTGCTCACCACCGAGGACAGGACGCCCAGGATGGACAGGGTGTAAAGACCCGACTCGATGGCGGCCATGAACACGTAGAACTTGCCCCAGAACCCGGCCAGCGGCGGCACGCCCGCCATGGAGAACATCAGCACCGCCATGACGAAGGCCATCATGGGGTGGGTCTTGGACAGACCGGCCAGGTCATCGATGCCCTCGACCATCCGGCCCTTCTGGCGCATGGACAGGATCACCGCGAAGGCGCCCACATTCATGAACAGGTAGATGGCGAGATAGATCAGCACGCCCTGGATGCCGAGCGTCGACCCGGCGGCGATGCCGACCAGCACGAAGCCCACATGGCCGATGGAGGAATAGGCCATCAGACGCTTGATGTTGGTCTGGACCACGGCGGCGAAGGAGCCGACGAACATGGAGCCGATGGCGATGAAGGTCACCACCTGACGCCACTGCTCCACCAGATCGGCGAAGGGACCGGTCATGACGCGCACCAGCAGGCACAGGGCGGCGATCTTGGGGGCCACGGCGAAGAAGGAGGTCACCGGGGTGGGTGCGCCCTCGTAGACGTCGGGCGCCCACATGTGGAACGGCACCGCCGAGACCTTGAACGACAGACCGGCCAGCACGAAGACCAAACCGGCGATGATGCCCATATTGGGCTTGATCGGATGGTCGTGGCCGCCGGCGAACAGATTGGCCAGCCCCTCGAACGAGGTGGTGCCGGCAAAGCCGTAGAGCAGCGAGATGCCGTACAGCAGCAGGCCCGAGGCCAGCGAGCCCAGCACGAAGTACTTGAGGCCCGCCTCGGTGGCGCGGGCGTTGTCGCGGTTATAGGCGGCCAGCACATAGAGCGCCAGGCTCTGCAGTTCGAGGCCCAGGTACAGTGCGATGAAATCGTTGGCCGAAATCATCATCATCATGCCCAGGGTGGCGAACAGCACCAGCACCGGATACTCGAAGCGGCCGATCTTCTCGCGTTCCAGATAGGGCAGCGACATGGCGGTGGCGATGGCCGAGGCCACCAGCACCAGCCCCTTGGCGAAGCCGGCGAAGCGGTCGGCGACGAACAGGCCGTTGAAGGCCGTCAGCCGCTCGCCCCCCAGGGACGACACCAGCACCATGGCGGCGCCAAGCGCCAGGATCACCAGGACCGACACCGACTTGGTGCTGTCCTCCTTGCGGAACACGCCCAGCATCAGCAGGGCCAGACCGGCCACTGCCATGAAGATTTCCGGCAGGACCGGGACGAGGTCGAGAGTCTTGATCACGTCTTAGGTCCCCCTCAGCGGGCAGCCAGCGACAGGCCGTCATGGGCGGCCCGGGCAAGCTCGTAATTGGAGATCAGCTTGGTCACCGACGCATGCATCGGCTCGAGGAAGGTGCCGGGAGCGACACCCATCCAGATGGTCAGGACGATCAGCGGAGCGAACACCGCGATTTCACGCGGGGTCATGTCCAGGATGCCCTTCAGGTCCTCGCGGGTCAGGCGGCCGAACACCACCCGGCGATAGAGGTACAGCATGTAGGTGCAGCCCAGAACCAGACCAGTGGCGGCGAAGAACGCCACCCAGGTGTTGACCTGGAACACGCCCATCAGCACCAGGAACTCGCCCACGAACCCGGCGGTACCCGGCAGGCCCACCGAAGCCATGGTGAACAGCATGAACACCACGGCATAGATGGGCATGCGGGTGGCCAGACCGCCGTAACGGGCGATCTCGCGGGTATGCATGCGGTCGTAGATCACGCCGACGCAGAGGAACAGGGCGCTGGCCACGATGCCGTGGGACAGCATCTGGAACACCGCGCCCTCCACGCCCTGGGTGGTCATGGAGAAGATGCCGATGGTCACGTAACCCATGTGGGCCACAGAGGAATAGGCGATCAGCTTCTTCATGTCGTCCTGCACCAGCGCCACCAGCGAGGTGTAGATCACCGCGACGATGGACAGGGTGTAGATCAGCGGCGTGAAGTACACCGACGCATCCGGCAGCATGGGAATGGAGAAGCGGATGAAGCCATAGGCCCCCATCTTCAGCAGCACGCCGGCCAGGATCACCGAACCGCCGGTGGGCGCTTCCACGTGGGCGTCGGGCAACCAGGTATGCACCGGCCACATGGGAACCTTCACCGCGAAGGAGGCGAAGAAGGCCAGCCACAGCCACAGCTGCATCTTGAAGGGGAACGAATGCGCCATCAGAGACGGAATGTCGGTGGTGTGGGCATCGAAGTACATGGCCAGCATGGCGATCAGCATCAGCACCGATCCCAGCAGGGTGTACAGGAAGAACTTGAACGCGGCGTAGACCCGGCGCTGCCCGCCCCACACGCCGATGATGATGAACATCGGGATCAGGACGGCCTCGAAGAAGATGTAGAACAGCACCAGATCAAGGGCGCAGAACATGCCGATCATCATGGTCTCGAGGATCATGAAGGCGACCATATATTCCTTGACCCGCTTCTCCACGCTGCCGAAGGCGGCCAGGATGCAGATGGGGGTCAGGAAGGTCGACAGCAGCACGAACCACATGGAGATGCCGTCCACGCCCATGGAATAGGCGATGGTGGTTCCAGGGAACCAAAGGGCCGTCTCCTTGAGCTGGAAGTCCGGCGAGGCGCCGTTGAACTTCGCCAGGATGAACAGGGACACCACGAAGGTCGCGATGGAGGTCAGCAACGCCACGTTACGGGAGTTGCGGGCCACCACCTCGGTCTCGCCGCGGATGGTGAGGATGAACAGCGCTCCGGCCAGGGGCAGGAACGTGGTCAGCGAGAGAAGGGGCCAGTCGTTCATGGGGCGTCTTCCTCGTCCTCAGCGCGCGTTGAAAATGTACCAGGTGACGAAGGCCGCCACCCCGATCAGCATGGCGTAGGCGTAGTGGTAGAGGTAGCCGCTCTGGGCGCGAGCCACCTTGGCCGCCACCGCACGGGTCGCCGCCGCCACGCCGTCCGGACCCACGCCGTCGATCAGCGCGCCGTCGCCACCCTGCCACAGACCGCGGCCGAGCTTGAAGGCGGGCTTCACGAACAGCATGTCGTACAGCTCGTCGAAGTACCACTTGTTCAGCAGGAACTGGTGGACGCCGCGGAAGGCGCCGGCCAGTGCCCCGGGTAGCCCCGGAGCGAACACGTAGAACAAATAGGCCAGGGCGATGCCCGACACCGCCACCACGGTGGGCAGCAGGGCCACCCAGGACGGCACGTGATGGGCATTCTCCAGCGAGGGATGAGCCTCGGTCACCAGGATGGCGGAGCGCCAGAAGTCGTGCTGGTGATGGCCGACGAACATGTCGTAGCCCGCCCAGCCGGCGAACAGGGCGCCGGTGGCCAGGAACAGCAGCGGAATCAGCATCACCGCCGGGCTCTCATGCACATGGGCCATCACATGCTCGTCCGCGCGCGGACGGCCGTGGAAGGTCAGCAGCAGCAGGCGCCAGGAGTAGAAGGCGGTCAGGAAGGCCGCGGTGCAGCCCAGCCAATAAGCCCCCTGCCCCGCGATGGTGTGCGACGCCCAGGCGGCTTCCAGGATGGTGTCCTTGGAATAGTAGCCGGCGAAGAACGGCACGCCGGCCAGGGCCAGCGACCCGATCCACATCAGCACCCAGGTGACCTTGACATGCTTCCAGATGCCGCCCATGCGGCGGATGTCCTGCTCGTCGCTCATGGCGTGGATCACCGAGCCGGCGCCCAGGAACAGCAGGGCCTTGAAGAAGGCGTGGGTCATCAGGTGGAAGATGGCGGCCTGATAGGCCGACACGCCGATGGCGAAGAACATGTAGCCCAGCTGCGAGCAGGTGGAATAGGCGATCACCCGCTTTATGTCGTTCTGCACGCAGCCCACCGTCGCCGCGAAGATGGCGGTGGCGGCGCCGATCACGGTCACCACGGTGAGCGCGGTGTCCGAGAATTCGAACAGGGGGCTCATGCGGGCGACCATGAAGACGCCGGCGGTGACCATGGTGGCGGCATGGATCAGGGCGGAGACCGGGGTCGGGCCCTCCATGGCGTCGGGCAGCCAGGTATGCAGGCCCAGCTGGGCCGACTTGCCCATGGCGCCCACGAACAGCAGCAGGCAGCAGATGGTGATGGCGTGCCACTGGCCGCCGAAGAAGTTCACGGTGGCGTTGGCCTTTTCCGGCGCGGCGGCGAAGATGGCGTCGAAGCCCACAGAGCCGAACAGGAAATACACGCCGAAGATGCCCAGCGCGAAGCCGAAATCGCCGACGCGGTTGACTACGAAGGCCTTGATGGCGGCGGCCGAGGCCGAGGGCTTCTCGTACCAGAAGCCGATCAGCAGGTAGGAGGCGACACCGACGCCCTCCCAGCCGAAGAACATCTGCACCAGATTGTCCGAGGTCACCAGCATCAGCATGGCGAAGGTGAACAGCGACAGATAGCTGTGGAAGCGCCAGATGGAGGGGTCGTGGCTCATATAGCCGACCGAATAGACGTGCACGGCCGCCGACACCCAGGTGACGACGATCAGCATGACGGCGGTCAGGGTATCGACCTTCAGCGACCAGTTCACCGACATGGTGCCCGAACGGATCCACTCGGCGACCACCACGGTCTGGGCCTCGCCCCCCAAGGCGACCTTCTGGAAGATCAGCCCCGACAGGACCGCCGAGGTGATCAGCAGGGCGCAGGTGACGATCTGCGCGCCGCGATCACCAATGAAGCGGCCGAACAGGCCTGCGACGACGGCGCCAAGGAGCGGCAGGAATACGGTTGCAGTGATCATCCGCTTACCCCTTGAGCTGGCTGATTTCTTCCACCGCGATGGTGCCGCGGTTACGGAAGAAGACAACGACGATGGCCAGGCCGATGGCGGCTTCCGCCGCGGCAACGGTCAGGACGAACATGGTGAACACCTGACCGACCAGATCGTTCAGATAGGACGAGAACGCCACAAAGTTGATGTTGACGGCCAGCAGCATCAGCTCGACCGACATCATGATGATGATGACGTTCTTGCGGTTCAGGAAGATGCCCATCACGCCCAGCGTGAACAGGATGGCGGCCACCGCCAGATAGTGGGACAGACCGATCTCGAACATCAGATGCCCCTCCCCGACTGGACCTTCTTGAGCTCGACCGAATCGCGCGAGCGGTTGACCTGCTCGGCGATGACCTGCTTGCGCACGCCGGTCCGCTTGCGGTGGGTCAGCAGGATGGTGCCGATCATGGCGACCAGCAGCACCAGACCCGACGCCTGGAACAGGTAGACGTAGTTGGTGTAGATCAGCTTGCCCAGCGCCACGGTATTGGACGCCTGGTCCAAGGTGGGCGTGGGAGCCTTGATCATGGCTTCAACGTCGGGTGCAAAGGCCCAGCCGCCGAACATGGCCAGCAATTCCACCAGCAGCACCAAGCCGATCAGAGCGCCGGTGGGCAGGTACTGCAGGAAGCCTTCCTTCATCTCCACCATGTTGATGTCGAGCATCATCACGACGAACAGGAACAGCACCGCGACAGCGCCCACATAGACGATCACCAGGACCATGGCCAGGAACTCGGCGCCCAGCAGCAGGAACAGGCCCGCCGCGTTAAAGAACGCCAGAATCAGCCAGAGCACCGAATGCACCGGGTTGCGCGATGAGATCACCATCACGCCGGAAGCCACCGCGATTGCGGCGAACATGTAGAAGATCAGAGCCGTGAACATGGATGGTCTCCCGTCACCGGTAAGGCGCGTCGGCGGCGATGCGGAAGGCCAGCTCGGCCTCCCAGCGGTCGCCGTTGGCGAGCAACTTGGACTTGTTGTACATGAGCTCCGCCCGAGTCTCGGTGGCGTACTCGAAGTTCGGACCCTCGACAATGGCGTCCACCGGGCAGGCCTCCTGGCACAAACCGCAATAGATGCACTTGGTCATGTCGAGGTCGTAGCGCCGGGCCCGGCGGGAACCGTCGTCCCGGGGCTCGGGCTCGATGGTGATGGCCTGGGCCGGGCAAATGGCTTCGCAGAGCTTGCAGGCGATGCAGCGCTCTTCCCCGTTGGGATAACGGCGAAGGGCGTGCTCGCCACGGAAGCGGACCGACAACGGACCCTTTTCGTAGGGGTAGTTGATGGTCACCTTGGGCTTGAACATATAGCGCAGCGTCAGCGCCAAGCCCTGGACGAGCTCGGTCAGCAGAAAGGCGCGCGCGGTGCGGTCGAGGAACGACATCGCTTTCTCTCCTTAACCCTGGTTCGGCAGCCAGCCGAAAGCGGTCAGAACGCTTGCGGTCAGCACCAGCCAGAACAGCGAGAACGGCAGGAACACCTTCCAACCCAGACGCATCAACTGGTCATAGCGATAGCGCGGGAAGGTGGCACGCACCCACAGGAAGACGAACATCACCAGGCAGATCTTCAGCACGAACCAGATCAGCCCGGGGATGGGCAGCCAGCCCAGGCCGAACGGCGCCATCCAGCCGCCCAGGAACAGGATGGAGGTCATGGCCCCCATCATCAGCATGTTGGCGTACTCGCCCAGGAAGAACAGGGCGAAGGTCATGGCCGAGTATTCGACGTTGTAGCCGGCCACCAGCTCGGCTTCCGCTTCCGGAAGGTCGAAGGGAGCACGGTTGGTCTCGGCCAGGCCGGAAATGATGAACAGGATGAACAGCGGGAAGTGCGGAACGATGAACCACATCTTCGACTGCGCCGTCACCACGTCCGACAGGTTCAGCGAACCCACGGTCAGCAGCACCGAAATCAGGATGAAGCCTATGGAGACCTCGTAGGACACCATCTGGGCCGCCGAACGCAGGCCGCCCAGGAAGGCGTATTTCGAGTTGGACGCCCAGCCCGCCATAATGATGCCGTAGACGCCGAGCGACGAGATGGCGAACAGGTACAGCACGCCGACATTGATGTCGGCCAGCACCCAGCCCTTGTCGAAGGGGATCACCGCCCAGGCCACCAGGGCCAGGAAGAAGGTGAGCATGGGCGCGCCCACGAACACCACGCGGTTGGCGCTGGTGGGCAGCACCGTCTCCTTGACGAACAGCTTCAGGCCATCGGCCATGGGCTGCAGCAGGCCGAAGGGACCAACCACGTTGGGTCCCTTGCGCAACTGCATGGCGCCGATCACCTTGCGCTCGGCATAAGTGAGGTAGGCCACCGCGATCAGCAGCGGCAGGACGATGGCGACGATCTGCAGAACGATGATCAGCAGACGCCACACGAAGGGGGGCAGCAGCCCGGTCAGAAGGTCAACCATGGGTCCCCGTCTTCTTGTGCTTGTGGTTGCAACCACCGCCGAAGGCTGCCGTGCATTCCGCCATGGTCTTGGAGGCGCGGCTGATCGGGTCGGTCTGATAGAAATTGTCGATGTTGCTCACCAGGGCGCCGTCGCCCAGGCTGCCCTCGGCGCCGAAGGCGGCGCCCCAGGCGGCGGGAGTGACGGAACCGATGGCGGCGAACACCGGGCTGGCCTTGGCCAGGCGCTCGCGCACGGCCTTGAGGCTGTCGTAGGGCAGAGCCTTGCCCAGCACCTCGGACAGGGCGCGGACGATGCGCCAGTCTTCCTTGGCCTCGCCCGGCGGGAACACCGCGAGGCGGGTCTGCTGGGCGCGGCCTTCCAGATTGACGAAGGTGGCGCTCTTCTCGGTGTAGGCGGCGCCCGGCAGGATGACGTCGGCGCGATGCGCCCCGGCATCGCCGTGAGAGCCCTGGTAGACCACGAAGGCCTCGCCCAGCGCCTTCATGTCCACCTCGTCGGCACCGACCAGGAACACCACCTGGACGTCACCCTTGTGGGCACCGTCAACGATGTGGTCCACGTCGCGCCAGCCCTGGCCGGGCACGAAGCCCAAGTCCAGGCCACCGACGCGAGCGGCGGCGGTGTGCAGCACGTTGAAGCCGTTCCAGCCGTCCTTGACCAGCCCGGCGGCATCGGCCAGCTTGCGGGCCAGACCGAGGATCACCGCGCCGTCGGCCCGGGACAGAGCCCCCTGGCCGAGGATCAGGGCGGGCTTCTTGGCGTTCTTCAGCACCTCGAAGAAGGGATGGCTCCCCTCGGCGATGGCCTTGAGGATCGAGGCGTCGTCGCCCAGGTGCTCGTACTTGTAGGTCAGGTCGCCCTTGTGGCCGATGCGGGCCACCTTGAAGCCACCCTTCTGCCAGCGCTTGCGGATGCGGGCGTTGAGCACCGGGTTTTCCTTGCGCGGATTGGACCCGATGATCAGCAGGGCGTCGGCCTCTTCGATGCCGGCGGCCGTGCTGTTGAACAGGTAGGAGGCGCGCACCGAGGCGTCCAGCTTGGCGCCGTCCTGGCGGCAGTCGATGGCCTGCGAGCCCAGAGCGGCCAGCAGATCCTTGTAGGCCACCATGGTCTCGGCATCGGCCTGATCACCGGCGATGGCGGCGATCTTGGTGCCGGCGGCCTTCACCTTGGCGGCGATGGCCACGAAGGCCTCGTTCCAGGTGGCGGGGACCAGCTTGCCGTCCTTGCGCACATAGGGCTTGTCCAGGCGCTGGCGCTTGAGGCCGTCGCAGGCGAAGCGCGAGCGGTCGGACAGCCATTCCTCGTTCACGTCCTCGGCGACGCGCGGCAGGATGCGGATGACCTCGTTGCCACGGGTGTCGACCCGGATGGCCGAGCCCAGCGCGTCCATGGCGTCGATGCTCTCGGTCTTCTTCAGCTCCCACGAGCGGTAGGTATAGCTGGCCGGCTTGTTGGTCAGCGCGCCCACCGGGCAGAGGTCGATCAGGTTGCCCGACAGCTCGGACGACACCGCGGCGCCCACGTAGCGGCCGATCTCCAGATGCTCGCCGCGCCCCAGGCCGCCCAGTACCGGGGTGCCGGCGATCTCGGAGATGAAGCGGACGCAGCGGGTGCACTGAATGCAGCGCGTCATCATGGTCTGGACCAGCGGACCGTAATCCTTGTCCGGAACGGCGCGCTTGCCTTCCTTGCAGCGGTTCTTGTCGGAACCGTAGGCCATGGCCTGATCCTGCAGGTCGCACTCGCCGCCCTGGTCGCAGATGGGGCAGTCCAGCGGGTGGTTGAGCAGCAGGAATTCCATCACGCCCTGGCGCGCCTTGCGCACCGCCGGCGTATTGGTCTTCACCACCATGCCTTCACCCACCGGCATGGCGCAGGACGCCGCCGGCTTGGGCATCTTTTCCACTTCCACCAGGCACATGCGGCAATTGCCGGCGATGGCCAGGCGCTCGTGGTAGCAGAAACGGGGAATCTCGATACCGAGCAGGTCGGCGGCCTGGATGATGGTCGTCCCGGCCTCGACTTCGATTTCCCTGCCGTCAATGGTCAGCTTGGGCATTGGGGCTTCTCTCTTCTCAGGCCGCGTTGGTCTTGGCTTGGCGATCCAGGATCCGGCGTTCCATCTCGGGACGGAAGGCGCGGATCAGGCCCTGGATCGGCCAGGCGGCGGCGTCACCCAGGGCGCAGATGGTGTGGCCTTCGATCTGGCGGGAAATCTCTTCCAGCAGATCGATTTCCGACAACTCGGCGTCGCCGGTGACCATGCGGCCCATCATGCGGCTCATCCAGCCGGTGCCTTCGCGGCACGGCGTGCACTGGCCGCAGCTTTCATGCCAGTAGAAGCGCGACAGGCGATGGATGGCGCGCACCAGATCGGTGGACTTGTCCATCACCATCACGGCGGCCGTGCCCAGGCCCGAGCGCATGGCGCGCAGGGCGTCGAAGTCCATGGTGACTTCCTCGCACTGCTGCTTGGTCAGCATGGGAACGGAAGAGCCGCCGGGAATGATGGCCAGCAGGTTGTCCCAGCCGCCCCGCACACCGCCGGCATGCTTCTCGATAAGCTCCTTCAGCGGGATGCCCATCTCTTCTTCCACGTTGCACGGCGTGTTCACGTGGCCGGAGATGCAGAACACCTTGGTGCCGGTGTTGTTGGGCTTGCCCAGACCGGAGAACCAGGCGGCGCCGCGACGCAGGATGGTCGGCGCCACCGCGATGGATTCCACGTTGTTCACCGTGGTCGGGCAGCCGTAGAGGCCAACGCCGGCCGGGAACGGCGGCTTCAGGCGGGGCTGGCCCTTCTTGCCTTCCAGGCTTTCGATCAGCGCCGATTCCTCGCCGCAGATATAGGCGCCGGCGCCGCGATGGACGTAGACCTCGCAATCCCAGCCCGAACCGCAGGCGTTGGGGCCCAGCAGGCCGGCGGCGCGCGCCTCGTCGATGGCGATGTTGAGGTGCTCGGCCTCACGGACGAACTCGCCGCGAATGTAGATGTAGGCGGCATGCGCCCCGATGGCGAAGCTGGCGATCAGCGCGCCCTCGATCAGCTTGTGCGGATCGAAGCGCATCATTTCCCGGTCCTTGCAGGTGCCGGGCTCGCCTTCATCGGCGTTGATGACCAGATAATGGGGACGCGGCCCCTCGGTCTTGGGCATGAACGACCACTTGACGCCCGTCGGGAAACCGGCGCCGCCACGGCCGCGCAAACCGGAATTCTTCATCTCTTCGATGATCCAGTCGCGGCCCTTGGCCAGAATATCCTTGGTGCCGTTCCAGTCGCCACGGGCCATGGCGCCCTTCAGGCGCCAGTCATGGATGCCGTAGAGATTGGTGAAGATCCTATCGGAGTCGCGCAGCATCAGGCCTTCCCCCCCTCGAACTTCAACTCGGTCAGGCTGGTGGGGCCACCGGCCGGGCACGAGAACTGACGACCGTTCTGGGGACCGGGCTTCGGCGTCTCGCCGCGCTTGAAGGCCTCGAGCACCGCCTTGGTGGTCTCAGGCGTAAGGTCCTCGTAGTAATCGTCGTTGATCTGCATCATGGGCGCGTTGACGCAGGCGCCCAGGCATTCCACCTCGGACAGGGTGAACTTGCCGTCGGCGGTCATGTCGCCGAACTCGACGCCCAGCGCCGCCTTGGCGGCGGCCACCACGTCGTCGGAGCCGCGCAGCATGCACGGCAGATTGGTGCAGACCTGCACGTGGAAGGTGCCCACGGGCTTGCGGTTGTACATGGTGTAGAAGGTCGCCACCTCCTCCACCCGGATGGGAGCCATGTCGAGCATCTCGGCGATGACTTCCATGGCGGCGCGGCTGACCCAGCCTTCCTGGCGCTGGGCCAGATCGAGCAGCGGCATCACCGCGCTCTGCTGGCGGCCAACCGGGTACTTGGCGACGAAGGCCTTGGCCTTCTCCAGGTATTCGGGGGTGAAAGCGAAGCTTTCCGGTTCGTAGGAATGATTGCTCATCGGTCGATCTCGCCGAAAACGATGTCGATGGAGCCGATATTGGCCACCACGTCGGCCAGCATGTGTCCCTTGGACATCATGTCGAGCGCCTGCAGGTGAACATATCCCGGCGGACGGATCTTGCAGCGGTAGGGCTTGCCGGTGCCGTCGGAAACCAGATAGACGGCGAACTCGCCCTTGGGCGCCTCGATGGCCCCGTACACTTCGCCGGCCGGGACCTTGAAGCCCTCGGTGAACAGCTTGAAGTGATGGATCAGCGATTCCATGGAGGTCTTCATCTCGGACCGCTTGGGCGGCGTGATCTTGTTGTCCTCGACCCGGACCGGACCGCCAGGCATCTTGGCGATGCACTGCTTCATGATCTTGACCGATTCGCGCATTTCCAGCACGCGGACGAGATAACGGTCATAGCCGTCACCGTTCTTGCCCACCGGAATGTCGAATTCCATCTGGTCGTAGACGTCGTAGGGCTGAGATTTGCGCAGATCCCAGGCGATGCCGGAGGCGCGCAGGTTGGGGCCGGTGAAGCCCCAGTCCAGGGCCTGCTCCGGGCTGACCACGCCGATATCGACCACGCGCTGCTTGAAGATGCGGTTGTCGGTGGCCAGGGTCTCGATGTCGTCCAGAACCTTGGGGAAGGTCTCGCACCAGGCGGCGATGTCTTCCAGCAGACCGGCCGGCAGGTCGGCGGCGACGCCGCCCGGACGGTAGTAATTGGCGTGCAGACGGGCGCCGCAGACGCGCTCGTAGAATTCCATCAGCTTCTCGCGCTCTTCGAAGCCGTAGAGCAGCGGAGTCATGCCGCCCACGTCGAAGATGAACGCGGTGACGTTGAGCAGATGGTTCAGGATGCGGCCGATTTCATCGTAGAGCGTCCGGATGAATTTGGCGCGGATGGGAATGTCGATGCCCAGCAGCTTCTCCGTGGCCAGCACGAAGGCATGCTCCTGGTTCATGGTGCCCACATAGTCGAGGCGATCGAAATAGGGCGTCGCCTGCAGGTAGGTCTTGTGCTCGATCAGCTTCTCGGTGCCGCGATGCAGCAGGCCCACATGGGGGTCGGCGCGGTCGACGACCTCGCCCGACATCTCGAGGATCAGGCGCAGCACGCCGTGGGCCGCCGGATGCTGCGGCCCGAAGTTGATGGTGTAGCTCTGGATCTGGGATTCGGCCATGTCAGTTCGCCTTCTCATCGCCGGGCAGCATCCCCGGCCCTTCCCAGGGCGACAGGAAGTCAAAGCTGCGGAAATCCTGGGTCAGCTTCACCGGCTCGTAGACCACGCGCTTGGTCTCGTCGTCGTAGCGCATCTCCACATAGCCGGTCAGCGGGAAGTCCTTGCGCAGCGGGTGCCCCTCGAAACCGTAATCGGTGAGGATGCGGCGCAGGTCGGGATGGTCCGAGAACAGCACGCCGTACATGTCCCACACTTCACGCTCGAACCAGCCGGCCGAGCTGAACACGCCGGTGACGGAGGGAACGGCGGTCTCCTCGTCGGTGGCCACCTTCACGCGGACCCGCTGGTTATGCTTCATGGACAGCAGGTGGTAGACCACGTCGAAGCGCTGCTCGCGCCCGGGCCAGTCCACGCCGCACACATCCACCAGCTGCTTGAACAGACAGCCGGCGTCGTCCTTGAGGTAGGTCATCACCTTGACGATGGAGGCCGCCTTGACGGTGAGCGACAGCTCGCCGCAGCGGTTCACTTCGGTTCCCAGCACGTCCTGGGGCAGGGCTTGGGCGATGTACTCACCCAGATCCTTCAGCGCTTGCGTCATCTTCGAGAATCCCTCTTCGGCGCTATCGGAGGATGGAGCCGGTGCGGCGGATCTTCTTCTGCAGCTGCAGGATGCCGTACATCAGCGCTTCCGCCGAGGGCGGGCAGCCCGGCACATAGATGTCCACCGGCACGATGCGGTCGCAACCGCGCACCACCGAGTAGGAATAGTGATAATAGCCGCCGCCATTGGCGCACGAGCCCATGGAGATCACCCAGCGCGGCTCGGCCATCTGGTCGTAGACGCGGCGCAGCGCCGGAGCCATCTTGTTGGTCAGCGTGCCGGCGACGATCATCAGATCCGACTGGCGCGGGCTGGGACGGAAGACCACGCCGAAGCGGTCCATGTCATAGCGCGAACAGCCCGCGTGCATCATTTCCACGGCGCAGCAGGCCAGACCGAAGGTCATGGGCCACAACGAGCCGGTACGGGCCCAGTTGACCACCGCATCCACACTGGCCAGCACGAAGCCCTTGTCGGAAATCTCGGTGGTAACGGCCTTCAGCAGCGCGTCCTGGGCCGGGCCAGGAGGCAGCGCTGCCGCGTGGTCGGGCGACAGAATGCCGCCGGCAGACGGGTTCACTCCCATTCCAGGGCTCCCTTTCGCCATTCATAGATGAAGCCGATGGTCAGCACGCCCAAGAACACCATCATGGACCAGAAGCCGAACATGCCGATCTTGCCCAGGGCGACCGCCCAGGGGAACAGGAAGGCCACTTCCAGGTCGAAGATGATGAACAGGATGGCGACGAGGTAGAACCGGACCTCGAACTTGGAACGGGCGTCGCCAAAGGCGTCGAAGCCGCATTCATAGGCCGTGGCCTTTTCGGTGTCGGGTTTCTGGCGCGCCACGATCCACGATGCCCCGACGCAGATCGCCGAAATCACAATGGCGATGCCGAGGAAAATCAGGATCGGCAGATATTCGAGCAGCCAAGCTTCCATCGTCCCTGCCCTACCAAGAGGTGCCAATCAGGAGGAAGCCCCGGCGTTTCGTGCCGCCGCACGCCCGTCACCGGCCGGTGTCTGTTGCTCGGAAAAGCGAAAGAGAGCGACCTGGTGTGATCGGACGGAATTGCGACTTTGGCGAACGCGCCGAACGGGTATCCCCTCCTGCAACATACCAAAAGACTGCGGACAACCCCGCCCGCGACCGGCCCAGCCCCTCGCTCGGCGATCGATATCAGGCGGGATGGCGGGAGTGACGGGGCTCGAACCCGCGACCTCCGGCGTGACAGGCCGGCGCTCTAACCAACTGAGCTACACCCCCTCCGCAGCCACCCGCGTGGGTAGGCGTGGTTTAATCCACCCCCCAGGGCCTGTCAAGCAAACAAGCCGGCATTCGAATGCCATTTTGCACTTGCTAAACGGGCTGAATGCTGACTCCGCGCCGCCTCGTATCACGCCGATCGCCGGATCAACTCCACCATCTGATCAAATTCCTGGTGCAGGGCTGCGGTGTTCGCCGCCAGACGCTCGGCGGCGGCCTGAACCGATTCGGCGGCCCGATCCGTGGACGCCGCATTTTCCCGCACATGGGTGATGGTTCCCGCCACCGCGCCCACCCCGTCGGAGGCCTGCTGGATCGAACTGGCAATCTCGCTCGTCGCGGCATTCTGTTCCTCGACCGCCGAGGCGATGGAGGTCGCCATCTCGCTGATGCGCCCCACGGTGCTGTCGATTCCGGCGATGGAGTGAGATGCCGTGGCCGTGCCGCGCTGGATGGCGCCCACCTGCCCTTGAATCTGCTCCGTGGCCTTGCCAGTCTGATTGGCCAGCACCTTCACCTCGTTGGCCACCACGGCGAAACCCTTGCCCGCCTCGCCGGCGCGGGCCGCCTCGATGGTGGCATTGAGCGCCAGCAGATTGGTCTGCGCGGCAATATCATTGATCAGGGCCACGATCTCGCCGATGCGGCCCGCCGACTGGGTCAGTTCCTCCACGGCCTGGCGCGAGGCGCGAGCCTCATCCACCGCCTGCCTGGAAATCCCCGCCATGTCGGCCACCACCTGACTGATCTCGCCGATGGAGGAGAGCAGCTCCGAGGTCGCCGAAGCGATCCCCTGCACGTTGGTGGCAGCCCCATCGGCGGCCCGGGCCACTTCGCCGGACCCGCCCGAGGCATCGCCGGCCAGCCGACTGAGATCCCGAGCGTACTGGCGGAGCGATCCCATGCTGTCGTCGGAACTCTTCATCAGACCCGCGATGCGGTCGGCGAAAGTCCGGACGGCGACGTCCACCCCATGCCGGACCTCATCGCTGGCCAGACGCTCGCGAGTTCTGTCCTCGGCCACCGACCGGGCCGCCTTCGCGTTGCCCCGCAGCGTCTCCAGCGCTCTTCCGATTTCTCCGATCTCGTCGCCGCGGTCCCTCCAGGGAATGTCGATGTCCAGCTGGTCATTGGCGAGATGGGTGATGGTTCCCGCCGTGCCGATCAGCGGCGACACGACCCGCCGGTTGAACACGATGGTGGCGACGCAAAACAGAGCGACCACAACGGCGATGCCCACGGACAACAGGGCCAACGACACGGAAAGCCCAGCCAGACGCTGCTCTCCCAGCCGCAGGGCCGTGGCGATATAGGCGTCGCCCAACTGGCTGAAGGTGGCGAACTTCTCCACCGTCCGGGTGCGGTAGTCGTTGACGTCGAAGGGATAGGGCTGCTTTTGCCAATGGGCCTTTTCAAGCTCCCGGACCATGGATTCCACCGCGCCGAAGAAGGCCGTCTCCACATTTTTCAGCCCCTGGTCGATCTCGGGGCTGGAGAGGGCCAGCGTCTTGGATTTGGCCTGGACATCCTCCCAGGCCTCGGCCAACCGGCCATTCAGGCGGTAATGCCTCTCCAGATGGTCCGGCGTCATCTGCACGCCGGCCTGAATCACCGGCAGCAGCGGCGTATTTCTCTGGCCCGCGAGATTGCGCATGCGGCTCGCCGCATGAGCCAGCACCACATAGTCGGACAAGGGACCCGACTGTTTGTTCAGCTCGGGGATCAAACCCTGCGCCTCGTGCCGGATGGCGTCGCCGATGGAAATGTTCAGGGCGGAGTAGGCCTTGGCCACCTCGGCGTGGCCTTCCGGAGCGCCGGAGCCCAGTTGCCGTACCACCATCTCCCGCGACGCCTTGATGCGATCTTGCTGGGCGCGCAGCAGATCGTTCACGGCTGCCCCGCCTTTCGCCGCGGCCTGCGCCGCGGCGAAGGACGTGTCACTGTCGTCGGCCAACCCCTTCAGCCGCGCGGTAAGCTCGGGGCTAAGCGTCTGCTTGTTGATCAGGGAGACATTGTAGAGACCGCGCTCGAAATTGATCCGCTCGGCCAGACGCAACAGGGCGCCCTGGAGACCGACCCCTCGATAGGCGGCGGCCACCTGGGCGCGCTCCTGATACGCGCTCATCACCATGGTGATGGAGGCAACCAGAAAAACCGCGGCGACCAGCGCCACGAACAGCACGAACAGGCTTCTGACCTTCATATCCCCCCCTTTGACCCACCATGGCCAAACGGATATTCACCAATCAGGCGCACGGCATCGCTTCTAAATCCCATGAACAACGACGCTTCGGCACGCACCACCCCCGGGCATTGCCGAACTTTCGCAAGCAATTCTATTACTGATTGTCATGCTGGGCAAGTTGGCCCAACCGCGTCGCGGCCCCAACCGCGTGAGCCGGAGCTTTCCTTTAAATTCATCGATGAAGAAGAGAGGGCTGCAGACAAGGTCTCCAACCGACGGCGGGGCATCGGCTCCGCCGCACCGGGGTTGGAGACGCCGTGCGTCTGACTTTAAAGGCGTGGTGGGCGGTGACGGGTTCGAACCGCCGACATCCTGCGTGTAAAGCAGGCGCTCTACCAACTGAGCTAACCGCCCCCGAGGGGGGTTCTAGGACGCCGGAGCACTTTCGGCAAGCCCCCAAAACAAAACCGGCCACCTGAAGGCGGCCGGCACATCGTACTTTCAGCATGGAGACATCCTTACTGGATGCCGTCCTTCAGGCCCTTGCCGGCCTTGAACTTCGGCTGCTTGGACGCCGGAATGCTGATCTTTTCGCCGGTACGCGGGTTGCGGCCCTCGGACGCGGCGCGCGAGGCCACGGCAAAAGTACCGAAACCGACCAGACGAACCTCGTCGCCGCCCTTCAGCGCGGAGGTAATGGCTTCGAAAACACCATCAACGGCCTTAGCCGCATCGGCCTTGGACAGACCAGCGGCGCCAGCCACGGCCGTCACGAGATCGTTCTTGTTCACCTGAGGACCCCCTTCGTTATACCGACATTGATAGCCGGCCATACCGCCTATCGAATTAGACAGGGGGCAGTCTAATTCAGGCTGTCGGACAGCGTCAATGCGCAATCGGCAAGAAATGGCGGAATTGCTGGCATCCACGCCACACGACACCCCGCACCCACCCCAAACAGAACCGGCGGCTCCCATCGAGAACCGCCGGTTTCCGCCAGGGAATTACCCTTATCGGTATCAGTGCGTCACCAAACCACCGGCTACGGGCTCGCCGTCCTTGGCAGGCTTGGCTTCGGCCACATCGGCGGGCTCCTCCCACTCGATGGCCACCGGCATGCGCACCAGCGCCCGCTGCAGCACTTCGTCAGCGGTGGAGACCGGGATGATGTCCAGCCCCTTCTTGACGTTGTCGGGGATCTCGGCCAGATCCTTCTCGTTCTCCTTGGGGATGAGAACGGTCTTGATGCCGCCGCGCAGAGCGGCCAGCAGCTTTTCCTTCAGGCCGCCGATGGGCAGCACCCGGCCGCGCAGGGTGATCTCGCCGGTCATGGCGACGTCCTTGCGCACAGGAATGCCGGTCAGCACCGAGACGATGGTGGTGCACATGGCAACACCGGCCGAAGGACCATCCTTGGGGGTGGCGCCCTCGGGAACGTGGACATGGATGTCGCGCTTCTCGAACACCGTCGGCTTGATGCCCAGGCTGACCGAGCGCGACCGCACATAGGAGCGGGCCGCCTGCACGGATTCCTGCATCACGTCACCCAGCTTGCCGGTGTGGCTGAAGGTGCCCTTGCCCGGCATGCTGACCGCCTCGATGGTCAGCAGTTCGCCGCCCACCTCGGTCCAGGCCAGACCGGTGACCACGCCGACCATGTCCTGCTCCTCCACCTCGCCAAAGCGATAGCGGTGGATGCCGGCGTACTTTTCCAGGTTGCGCGGCGTGACGGCGACCTTGGTCTTGGAGGTCGAGACGATCTCCTTGACCGCCTTGCGGGCCAGGTTGGCCAGTTCGCGCTCCATGTTGCGCACGCCCGCCTCGCGGGTGTAGTAGCGCACGATGTGGCGCAGGGCCTCGTCGCTGATGGACCACTCGCCCTTCCTCAGACCCGCCGCCTTGATCACCTTGGGCAGCAGGTGGCGCTTGGAGATTTCCACCTTCTCGTCCTCGGTGTAGCCGGACAGGCGGATGATCTCCATGCGGTCCAGCAGGGGCTGGGGCATGCGCATGGTGTTGGCGGTGGTGACGAACATCACGTCGGAGAGGTCATAATCCACCTCCAGGTAATGGTCGTTGAAGGTGGCGTTCTGCTCGGGGTCCAGCACTTCCAGCAGGGCCGAGGCCGGATCGCCGCGCCAGTCGGCGCCCAGCTTGTCGATCTCGTCGAGCAGGAACAGCGGGTTAGAGCTCTTGGCCTTCTTCATGCCCTGCACGATCTTGCCGGGCATGGAGCCGATATAGGTGCGGCGGTGGCCGCGCACTTCCGACTCGTCGCGGACGCCGCCCAGGCTCATGCGCACGAAATTGCGGCCGGTGGCCTTGGCGATGGACTTGCCGAGCGAGGTCTTGCCCACGCCGGGCGGGCCGACCAGGCACAGGATGGGGCCGCGCACCTTGTCGGTGCGAATCTGCACGGCGAGATATTCAAGGATGCGTTCCTTGACCTTCTCCAGGCCGTAATGGTCGGAATTCAGCACCGACTGGGCCAGCTTGACGTCCTTCTTGACCTTGGTGCGCTTCTTCCACGGAATGGTCAGCAGCCAGTCCAGGTAGTTGCGCACCACGGTGGCCTCGGCCGACATGGGGCTCATGGACTTGAGCTTCTTCAGCTCGGCCAGGGCCTTCTCACGCGCCTCGACGGTCAGCTTGGTCTTGGCGATGCGCTCTTCCAGCTCGGCGGTCTCGTCCTTGCCGTCGTCGCCCTCGCCCAGCTCCTTCTGAATGGCCTTCAGCTGCTCGTTCAGATAGTACTCGCGCTGGGTCTTTTCCATCTGCCGCTTGACGCGGTTGCGGATCTTCTTTTCCACCTGCAGGACGCCGATCTCGCCCTCCATGTAGGAATAGACCCGCTCCAGACGCTCGGACACCACCTCGACCTCGAGCAATTCCTGCTTCTCGGCGATCTTGAGGGCCAGATGGGAGGCGACGGTGTCGGCCAGCTTGGCCGAATCCTCGATCTGATTGACCGAGACCAGGACCTCGGGGGGAATCTTCTTGTTGAGCTTGATGTACTGCTCGAACTGGCTGACCACCGAACGCGACAGCGCTTCCAGCTCCTGCTGGTCGCCTTCGCGCTCGTCCACCACCTCGGCGGTGGCCTGGAAGAAGGCCTCGTTCTCGGTGAAGCCGGTGATGCGGGCGCGCTTGCCGCCTTCGACCAGCACCTTGACGGTGCCGTCGGGCAGCTTCAGCAACTGCAGCACGGTCGACACGGTGCCGACCGAATAGATGTCATCGGTGGTGGGATCGTCCTGGGCGGCGTTTTTCTGGGCGACCAGCAGGATCTGCTTGTCTTCCCGCATCACGTCTTCCAGGGCGCGCACCGACTTTTCCCGGCCGACGAACAGCGGGACGATCATGTGGGGGAAGACGACGATGTCCCTGAGCGGAAGAACGGGAAAAACGTCGCCAGAAGGAAGATCAACCATGCTGCCTCATTCACGCCGGCGGGACGCCCCACCGGGTCGGCCCGTCTTTGTACTGTAACCCTAACAGGCTCTAGCTGGGGCGGACTCCGCCCCTCGTCAAGCCATGTCCGACGATTCTAGTGTCTTAACGGGGGGGACCGCAATGCAGATTTTGCCCCCCACGCCATGCGAACTACTAGGAATTGTAGGAAAAGCGAAAGGCGGACCCCGTTTCCGAAGCCCGCCCCGCCTTGTCCAAGTGTCCGCGGACCTTAAGCGCTGGACCCCACGTCCTCGCGGCGCTCGGCGTAGATATAGAGCGGCTTGGCGCGGCCCTCGACCACTTCCTTATTGATCACCACCTCGTCCACGGCGTCGAGGCCGGGCAGGTCGAACATGGTGTCGAGCAGGATGGTCTCCATGATGGAGCGCAGGCCGCGCGCGCCGGTCTTGCGGGCGATGGCCTTCTCGGCGATAGCCTTCAGCGCGTCGTCGGAGAAGGCCAGACGGGTGTCCTCCATCTCGAACAGGCGCTGATACTGCTTCACCAGGGCGTTCTTGGGCTTGGACAGGATGTCGATCAGGGCATCCACGTCCAGATCCTCCAGCGTCGCCAGCACCGGCAGGCGGCCGACGAATTCGGGGATCAGGCCGAACTTCAGCAGGTCCTCGGGCTCGACCTCGCGCAGGATTTCACCCGTGCGGCGCTCGTCCGGGCCGCGCACATCGGCGCCAAAGCCGATGGAGGTGCCCCGGCCGCGAGAGCCGATGATCTTTTCCAGCCCGGCGAAGGCGCCGCCGCAGATGAACAGGATGTTGGTGGTATCCACCTGCAGGAATTCCTGCTGGGGATGCTTGCGTCCGCCCTGGGGCGGCACCGAGGCGACGGTGCCTTCCATGATCTTCAGCAGGGCCTGCTGCACACCCTCGCCCGACACGTCGCGGGTGATGGACGGGTTGTCGGACTTGCGGCTGATCTTGTCCACTTCGTCGATGTAGACGATGCCGCGCTGGGCACGTTCCACGTTGTATTCGGCAGCCTGCAGCAGCTTGAGGATGATGTTCTCCACATCCTCGCCCACATAGCCGGCCTCGGTCAGCGTGGTGGCGTCGGCCATGGTGAACGGCACGTCCAGGATGCGGGCCAGGGTCTGGGCCAGCAGGGTCTTGCCGCAGCCGGTGGGGCCGATCAGCAGGATGTTGGACTTGGCCAGTTCCACTTCGTTGTTCTTGCCGCCGTGTTGCAGGCGCTTGTAGTGGTTGTGGACGGCGACCGACAGCACCTTCTTGGCATGGCTCTGGCCGATGACATAGTCATCGAGCACCTGGCAGATGTCCTTGGGGGTCGGCACGCCATCGCGCGAACGCACCAGATGCGTCTTGTGCTCTTCGCGGATGATGTCCATGCACAGCTCGACGCATTCATCGCAAATGAACACGGTCGGCCCGGCGATGAGCTTCCTCACCTCGTGCTGGCTCTTTCCGCAGAACGAGCAGTACAGAGTGTTCTTGGAATCGCCGCTAGTGGACTTGGTCATCGAAACTCCATTGGATCAGGGGGCCGCACCGCACCCGCGAAATCATGTTAGACACAGCCCGCCACGCCAGACAACGACAATTCTGTCATGACCGCACAAGGAAACGGCCGGGCAAGTCCCCTTGGGGGGACCGGCCCGGCCGCGGAAACCGATCAGGCTCAGGAGGCGGAATCGTCCTCGACGGCGGGACGCTTGTTCACAACCTCGTCGATCAGGCCGAATTCCTTGGCTTCA
Source organism: Paramagnetospirillum magneticum AMB-1 (assembly GCF_000009985.1). Classification (GTDB taxonomy): domain Bacteria; phylum Pseudomonadota; class Alphaproteobacteria; order Rhodospirillales; family Magnetospirillaceae; genus Phaeospirillum; species Phaeospirillum magneticum. The sequence continues at coordinate 2,981,262 of NC_007626.1, forward strand.
TCGGCGGTCATGAACTTGTCGCGCTCCATCACCTTTTCGATCACATCCAGCGGCTGGCCGGTGTGCTCCACGTAGATATTGTTGAGCCGGGCGCGCAGCGCAAGGATCTCGCGGGCCTGGATTTCGATATCCGTGGCCTGCCCCTGGGCCCCGCCCGAGGGCTGGTGCACCATGATGCGGGAATTGGGCAGCGAAAAGCGCTTGCCCTTCTCGCCGGCGGTCATCAGCAGCGAGCCCATGGACGCCGCCTGGCCGATGCACACGGTGGAGACCTTGGGGCGGATGTACTGCATGGTGTCGTAGATGGCCAGACCCGAGGTCACCACGCCGCCCGGCGAATTGATGTAGAAGGCGATGTCCTTGCTGGGATTCTCGGATTCCAGGAACAACAGCTGGGCGCAGATCAGGCTGGCGACTTCGTCATAGACCTGTCCGGTGAGGAAGATGATCCGCTCCTTCAGCAGGCGCGAATAGATGTCGTAGGACCGCTCGCCCCGGTTGGTCTGCTCGACCACCATGGGAACCAGGGTGTTCATGTAGAGGTCGATCGGGTCTCTTTCGCGCATGTTCCGTCCTTTGGCAATGGCAACGGCGGGGGCGGACGCCGAAGATGTTGACCGCCCGCGACATTCATATGGTGAATGTCGCGGGCTTTGCACATGAAACCGGGACCTATTCGGCCGCCTTCTTCTTGGCGGCGGCCTTCTTCTTCGGCTTGGCCGGGGCGGCCTCGCCGTCGGCGGAAGCCTCGTCGGGGTCCTTGCGCAGGTCCTCGACCGACACTTCCTTGTCGGTGATCTTGGCCAGCTCCAGGATGAAATCGACCACCTTCTCCTCGTAGAGGGGAGCACGCAGCGATTCCAGGGCTTCCTGGTTCTTCTGGTAGTACTGCAGCACCAGATGTTCCTGGCCGGGGTAACGGCGGGCTTCCATCATGATGCCGCGGTTCAGGTCTTCCTGGGTCACGTTGATCTCGTTGACCCGGCCCACATCGGCCAGCAGCAGGCCCAGGCGCACGCGGCGCTCGGCCAGGGCGCGATAGTCGGCCTTCAGCTCGTCCTCGGACTTGGCGGCGTCGGCGGGGTCCTGGCGGCCGGCTTCCTTGTCGGCCTCCACCTGCTTCCAGATGGCCTCGAACTCGCCTTCCAGCATGCTGGGGGGAACCGGGAAGTCATGACCGTCCGAAAGCGCATCCAGCAGGGCGCGCTTGAGCTTCATGCGCGACACGCCGTCCAGCTCGCGCGAGATTTCGTCGCGGATGGCGGTCTTGAGCGCGTCCAGATTCTCGAGGCCGACCGACTTGGCCAGTTCGTCGTCCACGGCGGCGGCCTTGGGGGCGCGCACTTCCTTGACCTTGACCTCGAACAGGGCGGGCTTGCCGGCCAGGGTCTCATTGCCGTAACCCTCGGGGAAGGTCACGTTCACTTCCACGTCGGACTCGGCCTTCTTGCCGACCAGTTGGTCTTCGAAGCCGGGGATGAAGGTGTTGGAGCCCAGCTTCAGCGAGTAGCCCTCGGCGGTGCCGCCGGGGAAGGCCACGCCGTCAACCTTGCCCACGAAGTCGATGACGACCACGTCGCCGGACTTGGAGGCGCGCTTGACCGGCTCGGAGGTCTCGTTGCGCTCGGCGATCTTGGCCAGGGCGTCGTCCACCTCGGCATCCGGCACCACGGCCTTATCGCGCACCAGGTTGATGGTGCCGAAATCCATGGTCTTGATCTCGGGCAGCACTTCCACCGCCACGGTGAACTCCAGGTCCGAGTTTTCCTCGTACTTGGTGATCTCGATCTTGGGCTGCATGGCCGGACGCAGGCCGCCATCGGTGATGGCCTTGCCGGCGCCGTCGTTGACGGCGTTTTCCAGAATCTCGCCCATCACCGCGCCGCCGTACTTCTTGCGCACGATGGTCATGGGCACCTTGCCGGGGCGGAAGCCGGGCATGGCCACGGTGCGGGCGATCTCCGCCAGCTTGTCCTGCATCCGGGTTTCCAGCTGCTGGGCGGGAACGACGACCTTGAATTCGCGCTTCAGGCCTTCGGCATTGATCTCGGTTACCTGCATCAGTCTATCGCCAATCGAATCGAGTGAGTTGAAATCACGGCTCCCGCCGGTCGGCATACGCCAGACTCCAGGGCCGGCGGTGATGGCTGGTGCGGGCGAAGGGACTTGAACCCCCATGGCTTGCGCCGCTGGAACCTAAATCCAGTGTGTCTACCAATTCCACCACGCCCGCATGGACCGTGCACGCCGGCGAACCCACGCGCGCAAAGCTGCGCACCCTGGGGCCGCCCCGTCGGGAGGGTCCTGTCTATAGCATGTTCGTTTCCAGGGAAACAGGGAAAAGCCGCATGCGGGCACGCCACGCCCCGCCGCCCCGAGATTTCCGGGAAAGCACGCCTGGAAATCATATTTTCAGGTTTGAAACAGTTCCGGCGCAGGCCCATACTCCTCGGCCACAGGTTCATAGCAGGGTGACAAAATGGAACTCGACCGCGCCTCCAACATCGCCTTCCTTCAGATCGATGAAGACACCAAACGCGCGCTGCGGGAGTTCCGGGATATACTCGCCCGCCATATTGACGGGGTGCTCGATACCTTCTACCGCCATGTAAGCAATAATCCGGCGACTGCAAAGATGTTCGCCAGTCCCGAGCGCATGGCCCATGCGCGCTCCATGCAGAAGAAGCATTGGATGGAAAGCGTGTTCCTCGGCCAGTTCGACGACCGCTACTTCGCCCAGGTCACCGAGATCGGCAAGGTTCACCAGCGCATCGGCCTCGAGCCCAAGTGGTACACCGCCGGCTATTGCTTCGTGCTGAACATGGTGACCGGCGTGGCGGTGGAGCACTACCGCAAGGACCCCCGCCGCCTGGTCCAGGTGCTGAGCGCCGTCAACAAGGCCGCCTTCCTGGACATGGACCTGGCCACCTCGGTCTATATCGAGACCAACACCGCCGCCATCATCGCCCGCGAACTGGGCGCCAAGGCCGACGTCTTCGAGCAGGAGGTCAAGGGGCTGGTCGCTTCGGTGGCGGCATCGGCCGGCCAGATGGAATCCACCGCCCAGACCATGACCGCCACCGCAGAGGAAACCTCGCGCCAGTCCACCACCGTGGCGGCGGCGGCCGAGGAGGCCACCGTCAACATTCAGACCGTGGCGGCGGCGGCGGAGGAACTGTCCTCCTCCATCACCGAAATCAGCCGTCAAGTGTCCCATTCGGCGCAGATCGCCGCCGGCGCCATGGTCGAGGCCGACCGCACCAACCAGATGGTGCAAAGCCTCGCCGAAGCCGCCAGCAAGATCGGTCAGGTGGTCAAACTGATCAACGACATCGCGTCGCAGACCAACCTGCTGGCGCTCAACGCCACCATCGAGGCGGCCCGCGCCGGCGATGCCGGCAAGGGCTTCGCCGTGGTGGCCAACGAGGTCAAGAGCCTGGCCAACCAGACCGGCAAGGCCACCGAGGAAATCGCGGCCCAGATCTCCGCCGTTCAGTCGGCCACCCGCGACGCGGTGACCGCCATCGGCGGCATCGCCACCACCATCGGCCAGATCAACCAGATTTCCAGCTCCATCGCCGCCGCGGTCGAGGAACAGGGCGCCGCCACCGGCGAAATCGCCCGCAACGTCCAGCAGGCGGCCCAGGGCACCTCGGAAGTGACCGAGACCATCACCCGCGTCAATGCCGCCGCCGCCGAAACCGGCACCGCCGCCCGCCAGGTTCTGGACGCCGCCTCCACCCTGTCGCGCGACTCCAACCAGCTGGAAACCCAGGTAGACCGCTTCGTCTCGCAGATCCGCGCCGGCTGAGCTTTCAACGTCCGGGCCGCATCCTGACACTTGCTGACGGGACATGGTCTATGGTGTTCCCATGTCGCGCACCGATCGCCTGTTCGGCCTTCTGCAATCCCTGCGGCGCCACCGGCGGCCGGTGAGCGGGGCGGATCTTGCCGCCGAAGCCGGCATTTCCCTGCGCACCCTTTACCGGGACGTGGCCACGCTCCAGGGTTTGGGCGCGGAAATCGACGGCGAGCCCGGCCTCGGCTATGTGCTGAAGCCCGGCTTTCTGATGCCGCCGCTGATGTTTTCCGATGAGGAAATCCAGGCCCTGGCCCTGGGGGCGCGCTGGGTGGCGCGCCGCACCGACGCCGACCTCGCCCGAGCAGCCCGCAACGCCATGGCGAAAATCGCTTCGGTCGTCCCGCCGGATCTGCATCGCAAGCTGGACGACGACGCCCTGATCATCGGCCCGGGCTGGGAAAAGCCCCAGGCGGTCGGGCTTGATACGCTTCGGCAGGCCCTGAACCACGAGCGCAAGCTGGCGCTGTCCTACCGCGATGAAAAAGGGGTACGGACCGAACGGGTGGTCTGGCCGGTGGTCCTGGGCTTTTTCGAAACGACCCGCGTCCTGGCGGCATGGTGCGAGCTCCGCGGCGGCTTTCGCCACTTCCGCACCGACCGCATTGAGGCGGCGGAGCTTCTGTCCTACCGCCCGCCCCGTCCCCGTCGCTCCCTGATGGCCGAATGGCGCAAAACCATGCTGACAGAAACTGACAGCAGCAGGGCCTACAAATCCTCTCCGCCGAAACCGCGCACGGAGACACCCATGAGCAAAGACCTGATTTTCTATACCCACCCGCAATCTCGCGGCAACATCGTGCACTGGATGCTGGAAGAGATCGGCGGCCCCTACCGTATCGAGGTCAAGGAATACGGCACCACCATGAAGGCGCCCGACTACCTGGCCATCAATCCCATGGGCAAGGTGCCGGCCATTCGCCACGGCGACACCGTGGTGACGGAATCCGCCGCCATCGTCGCCTATCTGGCCGATGCCTTCCCCGAGGCGGGACTGGCCCCGCCCTTGGCGGAGAGAGGCGAGTATTACCGCTGGCTGTTCTTCACCGCGGGCTGCGGCGAGCCGGCCATCAGCAATCATTCCGTCGGCTGGGACCCGACCACGCCGGACTTGCAGGGACGCTTCGGCTACGGCTCGTTCCCGCTGGTCATGGACACCCTGTCCCAGGCGGTCCGGGGCAAGCGCTTCGTCGCCGGCGACCGCTTCAGCGCCGCCGATGTCTACCTGGGCAGCCTGCTGCACTGGGCCATGCGGTTCGGAATCATCGACCGGCGGCCCGAGTTCGAGACCTATTGCGAAGGCCTGATCAGCCGCCCGGCGGCGTTGCGAGCCCGGGAGCAGGCGGAAAAGCTCGCCAGCCAGCATGCCTGGACCACAAGCTGAGCGACCGGGGTGGGGGGCCTCGTCGCCCCCCCCTACCCTTTCAGCAGCGCCTTGACCCGGGCCGACACCGCCACCTTGCCGCTGGCCGAATAGGCTTCGTGGTTGGCGTCGATGTCGTCGAGGTCATAGAGGTAGTTGACCATCAGTCCCGCCGACTGGTTGAGGCCGTTGGCCGACATGTCGGCCATCCAGTTGATGCGCTCGACCCTGGCGCCGTTGGACAGGTGGAAATGGGCCACCGGGTCCAGCGCCCCCATGCCGTCGGAGCGCTTTTCGCGGCTCAGGTAACGGGCGGCAAGCCGGGTCAGCGGCCCCTCCAGCACCTCGGCCAGCAAGGGCTCCGCCGTCCAGTCGGGCTCGGCCAGCAGGGCCTTGAGGCTGCCCTTGGCGCCCATGCCGCCCACCCGGGTCAGAGCCTTGTGGTCGGCAGCGGTCAGCAATCCCGGTTCGCCCTTGATCAGAAGACCTTCCAGCCAGCGGCGGAAACCGGGAAGGGGCGACAGCGTGGCGAAGGTCCTGATCTGCTTCAGTTCGCGCGACAGATCATCCACCACCCGCTTGATCAGGAAATTGCCGAAGCTGATCCCGGCCAGGCCACGCTGGGCGTTGTTGATGGAATAGAAGATGGCGGTATCGGCCTTGTCCACGTCTCCCAGCGGCGCGGAGGGATCCAGCAGGTCCTGGACATTGCCGGCCATATCGCGGACCAGGGCCACCTCCACGAAGATCAGCGGCTCGTCGGGCATGCGCGGATGGAAGAAGGCATAGAGCCGGCGATCGGAATCCAGCCGGTTCTTCAGGTCGGTCCAGCCCTGGATGGCGTGCACCGCCTCGTACTGCATGATCTTTTCCAGCACGATGGCCGGGGAGCGCCAGGTGACGCGCTCCAGCACCAGGAAGCCCACGTCGAACCACGAGGCCAGCAGCCCCCGGAGATCCCCTTCCAGGGGCAGAAGATCGGGATGCTCGCGCGTCAGCCCCATCAGCTCGGCACGCATGTCCACCAGGAACTTGACGCCCTCGGGCAGGGCGTTGAACTGGGTCAGAAGCTTGAGCCGGGGCGGATCCAATGCCAGGCGCAGATCCATCTCGGCGCGCTGGCGCGTGGTATCGTCCGGCGCGCCGGCCAGGGCCGCCGCCGCCGCGTCGACCCGGACGCGGTCCGGACCGAACCGGCTGGCCAGCAATTTAAGGAAGCGCACCCGCCCCTCGCCCGACAGCGACAGATAGGCCCGCCCCAGGGCAGCCGCCCGGGCGCGGGCCGAAACCTCGCCGCCCTTGGCGCCCAGGCAGGCCTCCATCTGAACGCGCAACTGTTCCAGGTCGCTTTCCGGCAGGCCGGGAGCCAGGGCCGGCACCTTGCCCGCCCCGTCCGTTCCGGCGATGTCGCGCCACAATCCCCGTAGGCGGGACAGCAGGGAGACGGCGGTGCTCTGAACCTCATTCATGGGCCAATCTCCCCATCGTAGCCAGAATAGCCGGAAGCGCCTCGGGCAAATCCTCGGCGATCAGCCCGGGGCCGTGCGCCGCCGCCGCCCGCCCGTGCAGCCAGGCGGCGGCCGAGGCGGCCTCGAAGGGCTCCATGCCCTGGGCCAGCAGCCCGACGATCAGCCCGGCCAGCACGTCGCCCGACCCCGCCGTGGCCAGCCAGGGCGGGGCGTCGGTGGTGATGGTGGCCCGGCCATCGGGATGGGCCACCACGGTGTCCGCGCCCTTCAGCAGCACCACCGCCCCCGACAGATGCGCCCCGTGCCGCGCCCGCTCCAGGCGGCTGCCCGGCACCTCGCCGAACAGGCGGCGGAACTCGCCGTCATGGGGAGTGAGCACCACCGTGTCGCGGAGATGGCGGAACAGCTCGCCGCTCCACCCCTCGAAACCGCTGAGCGCGTCGGCATCCAGGACGCAGGGGCGTCCGGTGGCCAGGGCGGCCAGAACCTTGCCCGACAGGCTTTCCCCCACCCCGCCGCCCGGCCCCAGCAACAGGGCGTTGCGACGGGCATCCGCCAACGCCGCGTCGAAGGGCTCGGAAGGGGTGACCAGCAGGCCGGGATCGCCGGCGCGATAGATGCCCAGCGCCCCCTCCGGCGCCGCGATGGTCACCAGCCCGGCGCCCACCCGGCGGGCGGCGCGGGCCGCCAGCCTCGCCGCCCCGGTCATCTCGCCGCCGCCCAGGATCAGGGCGTGACCGCGTGAGTATTTGTGTCCGTCGGGCCGGATTTCCGGCAGGACCCAGGCGCCCGGCCCGTTGCGCCGGACGGTCGGCACGATGGAATCGAGCACCGTGGCCGGAATGCCGATGTCGGCCACCACCAGCTCGCCGCATTTGAGCCGTCCCGGCATCAGGCAGTGGCCGGGTTTGGGGCGAAAGAAGGTCACGGTGGCAAGGCAATGGGGAGCGATCCCCAGCACCGCCCCACTGTCGCCGTGGACGCCCGAGGGCACGTCGACGGCGATCACCGGCAGGCGGCGGCGCCCCATCTCCTCGATCACCGCCCGGGCCATTCCGTCCAGCGGTCGGGCGAGTCCCGCGCCGAACAGGGCATCGATCACTCCGACGCAGCCGTCGAGGCTGTTCAGGGTCAGGGGCTCCACCGCCCCTGTCCAGCGTCCCGCCATCACGGCGGCGTCGCCCTTGAGCCGCCCCGCCTCGCCCAGCAGGGACAGGCGCACCAGCCACCCGTCGCGGGCCAGCAGCCGGGCCGCCACGAAGCCATCGCCGCCGTTATTGCCGGGACCGCACAGGATGGCGACACGGCCCTTGGGCAGCAGGCGCCGCGCCGCGCGGGCCACCGCCCAGCCGGCGGCCTCCATCAGCCGCTCGCCGGAAATACCCCCCTCCCCGGCCAGGGCGTCGGCCCGATACATCTGCTCGACGCTGAGAATTTCTTGGCTCATCCCAGAAGGGTAATCCGCAACTGCCCATTTGCCAACGCGCAGCGGCTGGATTAAGTGTTCAGGGCTCGCAGGGAGGACGCAAGTGAAGGTGGTCGTCATCGGGGCCGGGGTGGTCGGCACCGCCAGCGCGTGGTATCTCGCCAAGGCCGGTCACGAGGTTACCGTGGTCGACCGGCGCGAAGGCGCGGGGCTGGAAACCAGCTTCGCCAATGGCGGCCAGATCTCCCCCTGCCATGCCGAGCCCTGGGCCAATCCCTCGGTGTTGCCCAAGGTGCTGAAATGGCTGGGCCGCGAGGATGCCCCCCTGCTGTTCCGCTGGAACCGCTGGGACCCGGCCCTGTGGGCCTGGGGCTTGCGCTTTCTCGCCAATTGTTCCCGCTCGCGGGCCGAGATAAACACCGAGCGCACCCTGCGCGTGGCGCTGTATTCCCGCGCCTGCCTGGGAGAGCTTCGCGCCGAGACCGGCATCGCCTACGATCAGCAGGTCCGGGGCATCCTGCACGTCTATCGCGACGGCGCCGAATTTGAACACGCCTGCCGCGCCGCCGAAGTGATGATCCGTCACGGGCTGCGCCGCCTTCCCAGGACTCCGGCCGAATGCACCGCCATCGAGCCGGCCCTGGGGGCGGTTCAGGGGGAATTGGCCGGCGGCATCTACACTCCCGACGACGAAAGCGGCGACGCCCACAAGTTCACCCGGGAGCTGGCGGCCCTGGCCGCGGCCAAGGGGGTCGAGTTCCGCTGGAACGTTCCCATTCAGAGTCTGCTCGCCGATGGCGACCGGGTAGCGGGGCTGGCCACGTCGGACGGGACCATCAGGGCCGAGTCCTACGTGCTGGCTGCCGGCTGCGACAGCCCGCTGCTGGCCCGGCCGCTGGGATTGCGACTGCCCATCATCCCGGCCAAGGGCTATTCCGTCACCGTGCCGGTGGACAACCATGCCGGCGCGCCCTTGGTCTCCATCACCGACGACGAACACAAGATGGTCTATTCCCGCCTGGGCGACCGGCTGCGCGCCGCCGGAACCGCCGAGATGGCCGGCTATGACCGCATGCCCAACCCGGTCCGCAACCGCCTAATCCTGGACAACGCCCGACGCCTGTTCCCCGATGGCGGCGATTTCGACCGTGCCGAGCCCTGGGCCGGCCTGCGGCCCGTCACCCCCGACAGCGTGCCGCTGCTGGGCGCCACGCCGCTTCGCAACCTGTGGCTGAATACCGGACACGGCACCTTGGGCTGGACCATGTCCTGCGGCTCGGGCCGCATCGTCGCCGACCTTGTGTCTGGCCGGCCATCAGCCATCAGTATGGATGGACTGGGCATCGACCGCTTCACATCCTATCTGTGGTAAAGGGGGATGGGCGTGGCGGACACGCTCGGAGGGCATCATGCTGGTGTGGCGTGAGGCGATGAGTACGGGGCATTCGGAGATCGACAAGGCCCAAAGGCAATTGATCGCCCATATCAACGAATTCGAGACGGCACTTCGCAAATCGGGACCGGATGTGGCCATGGGGCTGTTCTTGAGCGGCCTCTATGATCAGGTGGCCATCAATTTCGGTCGCGAGGAGCAGATTCAGCGCGAATCCTCCTTTCCCTTCCTGGATGCCCACCACCGCGAGCACGGCAATCTGCTCGGTCGCCTAGCCAGCATCCAGAACCACTACCAATCCGCCAATCACCGCGCGGACCAAGGGGCGTTGCTGCGGGATCTGACCGCGCTGATCCGCGATTGGGTCTCCCACCATATGGTTCAGAGCGATGTCATGCTGCGCCGGTACCTGCCGCACCCGTCGCCGCCCCACCAGCCCCGGCCTCGCCCGTGACATGGGAAAAAATCCGCGATAAACTCATCGCCCCGCCGCGTTGGCGGTTTCCGTTCCCGCCATTGCCACAGGCTGACCACCGTTGTTCCAGATTTTCCGCGGCAATCACCGGGCGACGCAAGCCGAAGGGGACGTTCCTCACGGCGGAAGATGGCGCCGGGTCGGAATCATCGTCGCGACCCTGACCCTGGTCAGCGCCTACATCTTCGTGATTCTCGGCAATATCCGCGACCTGGAGCAGGAGCGTAACGAGTTCGCCGAGCTTCAGGCCCGCAAGATCTTGCTGTCCTTCGATATCCACACCACCCGGCTGTTCGACTTGGCCGACACCTATCTGCGATCGGTCCGCCACTTCGTGGAGCGGGATGGCGCCGAACGCCTGGGGGAGTTCGTGGAGAAGGTCACGCCGCCCAAATCGGAACTCTACTCCGCCACCGTGACCGCTCTGGACGCCCGCGGAAGGGTGTCATTCAGTACCGATGCAGCCAGGCCCCGGGGCGCCGACCTTTCGGATCAGCAGATCTTCCTGCATTTTCAGGGCGCCACCCAGGATTCCATCCTGATCGGCGCCGCCAACACCAGCACCGTGCCTGATCAGCAGTATTTCCACGTGGCGCGGCCGCTGTTCAGCAGCAAGATGCTGGCCGGCGTCATTGTTGTCGACATTCATTCTAGCCGCATTGCCGCCTTCTACCGGGACATGACTCTGGGACCGAACTCATCGGCGGCCATTTTCAGCCTGGACCGCAAGCTGGTCGCCCGCCAACCGCCGCCTTCGGCGGAAGCCGCCCCCCTTGGCGCGCTGCAGATCTGGAACGAATCCGAAGCCCAGGCGGAAGGTCGGTTCAGCAAACGATCATTATTGGACGGTATCGAACGAACCTTCCTGTACAAGCGCCTGACCGACTACCCGCTGGTGGTGGTGGTCGGTTTCGCCCATGCGGACGTGGCTTCCGGCCTGGACGAGGTCAAGCGCTCGGAAGTGATCGAGACGACCCTGTTCACCGTCACGGCCCTGGCCTTCGCCATGCTTGTTCTGGCCTTGGAAGGCCGCAATCGCAGGCTGGCCGCCGCCGAGCGGGCCAGCCGCGCCACCACGGAATTGCTGGAACGCTCCAACGCCGATCTGGAGCGCTTCGCCTATGTGGCGTCCCACGATCTGAAGACTCCGCTGCGGGTGATCACCGGCTACGCCCAGATGCTGGACCGCCGCTATCGCGACAAGCTGGACGAGGAGGCCAACGAGTACATCGCCTTCCTCACCGCCGGCACCAAGCGCATGTACCGCCTGATCACCGACCTGCTGCACTATTCGCGTATCAATAGCCAGGCCAAGCCGCTGCAACCGGTCTCGGCCGGACGGGCCACCGACATCGCCATCAGCAATCTGAAAGCGGTGATCGAGGAAAGCGGCGCCAGCGTCTCGGTGGGGCCGCTGCCGACCATTCAGGCCGATGAAAGCCAGCTTTCCAGCCTGTTCCAGAATCTGCTGGGCAACGCCATCAAGTACCGCCACCCCGAGCGCAAGCCTGAGATCCGCATCGAGGCGGTACGGCTCTCGGGCACCTTGTGGCGGTTTGCGGTCAAGGATAACGGCATCGGCATCGAGCCCGAGCATTTCGAGCGCATCTTCGTCATCTTCCAGCGCCTGCACAGCGATTCTGCCTATGACGGCACCGGCATCGGCCTGGCGCTGTGCCAACGCATCGTGACCCGCCTGGGCGGCCGCATCTGGGTCGAGTCAAGGCCAGGGGAAGGTTCCACCTTCTTCTTCACCGCCAGCGACGCCAGCGGGGATTAATCCTCCGCCTCCTCGTCCTTCTTCTCGTCCGGTTCGCGAGGCGCAACCGGGGGCGGTGCCTTGGCCTTCTTCCTGGGGTGGGGATGCCAGGCCCAGGGCCGGTCGCCCTGCCAGCCCGCCACCGTCTCCACCGAAGCTCCGTTCGGTCCCAGCCACAGGGAATGAGGTCCCCGCCGCCACAGGTCGAAGCGGTCGACAATCACCCTGGCCTCGCGGCAGGTGCCGCGCAGCGGCACGCTGCTCACCACGATGTCGGCACCGGCGCAGGCCTTCTCGGGATTGTCCTCATCCTTGACCAGGGCCACCACCTTGCCGTCCACCCGCCACAGGCAACCGGTCTCGTCGCAGCGCAGCCGGCCGTCCCGGGAGGAGCTTTTCTTCGGCCAACGCTCGGGCGCCTCGGGCCCGGCCCGGCGGCTCCAGGTGTCCTTGAGGATTCGCCCGCCCTTGCCGTTGAGCAGCAGCCTCCCCTCGCCGGTGCGCAACGCCAAGCCGTCGCCGCGTCCGTCCACCAACAGGTCCGGCGGCCGGGCAAAGGCCATGGAGGCCACCGCCACCGCCATGGGCAGCAATCCCCACCACCGCCATCGCCCCCGCCAAAGGCACAGCCAGCACCCGCCCAGGGTGAACACAACCATGGCCCACAGCGGCAGGATGGGCAGGGTCACCGCCGAACTGGGCCACGACGCCACCCAGGTCGCCACCCAATTGACGCCCTCCACCCCCCAGCCGAGAGGGACCAGGGCCAGGGATTCCAGGCCGAAGGGCAGCAGCACGAACATCACCAGCGCCCAGGGCATCACCCAAAAGCCGGTCAGGGGCACGGCGATCATGTTGGCCGCCACCGACCATACGGCGAAGCGGTTGAAATGGTGGATGCCGTAGACTGCCGTGGCGAAGCCGGCGATCAGGGTGGTCACCACCGTGCCGAAGACGTAAAGACCGATGGCGGGCAACCAGCCGGGATGGGCGGCCCGCCAGGCGGTCTGCCTGGGGGTCAGGCTTTCGTAGACGGCGATCATGGCCGCCACTGCGGCGAAGGACATCTGAAAGCTGGGGCCGATCAACTCGTCGGGCTGCCACAACAGAATGGCCACCGCCGCCCAGGCCACCAGCCGCATGGACAAGGCCCGGCGGTCCAGCAGCACCGCCAACAGCACCAGCCCGGTCATGAAGAACGATCGCTGGGCTGGAACCGGCGACCCGGCCAGCAGGGTGTAAAAGCCCGCGAAGACGATGGCCAGCGCCGCCGCCCACTTCTTGATGGGATAGCGCAGGGCCACCGGCGGAAACAGGGCCAGCAAGGTGCGCAGGCCGACGAAGACCAGCCCGGCGGCCATGGTGATGTGCAGGCCCGAGATGGACAGGATGTGGGCCAGGCCGGAATCCCGGTAGGCCTGCATCATGGGCGCCGAGATGGGCATCTGGTCGCCGGTGGTCAGCGCCGCCGTCACCGCGCCCCGGTCGCCGGGCAGCACCGCCAGGATGCGGGCGGTGATGGCGTGGCGGATCTCGTTGACGTTGGTGGCGAGGTCGGCCCGCCAGCCGGTCGCCGCCCCGGCCGCGATCACCTCCACCGGCCCCAGGGCCGTGCCGATGGCGCCCAACTGGCGAAACCAGGCGAAGCGGGCGAAGTCGAAGGCCCCCGGCATGGCAGGCTGGGGCGGCGGCATCAGCATGGCCCGCACCCGGATACGATCGCCGACGGTGGCCAGGGACAGGCCCGCCTTGGCCTTGATCCGTGCCCGGGCCGGCACCAAGACATCGTCGCGGTCGTGGACCAGTTGCCCCAGGGTCAGACGGCTGCCGCCGTCGGGCAAGGCCTCCACCTCCACCACCACGCCTTCAAGCATCAGGGCGCCGCTATGCCGCTCGATCACCGGGGCGGCCAGACGAAGGCTGCGCCACTGGGTCGCGGCGAAACCCAAGGCGATCGCCAGCAGGCACGAGGCCGCCAGCAGCGGCGCCAGACTCCGCCCCCGGACCAAAAGCAGGCCGGCGGCCGCCAGCAGAACAGCCACGCCTCCCCACCACGCCGGCGGCTCGGACGGCAGGGCGAAGTACAGGCCGATGCCCAATCCCAGGAAAACGGGCAGCCAAAGGGGCCAGCGCCCGCGCTCCGCCAGCAGGCACTCCCCCATTACGCGCAGTACTCCCGCCACCGCGTCCGATCCGGAGCGTGCGGTCGGGAAAACCCCTATCCAATCGGGCGGGTTTTTTGCCATCCACCCCCAACACCGGGCTGTCAGGGGCATAAAGATATGCTACACAAGGCAGCCTTGTCCCCCTCGGCAAAAAGGACGCCGAAAGCACCGTCATGACCGTCGTCACCCGCTTCGCCCCCTCACCCACCGGTTTCCTCCACATTGGCGGAGGGCGTACCGCCCTGTTCAACTGGCTGTTCGCCCGTCACCATGGCGGCAAGTTCCTGCTGCGCATCGAGGACACCGACCGCGCCCGCTCGACAGACGCCGCGGTGGAAGCCATCTTCGACGGCATCAAGTGGCTGGGCCTGGATTGGGACGGCGAGGCGGTGATGCAGTTCGCCCGCGCCTGCCGCCATGCCGAGGTGGCGCGCCAGTTGCTCGACGAAGGCAAGGCCTATCGCTGTTACTGTACCCAGGACGAGCTGACCGCCATCCGCGAGGAGCAGAAGGCCAAGGGCCAGCCCATGCGCTATCCCGGCATCTGGCGCGACCGCCCCGCCACCGATGCCCCCGAGGGCGCGCCCTTCGTGGTGCGGCTCAAGGCTCCGGCCGAGGGCGAGACCATCATCGCCGATCTGGTCCAGGGCGACGTGCGCGTCGCCAATGACCAGTTGGACGACATGGTGCTGCTGCGCGCCGACGGTACGCCCACCTACATGCTGTCGGTGGTGGTGGACGACCACGACATGGGCATCACCCACGTTATCCGTGGCGACGACCACCTGACCAACGCCTTCCGCCAGTACCAGCTGTACAAGGCCTGCGGCTGGGAGGTTCCCACCTTCGCCCACATCCCGCTGATCCACGGCCCCGACGGCGCCAAGCTGTCCAAGCGCCACGGCGCCCTGGGCGTCGACGCCTATCGCGACATGGGCTTCCTGCCCGAGGCCATGCGCAACTACCTGCTGCGCCTGGGCTGGAGCCATGGCGACGACGAGATCATTTCCACCGAGCAGGCCGTCGAGTGGTTCACCCTGGATTCGGTGGGCCGGTCGCCGTCGCGTTTCGACTTCGTCAAGCTGACCAATCTCAACGGCCATTACATGCGCGGCGCCGATGACGGCCGCCTGACCGAGGTGCTGGTCCCCCTGCTGGAGGCCAAGACCGGCAAGGCACTGTCCGGCGAATCCGTCGCCCGCCTGCGCACCGGCATGACCGGGCTGAAGGAGCGGGCCAAGACCATGGTGGAACTGGCCGATTCCGCCCTGTTCTACGTGGCAGAGCGGCCGCTGGCCCTGGACGAAAAGGCGGCCAAGACCATGGCCGACGAGACCGCCACCGCCGATCTCGCCGCCTACCGGACCGAAGTCAAGGAATTGGGTGCCTGGACACGGGACACTCTGGAGGACGCCGCGCGCCGACTGGCCGAGGCGCGCGGGCAAAAGCTCGGCAAGATCGCCCAGCCCTTGCGGGCGGCTCTTGCCGGTTCTTCGGTCTCGCCTCCCATCTTCGAGGTGATGGAGGTTCTGGGCCGCGAGGAATCTTTGGGTCGCATCGAGGACGCCCTCGGCGGAACCCGACCCACCACGTCAACGGCGGCCTGACTGGGCCGGCCCGCGAAATATTGGGCGGCCACCGGCCGCCACTAGGCTTAAACAGTGAAGTAGACCACGGGGTATGAAGACATGACGAACGAGAACAAGACTCCCAAGGAATCCGTCACGCTGATCAACAACAGCACCGGCAAGAGCACCGAATTCCCGCTGCTGTCCGGCTCCATCGGCCCCAAGGTGGCGGATATCCGCTCCCTGTACGCCAGCCAGGACATCTTCACCTACGACCCCGGCTACATGTCCACCGGCTCGTGCAAATCGGCCATCACCTATATCGACGGTGACGCCGGCGTGCTGCTGCACCGCGGCTATGCCATCTCCGACCTGGCCGAGAACTGCTCGTTCCTGGAAGTAGCCTATGCCATCCTCAAGGGCGAGCTGCCCAACGCCGAGCAGAAGACCAAGTTCGAAAGCGACATCACCCGCCACTCCATGCTGAACGAGCAGATCTCGTTCTTCTTCCGCGGCTTCCGCCGCGACTCGCATCCCATGGCGGTGATGTGCGGCGTGGTCGGCGCCATGGCGGCCTTCTATCACGATTCCGTCGACATCAATGACCCGCACCAGCGGATGATCGCCAGCTACCGTCTGGTCGCCAAGATGCCGACCATCGTCGCCTGGGCCTATAAGTACTCCCAGGGCCAGCCCTTCATGTATCCGCAGAACAAGCTCTCCTACGCCGAGAACTTCCTGCACATGATGTTCGCGACGCCTTGCGAGGAATACAAGGTCAGCCCGGTCCTGGCCCGCGCCATGGACCGCATCCTGATCCTGCACGCCGATCATGAGCAGAACGCCTCGACCTCCACCGTCCGTCTGGCCGGTTCGTCGGGCGCCAACCCCTTCGCCTGCATCGCCGCCGGCATCGCCTCGCTGTGGGGTCCGGCCCATGGCGGCGCCAATGAAGCCGTGCTGGAAATGCTGCACGAGATCGGCTCGGTGGACCGCATCCCCGAGTACATCAAGAAGGCCAAGGACAAGGATGATCCCTTCCGTCTGATGGGCTTCGGCCACCGCGTGTACAAGAACTACGATCCGCGCGCCAAGATCATGGCCAAGACCTGCCACGAAGTGCTGAACGAACTGGGCAACCACGACGAGCCCCTGCTGAAGCTGGCCATGGAGCTGGAGCGCATCGCCCTGGAAGACCCCTACTTCGTGGAGCGCAAGCTGTTCCCGAACGTGGACTTCTACTCGGGCATCATCTTCCGCGCCATGGGCATCCCCACCCAGGTATTCACCTGCCTGTTCGCCCTGGCGCGCACCGTGGGCTGGATCGCCCAGTGGAACGAGATGCTGACCGATCCGGACCAGAAGATCGGCCGTCCGCGCCAGCTGTATGTCGGCCCGGCGCAGCGGGACTTCGTCCCGCTCGCCAAGCGTGGCTAGACTCGGTCCTGGAGAAACGGAGGGGCGGCGCCGCAAGGCGCCGGCCCAACGCATTCCCAGGCCGGCCAACGACAATTTCCATCCCGACGCCCGGCGGCACGCGATGATTGCAGTCGCCGCCTTGGCTCTTTCCGCCCTGGCTCTCCTGGCCCTAACCGTGTCAGGCTGGCGTTGAGTAAAGTTCCGGAGTCTCCGTCATGATGGATTTCCTTGATCGCCGCGTGGTTCACGCGGGCGGCTTCGTCTTCAAGGAAGGAGATTCAGGCGACCAGGCCTTCATCATCCAGGCGGGCGCGGTGGAACTGCTGAAGGGCGAGACGGTGTTCGCCGAGTTGAGCGCCAATACGATCTTCGGTGAAATGGCCCTGATCGACGGCGCTCCCCGCATGGCCACGGCCCGGGCCAAGACCGAGACGACCCTGATCGTCATCCCCCGCTCGGTGGTGGATGGCAAGCTGAAGGGCGTCGATCCCTTCGTGACCAAGTTGCTGGGGATTCTCGTCCAGAACGTCCGGTCCATGGCCGCCAAGCTGGGCTGAGCGGAAAGAAACGCGAACCGCCGAGGCCCCCGCCCCCGATGATCAGAAATCAAAGGGGGTCCGGGGCATCGCCTCGGCTAGGGCTTGGGGCAAGCGCCCCAATGATCACGCCCGCGCCGGTGCTGGCAGGAATCCCGCCTGGACCAGATCGCGCACCTTCTCGAAGGCCTTGACCTCGATCTGGCGGATGCGCTCGCGCGAGACGCCGTAGCGCCCGCCCAGTTCTTCCAAGGTGACCGGATCGTCGCGCAGACGGCGTTCGACGAACACCTCCCGCTCGCGCTCGGTCAGCGAATCCAGCGCCCGGGCGATCAGAACCCGGCCCTTGGACAGTTCCTCGCGTTTGCCATAAGCGGTTTCCTGATTGTCGGCCTCGTCGGCCATCAGGTCCTGAATCTCGGTCCCGCCCTCGCCCACCGGCGCGTTGAGCGAGGAATCGCGCCCCGCCATGCGGCGGTTCATGGCGACCACGTCGCGCTCGTCCACGTCCAGTTCACGGGCGATGGTGGCCACATGCTCGGGGGCGAGGTCGCCGGCCTCCAGCAGCCGCAGCCGCGACTTGATGCGGCGCAGGTTGAAGAACAGCTTCTTCTGGGCGGCCAGGGTGCCGATCTTGACCATGGACCACGAGTTGAGCACGAACTCGTTGAGCGAGGCCTTGATCCACCACATGGCATAGGTGGCCAGACGGAACCCGCGATCGGGCTCGAATTTCTTGACGGCGCGCATCAGGCCGATATTGCCCTCGCTGATGAGGTCGGCCACGGGCAAGCCGTAATGGCGGTAGCCCAGCGCGATCTTGGCGACCAGGCGCAGATGGCTGGTCACCAGCCGATGGGCGGCATCCGTGTCCTCGTAATCCACCCAGCGCTTGGCCAGCATGAATTCCTCCTCGGGAGCGAGAACAGGAAACTCCTTGATATCCCTGAGATATTTGGCAAGGCCGTCATCACCTGCGACGACCGGAAGATTGGCTACCGACATGATCTGATCCCTCCAGTTGATGCCTTCCTGACGCCCAACACGCCTGGAAACAATTCGAAAACCGGAAAAGACCGCTAGTCGAAGCACTCGTTCACGTTACGCATCGTCATATCCTCCCATTGAGCAACATGACCCGGAGCCCGTCTCATGACAGCACCCCGATCCGGCGGCTGCGGTGGCCCCACTCTGGGCACCAACCGATTCCACCGTCGCCATTATGGCGACAAGGCACCGCCGAAATCAAGAGGTGGCGAAACGCCCCGTGTCTGCTCACCCGGACAGCTAACCAGCCGATCATGGCGTGATTGTGGCGGCCTTCACCGCCTGCATGGCCGCCATGCCGAACGGGCGAATCCACCGCCGTCAAAATGAGTCACAATATGACCCTCCCTCGGTGGAGAGGCCAATGCCTCCCGCCCCCGGACGAACGAAGGAAGCATGGCTCCTGTCCCTCCCCCCCGGAGGGCAGGAGTGTACGGACCCCGCCCCGCCCTCCCTGCCGGGGCGGGGTTGTTCGTTTCAGGCCCGTCTTGCGTCGAACATGACACAAGAAGGAGTGGTTTCTGTTCGCCCCTCGCCGGGCGCGGCCTCAATCGCGGATGGTCGTTGCGTGTTCGAGGACCGACGCTCGCCGTTTCAGGCAGAAGCGGCCCGCCGCTCGCGCGCTCCGACCAGGGCGACGATTCCGACACCGCCGGCGATCAGCGCCAGTCCGGCCACATTGGTCAGGGACAGCCCCTCGCCCAGCATCAGGGCGGAAAACACCAGTCCGCCCGCCGGCACGCAGAGAAAGCTCAGCGAGACAGTGAGCGCCGGCAGCAGCCGGTTGACGGTGACCGCCGCCCAGAAGGCGAAGGCGGTGGCCAGGGTGCCGTTGTAGATCAGCGTCCAGGCCAGCTCGAAACTGCCGTCGGGACGGGGGGCGCCCTCGATGAGCGCCGCCGCCGCCACCGGCACCAGCCCGATCACCATCTGCCACGGAGCGAGATCCAGCGGGGACGAGCACCAGCGGTGGCCGCGCACGTGCAGGATGGCGGCCGCCCAGACCAGGGCTGCCGCCAGCAGCATCAGATTGCCGACCACCGCGTCGTGGTTGCCCCAATCGAAGCTCAGCGGATTGAAAAGCACCACAATGCCGCCCAGCCCCAGCAGCACCCCGGCCATGCGGCCGCCGGTCAGCTTTTCTCCCAGGAACAGCGCGGCGCCGGGGGCTACCCACAGCGGCGTGGTATAGGCCAGGATGGCCGAGCGCCCGGCCGGCACCACCAGCAGGGCCAGATTGCTCAGCACCATGAACAGAGCCATGTTGAGCAGCCCGAGCGACATCAGGACCGGCCAGTCCCCCCGGGGCGGCAGACGCAGACGTCCCAGCGGCACCAGGATGATCACCATGCTGACCACGCCGAGGGCCAGACGGAAGGCGCAGAACCATAGGGGCTGGATATGGGCCAGGCCGATCTTCATGATCGGCCAGTTCCCCCCCCAGATCAGGACCAGCAAAGCCAGCAATATCACCGCGCGCATGAAGTGGTCCTACCAGAAAGCCGGGCGCAGACTTTGCCACGCCATTCATGCCATGATCCACCTTTTTGGCAACCGGATCGGGCGGCCCCATGGATTTCGACGGAGAACATCGCATCGACGCGCCGCGCGCCAGGGTGTGGCAGGCCCTCAACGACCCAGCTTTCCTGGCGGCGTGCATTCCCGGCTGCGAGAAATTGGAGGCCACGGGACCGGGCGCCTATGCCGCCACGGTGGCCCTCAGGGTCGGCGCCCTGGCCGCCCGCTTTTCCGGCCTCCTGACCCTCTCCGACGTGGTCGAAGCCCAGTCCTACACCCTGAAGGGCCAGGGACAGGGCGGCGTGGCCGGTTTCGTCTCGGGCGCCGCCCGGGTCACCCTGACCGACGATGACGACGCCACCCTGCTGCGCTGGAATGCGGCGGGCGAGATCGGCGGACGGCTGGCCTCGGTGGGCGGACGGCTGCTGCACGGTTTCGCCGTGAAGACAGCCGCCGAATTTTTTTCCCGCCTGAGCGACAATCTCAGGTCGCAACCCGATTGCGGTTCACTGTAGGGATCGCTACGTATTACATTATGTCACAATACGTCATGTGTGACGTGGAGGGGGATGATGGATACACACGCCGCCGGCATGAGCCCGGCCTTCAACCGGGAGAGGCCCCGTCCGGCTCCCGCGCCGTCCGACGACAAGATCAGGCGCCGCCTGCCCCGCAAGGAGCGCGAGAAGCTGATTGTCGCCGAGGCCATCCGCTTCTTCGCCGAAGTGGGGTTCGAAGGCCAGACCCGAGCCCTGGCCGAGCGCCTGGGTGTCACCCAACCCCTGCTCTATCGTTATTTCCCCGATAAGGAAGCCCTGATCGAGCGCGTCTACAAGGAGGTCTTTCTCAATGCCTGGGAGCCCGCTTGGCTGGACTCCCTGCACGACCGCTCCCGCCCCCTTGCCGACCGCCTGACCGAGTTCTATCAGGCCTACAGCAAGGCCAATTTCAGTTACGAGCGGGTGCGGCTGTTCATGTTCGCCGGCCTCAAGGACGGCTCCATCGCCAGCCGCTACATGCAATATGTGCGCGACCATCTGTTCGAGCCGCTGTGCCTGGAGATGCGGGCAGAGCTAGGCCTGGAAAGCGAAGCCCCTGTCAGCCTGGAGGAAATCGAGATGATCGCCGGTCTGCACGGGGCCGTCAGCTATGTGGGCGTGCGCCGCTGGGTCTATCAGGCCCAGACACCGTCGGACCTGGAACCGGTGTTCGGCGAACTGGTCCGCACCTTCCTTAAAGGTATCGGCGACAGTTATCGACGCTTCGCTCCATCCGCGATGAAGTGAAACCGCTTGCCAGCAGCCCCAAGGGAGGCTACCAGTCGGTGGCTGTCCAAAGGGGGATTTCAAGCATGCGCAAGGCAGTTCTGGCCGTTACCGTGACCCTGGCCCTTGGGGCCTGCTCCAGTGCGCCCAAGCCGCTGGTTCCCGATACGCCCGAAGGCCCCGCCAGCTATGTCTGCTACAGCACCTGGCTGTCCGAGCCCGAAGAGATTCGCACCATCGCCGACCGCCAGTGCCGCGCAGCCGGCATGGAAGTCCGCGCCCTGATCGGTCAAAGCTGGGCGCCGTTCAAGTGCGGCGTTCTCACGCCGGAAGTGGCGGCCTTCCGCTGCGGCCGCTACGGCTTCGGGTACTAGACCATAGAGCGTCGAATATGGCGCGCGATGGTCTAGAATTGATGTTTGCCCCTCGCCGGGCGCGGCCTCAATGGCCGCTGAGCAACCTGCGTCAGATTTAACCTAGGTTGCTCGAAAAAAAACAGCCCCCGGCCCTGCGGCCGGGGGCTTTTCCATGTCAGCCGCCTACTGAACCTGCTGCACCGCCGACAGCAGCCAGCGGCCGCCATTGGAACTGCGCACGAAGGTCCAGGCCTCGGTATGGGTCACGGTGGCATGGGGATTGCCGTCGGCCACCGCGCCGGTATCCAGACGCACCATGTAGTCGTTGCACGAGAAGGTCAGGATGGCGGTCAGGTAATCGAAGCCGCCCTCGCTCCACGATTCGCTGACGTCGCCCCTCAGCAGGGTGACGTTCTCCACCTTGTTGGCCACGCCTTCGCTGGCATTGCGGCTCATGTCCTCGGAGAGGAAGGCAACCACCTCGGGAGTGGCGAAGCGCTTCAACTGCAACAGGTTGCCGTCACTCCAGGCCTTTTGCACCCCTTGCAGGATTTCTGTAAAGGCCTCCTGGTCGCCACCGGACGCATCGAACTCGCGCTCGATGCGCGGCTGGACCGGGCCGGCGCCGATCATGGGCTCCACATGCTCGCCCGGGGCGGTGCGCATGTAGGGATTGCCTGCCGGAACCGCCGGCTGGGAGCGCCCGCGGAACAGACGGTACGCCAGCCAGGCCAGACCGCCGATAATCGCCAGTTGGAGCAGCAGTCCCAGGAAGCTGCCGCCGGGGGACGCGTCGGCCGCCGCGGCCAAGGCCGGCGAATGGCCGAACAGCATGGAGCCGATCCCGGCGCCCACCAGGCCGCCGGCCAAGCCGGCCATGAAGGGATTGCGCTGGAAGAAGCCGGGCTGCTGGGCTCCCATGGGAGCGCCCATGGGCGAAGCCGGACGCAGGCCGGAAGTGGCGGCGCCGGCCGGAGCCAGCGGAGCCGCGTCAACCGCGCCGGGGCGCGGGGCTGCCTGGGGCGGCGGCGGCGGTCCTGCGGGCTTGGTCTGCGCCGGAGGCGGCGCCAGGGTGCGCTCCATCGGCGCGTCATGGGTCCGCGACCCGCGCGAGCCGAAGCTGCCGCCGCTGGACTTGGAGGTACTGCCCGCCTTGGCCAGGGCATCGCCCGCACCGGCCAGCGCCAGCACCAGGGCCACCACGACCGAAATCACCACATGCCTCATCTCGTTCCTCCCAAGGAATCTCACCCATGTTATAGGGCGCCTTGGGCGGAAAGCAAATCAGCTACAGAAATTTAACAGATTGCGGAAAAACCCCGCTTCGCGGCAGGGCTACCGCCCTGACCCGTTCCGAGGCACAGCCTCCGAACCTCCAGTTTCTCTTTATTTCAAAACAGAAGGGTCCGGGAAGCTGTGCTTCCCGGTTGGGGGATCGGGGGCAAAAGCCCCCGAAGGGGAGTTGTTCCGCCGCCCGTTAACCCTGATCCACCTGTCCCTGGACCCGCGCGGCCAGCGAGGCGGCCATGAACATGTCCAGGTCGCCGTCGAGAACACCCTGGGTGTCCGAGGTCTCCACATTGGTGCGCAGGTCCTTGACCATCTGGTAGGGCTGCAGCACGTAGGAGCGGATCTGGTGGCCCCAGCCAATATCAGTCTTCTGGTCTTCCAGCGCCTGGGCGGCGGCTTCGCGCTTTTGCAGTTCGGCCTCGTACAGGCGGGCGCGCAGCATGTCCCAGGCCCGCGCCCGGTTCTGGTGCTGTGACCGTTCCATCTGGCAGGCCACGGCGATGCCGGTGGGAATATGGGTGATACGCACCGCCGAATCGGTCTTGTTGATGTGCTGGCCGCCGGCGCCCGAGGCGCGGTAGGTGTCGATGCGGCACTCGCTCTCGTTGATCTGGATATCGATGGTGTCGTCGATCACCGGATAGACCCAGGCGGAGGAGAAGCTGGTGTGGCGGCGCGCCGCGCTGTCATAGGGCGAGATGCGCACCAGCCGGTGCACGCCGCTTTCGGTCTTCAGCCAGCCATAGGCATTATGGCCGAGAATGCGGATGGTGGCCGACTTGATGCCCGCCTGCTCGCCGGCGCTTTCTTCCAGCCATTCCACCTTGTAGCCGTGCTTTTCCGCCCAGCGGGTGTACATGCGCAGCAGCATCTCGGCCCAGTCCTGGGATTCGGTGCCGCCGGCGCCGGCATTGATTTCCATGTAGCAATCGTTGTGGTCGGCCTCGCCCGAGAGCAGGGTTTCCAGCTCCATCTTGGCGGCGCGCTCCTTCAGGGCGCGAACCTGTTCCTCGGCGTCGTCGATGACCGTCTGGTCGCCTTCCATCTCGCCCAGCTCGATCAGTTCCGCCAGATCGGCCAGTTCGCGCTCCAGGGCGCGGCAGCCCTGAATGGCGCTGTCCAGCTCGTTGCGCTCGCGCATGATCTTCTGCGCCGCGCCGGCGTCGTTCCACAGATCGGGATTCTCGGCCGAAGCGTTCAGCTCGTCGAGCCGCATCAACGCCTCGTCCCAATTGAGATGACGCTTCAACAGGGCGGCTGATCGCCGGATATCCTGGGCGAGCGCCTCGATCTCGGCCCGCATGGCTGTTCCCCTAAGGCTGAATGGAGGCGCCCTTTGTAAGGAAGTCCGCCCTGGCTGGCAACCCGAGAGATTGCCGCCCCCCTGAGATCAGCGCGGCGGCGGCGGCCCGCCCTTGGGCGGATGGGGCGGACGCCAGCGGGCGATGGCCTGCCGGCTTTCCGCCGACAGGCCGGAAGCGGCGTCGAGCACCACTTCGGCAATCAATCCGTCCACGGCATAATGGGCCTCGCGCCCCTCGGCCAGGATGGCGCGCAACGCCTCGGCATTGAAATCGGGGGCCGCCAGGGCCGTCCTCGCCCGCTCGGGCATGCCGGTCCACACCCGCCACTGGTATTCCACCGCCTGGGAACGCGACTGGACGGCGGCGCGCAGGATGGCGGCATCGGCCGCCGGCAGATCGGCGGCCAGGCGCTCGGCCAGATGCAGCGGAGTGGGCGGCCCGCCGGGGCCACCCGGGCCACCGGGACCACCCGGCGGACCAGGCGGAAACCCCGGCTCGCGCATGAACAGCACCGTCGCCAGAAAGACGTTGAAGGCCAGCGACGCCGGCAAAGCCCAGCGGGACAAGAATTCACGCCCCATCAATATCCCAGCCCCGCGTAATAGGTTGAAACAAGTGCCTGCTCCAAGGCGACGGTCTCGCCCGACGGACGCACTTCGTGGCCGACCACGATCCCCAGCAGGGCGGCAGCGGCCATGGGCAATGCGAAGCGGGAGACCGGCACCAGCCCGGCCAGCCACGACACCATTCGCGACACGGAACCGGTCACGGGCCGCGTCTCGTCCAGACGGGCCATGACATTCCCCATGACCCGGGCGACCCGATCGGAGGTCACCTCCGGCGGCGGGGCCAGCCTGCGCATCATTTCGTCCAGTTCATCGCCACTCATGTCACGTCTCCAATGCCCCGAATTCCCAGGCGGGCAAGGGCTGTCCTCAGGCTGCGCTTGCCCCTTACCAGCAGGGCTTCCATGGCGCTCAGCGACAAATCCAGGACCCGTGCCGCCTCGGGAGCGGTCAGATCGCTGAAATAATATAGCGACAACGCCTCGCGTTGTCTGGCCGGCATCTCGGCCATGGCGGTCGAGACCAGACGCTCCCTCTGGCGCGCCACCACCCGGTCCAGCCCGCCCGGCGCGGGGTCGACGGGCTCGTCCGCCTCCTCCTCCGCCACGAAGCGGGCCCGGCGCAGGCGGTCGAGACTGGCGTTCAGCACCACCCGATAAAGCCAGGTGGAAAACTTGGCCTCGCGATCCGACTGCCAGCCAGATGCCAGAGTCCAGACCTTCAGGAAGGCCTCCTGCACAATCTCGTCGGC
The DNA here is from genome assembly GCF_000009985.1 of Paramagnetospirillum magneticum AMB-1. Lineage (GTDB taxonomy): Bacteria > Pseudomonadota > Alphaproteobacteria > Rhodospirillales > Magnetospirillaceae > Phaeospirillum > Phaeospirillum magneticum. Next base: position 3,006,791 of record NC_007626.1, read on the forward strand.
ATCGTCGGGATTGCGCAGCACCCGGGTGGAGAGGGCCAGCATGGCGCGGACATGACGCTCCATCAGCCGCTGGAAGCTCCGGCGGTCCCCCTGGGCGATCGCCCGCAGCAAGTCGTCATCACTGGCCGCATCCATCTCGGGACGCAGCCGCCCAGCCCGGTCCAAACCACCTCCACGCCAAGCGTCATCACTGGATTGAACGGCCCGGAACAGTCGATCCATGCGGAAAATCATGCGCCCACCCGGCAAATTCTGCCCGGGACCACGGCAAAAACTGCCGGGACCGTCGGACACGAGGGATAAGACGGCACAACCATTTTCCACCAGATCAACGAGTTACGCGGATTTTACGCCCTGGCCCCGCGCTTGCAAAGATGCCGGCCGAGCCAGCGTCGTGACACCACATAGAAATAACGTGGTGCGATTGGCATTTTCAAGAAAAACATAAGAAATAATTTCTTATTTTTCCGCGCATGGGAAGTATATCCAGGGCCGTGAAACGACTCGACCGGAAACGAAATCCGCTCAGTTCAAGACTGATGGAGAGTCATCATGCTACACGGACTAGGCACATCCGCCGCATCATCAACACAGCACATAAGCTCCATATTCAAGAAGCTTGACACCAACTCTGACAACTCGGTCGACCGCACCGAATTCGTCGCAGGCAAGCCGGACGATGTCAGCGAGGATCAGGCCGGCTCGCTGTTCGATTCGCTCGATACGTCAGGCAAGGGATCGCTCAGCCAAAGCGATCTGGCCTCGGCCTTCCAGCAAATGGCGTCCAGCATGCAGACGGTGCTGCTGCAGAACCAGGAAGCCCAGCAGAACGCCCAGAGCCAGGGAAGCGGCCATGGCGGCCCGCCCGATCCGGAAAAGATGTTCCAGGACCTGGATGCCGATTCCGACGGCACCGTCAGCCGGGAAGAATTCGTGGCCGGGCGTCCCGACGATGTCAGCGAGGATCAGGCCGGCGCCTTCTTCGACAAGATCGCCACCGCCGCCGGGGCGGACACCGCGTCCGGCCTCAGCCAGGACCAATTGGCCAGCGGGCTTCAGGCCATGGGACCGCCGGGCGGCCCGCCACCCGGCGACTCCACCCAGGAATCGTCAAGCGAAGACCAGATGATCAACCAGATCCTGTCCCAGCTTCTATCCCAGACGTCGTCCACCCAATCGGCCCAGAGCGGACCCGACACCTCGAAGATGTTCGAGGACCTGGACAGCGATGGCGACGGCACCGTCAGCCGGGCGGAATTCACCGCCGGACGTCCCGACAACGTCAGCGAGGATCAGGCCGGAGCTTTCTACGACAAGATCGCCTCGGCCGCCGGAGCCGATTCCTCGACCGGCCTCAGCCAGGACCAATTGGCCGAGGGGATGCAAAAGGCCGGGCCGCCCGACCGCGCAGAGGAAACAGCAAGCACCCAGACCGCGTCTGCGACCCAATCCTCCAGCACCGACCAATTGCTGCAGGAATTGCTGAAGGCCATCGGCTCCTACCAGAAGGCTAATCTGCTCAGCACCGCCAATACCAGTCTGGCGGCGTGATCGCCGCTCCACCCCCATGCCGCCTACCCCTTTTGGCATGGGGGTGATTTTTTGCGCAAGGAACCCCGCCGCCCCGGCGTTGAACCTGACAGAACCTTAGTCTCAGAAGGAGATCGGCCATGTCCGTCGCATCCGTGGGGAATCAATCCTCCATCCAATCCTTGTTGCTGAACGACCTGAAGAAGAACGGCCTGACGTCCGACGTGGCGTCCCAGGTGGAATCCGAGATCAACTCCGTCTTCCAGTCCCAGTCCTCGTCCGGCTCCCCCCCCTCCCCCACCGATGTGCGCAGCGCCATCGAGGCCAAGCTGAAGGAGGACGTGTCCTCCGGCTCGCTGACCCAGGAGCAGGCGGATTCGGTGATCAAGGCCCTGGACGAATTCGAAAGCCAGATTCAGCAGTCAGGTAGCGCCGGCGGCAGCCAGAAGGGCCCAGACGCCTCGGAACTGTTCTCCAAGCTGGACAGCGATGGCGACGGCAAGCTGACCCAGGACGAGTTCGTCTCCGGCCGCCACGATAATGTCAGCGAGGATCAGGCCAAGCAGCTTTACCAGAAGATCGCCGAAAAGAGCGGCGGCGACGCCACCAGCGGGTTGACCGCCGACCAGTTCGCGTCCGGGTTCTCGGCGGCGGCTCCGTCCGGCGGGGCGCAGGCCGGCGGGGGCGCTCCGCCGGCGGGCGGCGGCGGTGGCGGCGGCTCGGCCGGCGGCAGCTCCAGCGGATCTTCGGACGAAGTGGTCTCTGTGACCACCACCACCTCGGCGGACGGCACCAAGACCACCGTCACCAAATACGGCGACGGCTCCAGCTCGACCTCGACCACCTATGGCCAGGCCACCTCGTCCAGCGCCGAGACGCTGCAGTCTATTCTGAAGACCCTGACCAAGGGCAGCACCGATTCCAACGAAACGGCGTCCTATCTGAACAAGCTGCTGTCGGGCAACCTGATCGACACGGTCGCCTGATCAGGCCCGGGGCGCCACGCCCCGGAAACGCTGCATAAGGGCGGTCTTGCGGCCGCCCAACAGCCCTTCGACCTTCTGCCGCATCTGGGGCAGCGAGCGCACATCGTCGAGACGGCGCCGCAGGAAGCCCCAGGTGTCGGCGCAATTCTCCGACTCGTCGTCCAGCCAGTACAGCAAGGTGGCGGAATAGACCGCCGCCAGGGTGGCGCGCTTGGTGTACCAGGAGAAATCGGCCGAGCGGTCGCCCACCGCCAGCCAGAGGGCATCGGCGGTGCCCCAGGTCAGGCGCGCCGCCAGGGCCAGATTCTGCGGCAAGGCCAGAATCGAGGTGGCGCGGCGGATGGCCTCGCGGTGGTCGGCCCAGCGCTCCAGCCGCAGCTTGACCGCCAGAAACACCCTCTCCCCCACCCCGCGCCCGTCCAGCCCAATTGCTGCCAGATCGGCCTCCAGGGTCCGGTCGGCGTGCTCCACCAGGTGGGACACCGCGTCGACGGCGCCCCGGGGAAACAGGCGGGCCAGCAGGGACGGGTCCATGTCCAGCTCGGCCGCCGCCACCTCCAAGGTCTGGCGCGACCAGCCGTCGAAGGCGGCATGGGGCAGCATGGCGGTCACCAAGGCATCCTTGAGCGGACGCGATTCCATTTCCAATTCTCCTCGGCGACGGACAAAAATCATTTCCGCGTTATAGAACCCGCCTAACCCCTTCACAAGGGGGCAGCACTGTGCTATCAACCCACCTCCCCGGACGGCAGAGATGCCGTACGTCGGGAGGGTTTTCAAGCGTAGAGGAGCGGTGGCGAAACGTGCAAGTTCTCGTTCGTGACAACAATGTCGATCAGGCCCTGAAGGCGCTCAAGAAGAAGATGCAGCGCGAGGGGGTCTTCCGTGAGATGAAGCTTCGTAGGAACTACGAAAAGCCGTCTGAACGTCGTGCCCGCGAGAAGGCCGAGGCCGTGCGCCGCGCCCGCAAGCTGGAGCGCAAGCGCCTGGAGCGCGAGGGCTTCTAAAGCTCGACTCTCGGCCGCACCGAACAAGGGGGCGGCCGGACTGAAAATTATAGCGACGCCATCGCTGGCGCCATGACCATAGGTCGTGGCGCCTTTCGGTCTTTACCTATACCGTAATGGCGACTTGCTCCCGGCGCAGTATACCCGTACCCTGAATACAGGTTTGCTCTGCGTTGAGGGAATTCAGGCCATGGAATTACTGCGTAATCTTCGGATTGGGCGAAGGATTCTTCTGGCATTTCTCCTTCCGGTATTCGGCCTCGTCGCCTTCTCCGGCTATGTCATCGTACTCCGCTGGCTGGTGGTGGACGATACCAGCGGACTGATCCGCATGGCCGCGACGGCCAACAGCGTCAGCGCCGTGGTTCACGAACTCCAGAAGGAGCGCGGCGCCTCCTCCCTGTATGTGGCCAGCGGGCGCAAGCAATTCGGCGACCGGGTCGAGGCCCAGCGCAAACTCTCCGACGAAGCAGCCCGGCGGTTCGAGGAGCAGACCAGCGACCCTGTCGCCACCCTGGGGCCGGACTTCGCCGCCTCGCAGGCCAAGGCCCGCGACGCCCTGGCCGGGCGCGCCAAGATGCGCGCCGATATCGATTCCGGCGCCATGGACCGCAATGCGCTGTTCCAGGCTTACACCGCCCTGATCAAGGTGCAATTGGACATGGTGGGCCAAATGGCCCGCCTGACCCCGGACAAGAAGGCCGCCGAGGCGGTCGGCGCCTATCTCTCCTTCATGGAAGCCAAGGAGCGGGCCGGACAGGAACGGGCCACCGGCGCGGCCGGCTTTGCCGGGACCTTCGACCCGGTGATCTACCGTCGCCTGGTCTCGCTGATCGCCGACCAGGAAATGCTGTTCGCCCACTTCGTCCGCACCGCCTCGCCCGAGCTAGTGGCCTTCTTCCGCGAGAAGATGGGCGATCCCATCGTCGCCGAGGTCAACACCCTGCGAGAGGCGGCCCATGCCAAGGCGCTGTCCGGCGGCGAGGGCGTCCCCGCTCCCAAGTGGTTCGAGGCCACCACAAAGCGCATCGACCTGATGAAGGTGGTGGAGGACCGCATCGCCACCGATCTGGTGGCGTCGGCCACCAAGACCACCTCCGACGCCCGGCTGTTCCTGTGGGGACAGATCATCGCGGTGATCGGCGGTCTGGGCATCACCTTCGCCGCCGCCGGCATCCTGGCCAAGGGCATCACCGGCCCCATCGCCCATATCACCAACGCCATGAGCCGGCTGGCCACGGGCGATACCGCCATCTCCGTCGAGGGGGTCGACCTCCCCACGGAAGAAGGCGAGATGGCCCGCGCCGTCCAGGTGTTTCGCAACAACCACCTTGCCGCCGAGAAACTGGCGGCCGAGCAGAAGGCCGAGCAGGAAGCCAAGGAACGCCGGCGCCAAGCCATCGAGCGGCTGACCGCCGCCTTCCGCCAGGAGGTCTCGGGCGCCCTGGCCGCCGTGGGCGACGCCACCCGGTTGCTGAACAACTCCGCCAATTCCCTGGGAAGCTCGGCCCAGAGCATGGAGGGCCACGCCGCCGCCGTGGCCGCCGCCGCCGAGGAGGCCAGCATCAACGTGGAAACGGTGGCCGGCGCCGCCGAGGAATTGTCCGCCTCCATCAACGAGATCAGCCGGCAGGTCGCCACCTCGGCCCAGGTGTCCAAGCAGGCGGTAGCCGAAGCCGAGCGCACCAACGCCCTGGTGCACGGGCTGGCCGACGCCGCCCGCAATATCGGCGAAGTGGTCACCATGATCGGCGACATTGCCGGACAGACCAACCTGCTGGCGCTCAACGCCACCATCGAGGCGGCCCGGGCGGGAGAAGCCGGCAAGGGCTTCGCCGTGGTTGCCAACGAGGTCAAGCATCTGGCCACCCAGACCGCCCGGGCCACCAGCCAGATCACCGAGCAGGTGGGCGCCGTCCAGGCAGCCACCGATCAGGCGGTCACCGCCATCCAGGGAATCGGCGCCATCATCGAGCGCATCAACGAGGTCTCCTCGGCCATCGCCGCCGCGGTGGAGGAGCAGGACGCCACCACCCGCGACATCGCCCGCAATGTGGCCGAGGCCGCCGGGGGCACCCGCGAGGTCTCGCGCCATGTCAGCGACGTCACCAGCGAGGCGGGAGAGACGGGAAAGACCGCCACCGACGTTTTGGGGGCGGTGACGGCCCTGGGCAGCCAGTCCGATGCCCTCAACACTTCGGTCCAGCGTTTCCTGGCGGGGGTGGAGACGGCCTAAGGCGCACCGGATCGCTTCGCGAGGGGGCTTTCGCCCCCGCCCATCAGGGGCACAGCCCCTGAAACCCCAGTCATTTTATGAATACAAAGGGGGTCTGGGGCATCGCCCCAGGCGGGCGCGGGCAGCAGCCCGCCTTGTGCTTCGCCCACGAAAAAGGCGGCCGGACCTACGCCCGGCCGCCCGAGTTCGCGAAAGCCTACTTGTCGAACGGCACCGGGCGCGGCGTGGCGTCCGAGGACGGCGGCAGGATCGGCAGCTTGAAGTTGGGCTGGTCGCCGGTCAGGGACTTGAGGAAGGCAACGATCTTGCCGTTCTCGTCATCGGTAAACTGGCGGCCCAACTGGATACGGCCCATGGTGTCGACGGCCTGCTTCAAAGTGGCGGCCTCGCCATCGTGGAAGTAGGGATAGGTCAGTTCGACGTTGCGGAGCGTCGGGACCTTGAAGTTGAAGCGGTCGGCCTCGTCCTTGGTCACGCCCACCCGGCCCTCGGCCGGGCTGCTGGCCTTGTAGGCCTCGACCACGCCCATCTTCTGGAACGAGTTGCCGCCCACCGCCGCGCCGTTATGGCAACCGGTGCAGCCGGAATCCTTGAACAGGGCATAGCCGGCCAACTCGGCCTTGGTCAGGGCCTTCTTGTCGCCCTTCAGCCACTTGTCGAAGCGGGAATTGGGGGTGACCAGGGTCTCTTCGAAAGCGGCGATAGCCTTGGTGACCTCGTCGATGGTCACCTTGTCGTTGCCGAACACCTTCTTGAACTCGGCCACATAACCGGGAATGGATTGCAGCACCTCGACCGCCAGTTCATGGGTGAAGGCCATCTCGCCCGGATTGGCGATGGGGCCGCCCGCCTGGGCCTTCAGATCCTTGGCGCGGCCGTCCCAGAACTGGGCCAGGTTCATGCTGGAGTTCAGCACGGTGGGGGCGTTGATCGGCCCCTTCTGCCAGTTGTGGCCGATGGAGGTCTTCAGGTTGTCAGTGCCGCCCAGCGACAGGTTGTGGCAGGAATTGCAGGAGATGAAGCCCGACTTGGACAGGCGGGTGTCGAAATAGAGCTTCTTGCCCAGCTCGGCCAGGCCGGCATCCTTGACCTTGGCGGGTGTGATGGGCTGGATCGGCTCGGACGCGGCCTGGGCGTCAAGCGCCTGCATGCCCAGCAAAAGGGCGAGCGAAAGCGTCATGCGTCTGATCATGGCATGTTCCCCTGATATGGATTTCAGAACGTGGCCGCTCCCCGGAGGGACTTCCCCCCGCCCTGCCGGCTCTCTCCACCCGGCGGAACCCGAGGCACGAACACAGCGCTATACTCACAACTTCCTTGTGGATTTGGAAGATGTATTTAGAATTCTTCTAACTCTAAACGAAGAACATATGCCCAAAAGCGAAACGGCGGCCCCCTTCCGGAGGCCGCCGCCTTTTTCGCACACCGGAAAATCCCCGCTTGCGCGGCTGGGCATCCGCCCAGACCCGCTCGGAGGCACAGCCTCCGAACCTCCAGCTTCTTTCTATTAAAGAGCTGAAGGGTTCGGGAAGCTGTGCTTCCCGGTTGGGGGATCGGGGGCGAAAGCCCCCGAAGTGGAGTTTTCCCGCTGCCCCTCGGCGCTTCAGGCCTTCAAGGCAGTCAGCACCTCGTCCAGCATCTTCTTGGCATCGCCGAACAGCATCCGGTTGTTCTCCTTGTAGAACAACGGATTGTCGACGCCGGCATAGCCGGACGCCATGGAACGCTTCATGACGATGGAGGTCTTGGCCTTCCACACCTCCAGCACCGGCATGCCAGCGATGGGAGAATTGGGATCCTCCTGCGCTGCCGGGTTGACGATGTCGTTGGCGCCGATGACCATGGCGACATCCGTCTCGGGGAAGTCGTCATTGATCTCGTCCATCTCCATGACGATGTCGTAGGGCACCTTGGCTTCGGCCAGCAGCACGTTCATGTGACCGGGCATGCGGCCCGCCACCGGATGAATGCCGAAGCGGATATTGACGCCCTTCTCACGCAGATGCTTGGTGATCTCGTAGACCGTGTGCTGGGCCTGGGCCACCGCCATGCCGTAGCCGGGAACGATGATCACGCTCTTGGCGTCCTTCAGCAGCTCGGCTGTCTCGGTGGCGCTGACCGGGATGACCTCGCCGGCCGGCTGGCCATCGGCCGGAGCCGCCACCGTGCCGCCGCCGGTGCCGAAGCCGCCGGCGATGACGCTGATGAAGTTGCGGTTCATGGCCCGGCACATGATGTACGACAGGATGGCGCCCGAGGAGCCCACCAGGGCGCCGGTGACGATCAGCAGGTCGTTGTTCAGCATGAAGCCGGTGGCCGCCGCCGCCCAGCCCGAGTAGCTGTTCAGCATGGAAACCACCACGGGCATGTCGGCGCCGCCGATGGCCATCACCATGTGCACGCCGAAGGCCAGGGCGATCAGGGTCATGATGATCAGGGCGAAGAAGCCGCCGCCGGTGCTTTCGGCGTTGAGGAAGCCCTTGCCGACCCAGATCACCACCAGCAGGCCGGCCAGATTGAGCAGATGGCGGGCGGGCAGCAGCAGCGGCTTGCCGCCGATCTTGGCCGACAGCTTGCCGAAGGCGATCAGCGAGCCCGAGAAGGTCACGGCACCGATCAGAATGCCGATATAGATCTCCACGTCATGGATGGTCTTCTCGGCGCCGACGAAGGTGTGGGCGGTGTCGATGTAGCTGGCGAAGCCCACCAGGCAGGCGGCGAGGCCGACCAGGGAGTGCATCAGGGCGACCAGTTCGGGCATCTGGGTCATCTGCACGGTGCGGGCGGCGTAAAGACCGACCGAGCCGCCGATGGCCATGGCGATGATGATCCACGGCACCCCGCCCCAGGTGACCTGGGGACCGAACACGGTGGCGATCACCGCCAGGGCCATGCCGATCATGCCGAGCACGTTGCCGCGGCGCGAGGTCTCGGGATTGGACAGGCCGCCGAGGCTGAGGATGAACAGGATGGTGGCACCGATATAGGAAACGGTGGCGAGACTTGCGGACATGGTGCCCCCCTTACTTGCGGAACATCGCCAACATGCGCTTGGTGACCGCGAAGCCACCGAACATGTTGATCGAGGTGAGAATGATGCTGATCACCGCCAGCAGGCCGATCCAGAAGCCGGGCCTGGAGATCCCCTCGCCCAGCGGCGGAGAAATCTGAACCAGGGCACCGATGACGATGATCGACGAGATGGCGTTGGTGACGCTCATCAGCGGGGTATGCAGCGCGGGGGTAACGTTCCACACCACCATGTAGCCCACGAAGCAGGCCAGCACGAACACGGTGAAGTGGCCCAGGAAGGCCTCGGGGGCATTGGCGCCCACGAACCAGAAGGCCAGGGCACCGATGCCGAAGGTGATGGCCAGGGATTTGGCCGACATGGGCTCGCCCGCGCCGTGGCCGTGGCCCGACGCCTTCTTCTCGGGCATGGCGGCGGCCGGCTTGGGGGCGGGCGGCGCCGGCAGAACCAGGGGCGGCGCCGGCCAGGTGATCTCGCCGTCCTTGATGACCGTCAGGCCGCGGATGGCATCGTCGCCGAAATTGACGTCGATGATGCCGTCCTTGGTCTTGCACAGCTCCTCGGTGAGGCGCAGCAGATTGGTGGCGTACAGCGTCGAGGCCTGCTTGGACAGGCGGCTGGGCAGGTCGGCATAGCCGACGATGGTCACGCCATGGCGCACCACCACCTCGCCCGGCACGGTCAGCTCGCAATTGCCGCCCTGCTCGGCGGCCATGTCGACGATGACGCTGCCGGCCCGCATGCTCTGGACCATCTCAGCGGTGATCAGCCGGGGCGCCGGCTTGCCGGGGATCAGGGCGGTGGTGATGACGATGTCCACCTCGCGCGCCTGCTGGGCGTACATCTCGCGCTGAGCGGCCTGGAAGCCCTCGCTCATGACCTTGGCGTAGCCGCCGCCGCCCGAGCCCTCTTCCTCGTACTCCACCTTGACGAATTCGGCGCCCATGGACTTGACCTGATCGGCCACCTCGGCGCGGGTGTCGTTGGCGCGCACCACGGCGCCCAGTCCCACGGCGGTGCCGATGGCGGCCAAGCCGGCCACGCCGGCGCCGGCGACGAAGACCTTGGCCGGGGGAACCTTGCCCGCGGCGGTGATCTGGCCGGTGAAGAAGCGGCCGAACTGGTGCGCCGCCTCGACCACGGCGCGATAGCCGGCGATATTGGCCATGGAGGACAGGGCGTCCATCTTCTGGGCGCGCGAGAGCTGGCGCGGCACGCAATCCATGGCCAGCACGGTGATCTTGCGCGCCGCCAGGGCCTGCATCAGCTCGGGATTCTGGGCCGGCCAGACGAAGCCGATCAGGGTGGTGCCCTCCTTGATCAGCGCCACTTCGTCCATGGACGGGGCGCGGACCTTGAAGACCATGCCGGAGGCGGCCCAAAGCTCGGCGGCACTCTTGGCGATGGTGGCACCAGCGGCCACATAAGACTCGTCATCGAAATTGGCGAGTGCGCCGGCACCGGTCTCGACCACCACGGAGAAGCCGAGCTTGATCAGCTTCTCGACGACATCGGGAACGCTCGCCACCCGCTTCTCGTTGGGGAACGTTTCCCTTGGAACACCAATGGTCAGAGACATGGCTTCTCCTGTTGTTCGTTGTCACTGCTTGTCATTGCGCGCACGCACTATTTTGCGGAAAACAATGCCCTCTGGGCAGCGGTTTGCCAAGCCTGATCATGTTTGAAAATCAGTCGTTTGGAGGAATTCCAGCCGATTGCCGCCGCCGGGAGGCCCCCCTCGCCATGCCGCACCGCAACAGCCTGTCGTCACCTACACCACTTGGCCGGCACGGACGAGATGGAAAATGGAGACTATGTCCTCCGAGTAGCGTGGCGGTGGGAGACTATGCTACTCCTTGGGGTGGCATGATGGGGATCAAGGCGGGTCTTTGCCCGCCCCGCCACAATGCCCGGATGGGACGGCAAGGAATGATGGCCAGAACTGCATTGATCCTGGCGGCGATGGTTGCCGGCCTGCTTCCCGCGGCGGCTTCGGCCGAGCCGGCGGGCTGGCGCTACGAGATCATGTGGGGCGGCTTTCACGCCGGCGACATGGCGGTGACCGGCGACCAGCGGGACGGCGCGGTGCAGACGGGCATGACCATCCGCACCGTTGGCCTGTTCGACAGGCTCCTGCGCCTGCGCTTCGCCGCCGAGGGCGGCGGCCGCGAGGGGAGCGCGGGGGAATTGGGCTCGGAGCATTACCAGACCCATTTCCGCAACCGCACCCAGGAGCAGATGCTGCGGCTGGCCTTCCGGGGCGGCGAGGCCTTCACCGTGCTGGATGAAGTGCTGGCGGTCTTCGCCCCTCCCCCCGACAATGACGAGCCCGCCCCCACCGTCCCGCCCGAGGCGCGGCGGGGCGTGCGCGACCCGCTGACCAACATTGCCCTGCTGGGCCGCAAGGCCCGTCAGGCCCTGGCCGGTACCGGCCCCGGCACCTTCCGCCTGGCCAGCTATGACGGCCGCCGGGCCTATGATTTCGATGTGGAGGTCAAGGGCGCCCGCCGGATCGCCATCCGGGACCAGGAATTCGATTCCATCGAACTGACCATGGTTCTGCGGCCGGTGGCGGGGTTCAAGCCGCGCTTCCAGAAGATGTGGGCCGGGGCCGAATACCTCGTCCACCTCGATCCCCAGAGCCTGCTGCCGCTGCGCATCTACACCGACAGCTTCGCCGCCGCCACGGTGATCAACGCCGTGGACCCCTGCCGGGTGGCGGCGGAGCAATGCGCCCCCCTGCTGGCCTGGGGCGAGCCCTGAGGCGCCGGTTTACCGTAATCCTTGAGTCTCCCGGCATCGCCATATTAGGCTGATGGCAATCAGACATGGACGCGCCGGCTCGAATCGGATGCGCCTTGGGAGGCTACATCATGGGAATGCTCGACGCCCTTTCGGGGCTGCGGATCACCACGCGCCTATGGCTGCTGGGCGGCCTGCCGTTGATGGGTCTGGCCACCGTGTTCATCGCCGATTCGGTCCAGCTCAAGGACGAGATGGTGGCGGCACGCGAGGTCAAGCTGCGCCACGTGGTGGAAACCGCCTCGGGCGTCCTCGAGCACTATGCCGAGGAGGCCCGCCAGGGCCGTCTCAGCGAAGACGACGCCAAGACCGCCGCCAAGGCCGCCATCAAGAAGATGCGCTACGACAAGGTCGAGTATCTGTGGATGAACGACATGGGCAAGCCCGTGCCCCGGATCGTCATGCACCCCATCTCGCCCCAGCTGGACGGCAAGGTCCTGGACGACGCCAAGTTCAACAAGGCCACCTCCATGCGAACCGGCAATTCCGGCCCGTTCGAGCCGCTGAACAACGTCAACCTGTTCGGCGCCTTCGTCACCGTGGTGGACAAGGCCGGACAGGGCTATGTCACCTATGACTGGCCCAAGCCCAAGGAAGGCGGCGGCGTCACCACCGAGACCTATCAGAAGCTCTCCTACGTCAAGGGCTTCCCCGCCTGGGGCTGGCTGATCGGCTCGGGCATCTATATCGATGACGTCGACACCGCCTTCCGGGCCGAACTGGCGCGGCGCGGCGTGATGCTGGCCGCCATCCTGGCCGTGGTCGGCGGCCTGGGCCTGCTGATCACCGGCAGCGTGTCCCTGGGCTTCAGGGCCTTGCATCACGATATCGACGCCCTGCGCTCGGGTCAGTCGGGCGACGCCATGCAGCTCAGCCCCACCCGCCGGGATGAATTCCGTCAGGTCGCCGAGGTCCTGGGCGAAATGGCCGAGGCCCGCCAGCGCCTGGATGCCGCCGAGCAGGAAAGACTGGCGGCGCGCAAGAAGGCCGATCACGACCGCTTCGTCATGCAGCGCGACATGCTGCGCTCGCTGGTCCAGGCCGCCATGCTGGGCAATGAGGCCATGATCACCCTGTCGCGCATGAAGCGCGAGATCGACATGTCCACCGCCGAGGTTACCCGCATGGCCGCCGCCGTGGACGACATGCGGGGCTCCATCGACGCCATCAACGCCGATTCCAGCCACGCCGCCCAGGAAGCCGGCGAGGCCGGGAACGCGGCCGTGACCGGGCTTAACGCCAGCCAGGAGGCCCTGTCGGCCTTCGAACGCATCGTCAACGCCGTCAACGCCGCCGGCCAGAAGGTCCAGGGACTGGCCGAGGCCTCGGCCCAGATCGGCGAGATCGTCACCGCCATCGAGACGGTGGCGGGCCAGACCAACCTGCTGGCGCTCAACGCCACCATCGAGGCGGCCCGGGCCGGCGAGGCCGGCAAGGGCTTCGCCGTGGTGGCGGGCGAGGTGAAGAACCTCGCCAACCAGACCGCCAAGGCCACCGTGGACATCCGCATGCGCATCGAGGGATTGCAGGGCGAGATGAGTTCCATCGTCGGCGCCATCGACGAGAGCACCGGGGCCGTCACCGAGGGCCGCTCGCTGGTGGGGGCGCTCGGCGAGCGCTTGCACGGCATCGCCGATCAGGTGGGCTCGGTCCAGACCAGCATGAGCACCATTTCGCGGGAACTGGACGGCCAGTCCGGCACCGCCACCCGGCTGGCCGACGGCACCACCCAGGTGGTCAGCCTGACCGACGCCAACAACAAGCTTCTGGGCGACGTGCTCGAAGCCATGGGGCGCATGAGCCAGCATCTGGATTCCCAGGTGGGCAATTACGCCAGCCTGGGCTCGGGCGCCCTGCTGGTGGAGATCGCCAAGAACGACCACATCGCCTTCAAGCGCCGGGTGCTGGACGGCGTGCTGGGCCGCACCGATCTGAAGGCCGACGGCGTGCCCGACCACCACAATTGCCGCCTGGGCAAGTGGTACGACGCCATCAGCGACAAGGCCATCTCGTCCAAGCCGGCCTATTCCAACCTGGTCAACCCGCACCAGGAGGTGCACGCGGCGGCCAAGCGGGCCCTGACCCACGCCGCCGCCGGCGACCTGGATGCCGCCTTCGCCGCCATCGACGACATGAACAAGGCCTCGGTGGCCGTGGTCACCATGCTGGAGACCCTGGCCACCGAGCTTGCCACCCTGGAGGAATCCCGCATGGCGGGGTGATCCCCCGCCCTACCCGCCGATCACGTTCCGCAGCAGGCCGATCTCGACGATCTCGGTTTCCATCACATCGCCGGGTTTGAGGAATTCCGGCGGCTTGCGCGCTCCGCCGACGCCGGGGGGCGTACCGGTGGCGATGATGTCGCCCGGCTCCAGGGTTAGGCCCGCCGACAGCTCGGCGATGATGCGCGGTACCTTGAAGTACATTTGCTCGGTGCTGGCGTCCTGCTTGACCACCCCGTTGACCCGGGTGATCAGATGGACCCGGGTGTGGTCGATGTCGGAGGCCGGCACGATCCACGGCCCCAGCGGCCCGTGGCCGTCCAGGCTCTTGCCCTTGAACCACTGGCCGCCGTGCTTCTTCTGCTGCACATCGCGGGCCGTGGTGTCGTTGATGACGCAAAAGCCGAAGACGTGCTTCATGGCGTCGGCCTCGGCGATGTTTTTGCCCCCCTTGCCGATGATCACCGCCAGTTCGCACTCCCAGTCGATGGAGGTGGAAACGGCGGCGTCATAGGGAATCGGATCATAGGGACCGTTGACGGTGCCCACCGCCTTGGTGAAGAACACCGGATGCTCGGGCAGGTCGGCGGATTTGAGGCGCATGGCCTCGCCTTCCTTGAAGTGCTCGAGATAGTTCCAGCCCACGGCATAGACGTTGCGGCTGGGCTCGGGGATGGGGGCCAGCAGCCGCACCTCGCTGACCAGCGGGCCGGTCTCCGGCCCCTCCTGCATCAATTGCCGGGCCTGGGCCAGGGCGAAGTCGCCGGCCCGGATCAGCGAGACCATGCTGGCCGGATCGAAGGCCAAGGCCATGCCCCGGGCCTTGGCCGCCGCCCCCAGGTCAACCACCCGGCCCGAAGCCTTGACCACGCCGACGCGCGGTGCCACCCCCCCGGCCGAATAAGTCACCAGCCGCAGCGCACCGGCGGCGGAATTGGGGATCGGACCGGCGGCGCCGGCCGCCCGTGTCAACAAGGCACCGGCGGCCACTCCGGCCCCCAGGGTCAGGAACTGGCGACGCTTTTCATCCATGACGGTCTCCCTATGGCAGGCTTTTGCTCCCTGCCATATGGGAAGCCGCCCGCGCCTTGCCTACATGGCCTCCAGTTCGTCGATGAAGCCGATGACCACGTCCAGGCCCTGGCGCCAGAACTGCGGGTCTCCGGCATCCAGGCCGAAGGGCGCCAGCAGGTCCTGGTGACGCAGGGTGCCGCCGGCCCGCAGCATATCGAGATACTTGGCGGGGAAATCGGCCAGTCCGCCCTTGGCATGGACGGAATACAGCGAGTTCACCAGGCAATCGCCGAAGGCATAGGCATAGACGTAGAACGGCGAATGGACGAAATGAGGGATATAGGTCCAGAAATGCCGGTACTCGTCATCGAAGCGGAAGGCCGGGCCCAGGCTGTCGGCCTGGACGCTCATCCACAATTCGCCGATGCGCTCGGGCGACAATTCGCCCCGGCGGCGCTCGTCATGCAGCAGGGATTCGAACTGGTAGAACGCCACCTGGCGCACCACGGTGTTGATCATGTCCTCCACCTTCGAGGCCAGCATGATGCGGCGGCTCTTGGGGGACGTCTCGCGTTCGAGCATGGCGCGGAAGGTCAGCATCTCGCCGAACACCGAAGCCGTCTCCGCCAGGGTCAGCGGCGTGTCGGACATCAGCAATCCCTGGCCGCCGGCCAGCACCTGATGCACGCCGTGGCCCAGTTCATGGGCCAGGGTCATCACGTCGCGGGACTTGCCCAGGAAATTGACCAGCAGATAGGGATGGACAGTGGGCACCGTCGGATGGGCGAAGGCGCCGGGCGACTTGCCCGGACGCACCGGCGCGTCGATCCAGTTGTTGTCGAAGAAGCGCTTGCCCACCTCCGCCATGTCGGGCGAGAAGGCCCCATAGGCGCCGAGAACCGTGTCGCGGGCCTGCTCCCAGGTATATTTGCGGTCGTCGTCGTCGGGCAGGGGCGCGTTGCGGTCCCAGTAATCCATCACGTCGACGCCGAACCACTTAGCCTTCAGCTTGTAATAGCGGTGGGACAATTGGGGAAAGCAGCCCTTGACCGCTTCGACCAGGGCATCGACCACCCCGTCCTCCACCTGATTGGACAGGTTGCGGAAGGATTGGGGCCGGGCGTAGTTGCGCCACTTGTCCTCGATCTCCTTTTCCTTGGCCAGCGTGTTGGTGATCAGCGCGAACAGCGGCGCATTGTCGCCCAGCACCTTGCCCAGGGATTTGGCGGCGGCCTTGCGCCGGGCGCCGTCCTTGTCGCTGAGACAATTGAGAACCTCGGCCGAGGTCACCTCCCGGCCGTCCAGGGGAAAGCGCAGCCGGGCCATGGTCTCGTCGAACAGCCGGTTCCAGGCCGCCGTGCCGACCACGTGCAGCTCGTGCAGCATCTTCTCGGCCTCGTCCGACAGCTGGTGCGGACGGAACACCCGGGTATCGCGCAACCAAGAGGCGTAATGCGCCGTCTCGGGGGACTTCAGCTTCTCGGCCAGCACCGTGTCGTCGAGACGGTTGATCTCCAGGGTGAAGAACAGGGTGCGGGTGGTGATGCCCGTCACCCGCTCCTGCATGCCCTGGTAGAACCGGCCGCGCTCGGAGTCGGAGACATCGCCGGAATAGAGCAGTTGGGCGTAGGACATGGCACGGTAGATGATCTGGCCGATACGCTCCCACTCGGCGATGGCGGCGCCGAATTGCGCTCCGGGCAGCTCGGCCAGCTTTCCGGCATAGGCGGTCTCGAAGGCCTGGGCCGCCGCGTCGGCCGCCTGCAGGTCGGCCTCCAGCTCGGGCGAATCCGGAGCGGGGTAAAGGTCGGAAAGGTCCCATTCGGGAAGGGTGCCGAGATCGTCCGCCGGTGCTACAAAGGTCATGCGCTGTCTCCTTGTTGCGACACAATATAAGGATGGCGCCATCGCGCGAACAGGGAGTTTCGACGTATGGAGGTAGAGTTCGCGGCGCAGACCAGCCTGCCGGCCATGTTTCTCGGGCAGGCCGGGCGCCTGGGCCAGCGCCCATTCCTGGGCCACAAGGCCGATGGACACTGGCACGCCTTGTCCTGGCGCGACGCCGCGGCCCGGGTGCTGGCCCTGGCGGCCGGCTTGCGCGCCCTGGGGCTCGGCCAGGGTGACCGGGTCATGCTGGTGGCCGAGAACCGCCCCGAATGGGCGCTGGCCGATCTGGCCATCATGGCCGCCGGCGGCATCAGCGTGCCGGCCTACACCACCAATACCGTGGCCGACCATCTGCACATCCTGGACAATTGCGGCGCGCGGCTGGTGATCGTCTCGACCCGGGCCCTGGCGGAGCGGGTGCTGCCCGCCGCCACCCGCTCGGCCCAGGCGCCGGCCATCATTTCCATGGAGCCCCTCGCCCTCGCCCAGTCGCCCGGCGTGGACGTGCATTCCTGGGACTCGGTCCTCGGCCTGGGGCAAGGCGGCGAGGCCGCCATCCAAGCCATCGTCGCGGCACAGAAGCGCACCGACACCGCCTGCCTGATCTACACCTCGGGCACCGGCGGCGTGCCCAAGGGGGTGATGCTCTCGCACGGCGCCATCTTGTGCAATTGCATGGGCGCCACCGACGTTCTGCGGGAGCTTGGACTGGAGGACGAGGTGTTCCTGTCCTTTCTGCCCCTGTCCCACGCCTACGAACACACGGCCGGGCTTTACTTCCCCATCTCCATCGGCGCCGAGATCCGCTACGCCGAGGGACTCGAGCATTTGGCCGCCAACATGGCCGAAGTGTCGCCCACAATCATGACCGCCGTGCCCCGCCTCTACGAGACCATGCGTACCCGCATTCTCAAGGGGCTGACGCGGGTCAGTCCGCTTCGCCGCCGCCTGTTCCTGGCGGCGCTGGACCTGGGGACCCGGCGTCTGAAGGGGGAAAGGCTGAGCCTGGCCCAACGCCTGGCCGACCGGGTGCTGGAGCGGCTGGTGCGCGGCAAGGTCCGCGCCCGCTTCGGCGGCCGTCTCAAGGCCTTCGTCTCGGGCGGCGCCCCCCTGCCCTATGACGTGGGCGCCTTCTTCATGGCCTTGGGGGTGCGCATCCTCCAGGGCTATGGCCAGACCGAGGCGGCACCGGTCATCGCCGTCAACCGCCCCGACCGCAACCGGATCGAGACCGTCGGCCCCACCATGCTGGGGGTCGAAGTAAAGATCGCCGGCGACGGCGAGATCCTGGTGCGCGGCGAACTGGTGATGCAGGGCTACTGGCGCGATTCCGCCGCCACCGCCCAGGCCATCGATGCCGACGGCTGGCTGCATACCGGCGATATCGGCGAGGTCGATCCGGACGGCATCATGCGCATCACCGACCGCAAGAAGGATATCATCGTCAATTCGGGCGGCGACAACGTGGCGCCCCAGCGCATCGAAAGCTTCCTGACCCTGGAGCCGGAAATCGCCCAGGCCATGGTGCATGGCGACCGCCGCCCCCATCTGGTCGCCCTGATCGTTCCAGACCGGGACTGGGTGCAATCCCAGGCCCACCTCGAGAACAAGGAAGAGTTGCGAAAGGCCATCAGCTTGGCGGTCGACCGGGTCAACCGCCAGCTTTCGCCCATCGAAAAAATTCGCCGCTTCATGATCGTCAGAGACCCCTTCTCGGTAGACAACGGCATGCTGACCCCCACCCTGAAAATCCGCCGCCACCAGATCAGAAAGATATATGACGAAGCCCTGGATAGCCTATACGACGAAAAGTCTCAGGTCCGAAACCCGACCTCTCGGTGAAGGCTTCAACAACAGATGAAGAATGGGCTGTTAACAAAACGGCCACGCCCGCTGATTGAATCGTGGCACCTATCCTTCATATTGATTTTTGTCAGCAGGTTGCTTTAAATCCACCCTCGCTTCCGCAGCACAGACGAAGAGGCCCCCCGGCCAGATGTCACGAGCCATTCCTGCAATGCCCCTGTCACCGGCCCCCGCAGCCGTCGACCTGTCCAAGGTCAAAACGCTGGTCTGCGAGCCGAGCCTGCCGGTACGCCAGGGCATCCGTCTGGCTTTGAACAATGTGGGCATCCGCGACATCACCGAAGCCAATACCTTCCTGGCCGCCCATCAGGCCTGCAAGGAGGGGGACCACGACTTTCTGGTGTTGAACCAGGAAATCGAAGCCAATGATTCCACCTTCATCATGCGGGAATTGCGCTCGGGCGCCCTGGGCCGCGACCCTTTCATCCTGACGGTGATGCTGTTGTCGTCGCGCGAGGAGCCCAAGGTGCGCTCGGCCATCGATTGCGGCCCCGACGATCTGCTGCTGATTCCCTTTGCCCCCGATCAGCTGATGAACCGCCTGCGGATTCTGGTCGAGCGGCGCAAGCCCTTCGTGGTCACCCACGATTACATCGGCCCCGACCGCCGCGCCGCGCCGCGCCCCGGCGCCACCTCGGCCACCCAGTTCCAGGTGCCCAACCCGGTGCGGGCGCGCGGCACCAACCTGCCCCGCGATCGGTATGACCGCCAGAAGCAAGATTCCATCGTCGCCATCAGCGTCGAGCGGATCAAGCGGCTGGCCGCCACCATGGACTGGGAATGCAACGCCCTCACCGTCAGCGCCCGCGAGGGCCGGATGACCGTGGAGAGCACCTACCGCAGCCTGCTCAAGCTGGAACAGGTGGCCGGCGAACTATCCGCCCGGGTCGCCAAACAACTTGGGCACAGCACGGATACTATCGATAGCCTGACGGAAATGTGCCGCCGGTTGAAAGTCACGCCGAATAATGTGGCTTTTTCAGATATCGAGACGATCACACAGACATCGCGCCGGATTTCCGGGACCTATACATCGCGATAATATCCATCGACTTCAGTATTAGGCCGCCAGAACAACCTCCGCTAGCGGACATTATTTGCCGATGCTAGATTATGGGTATTCGGGGGTCGTCACCCTGTCGCCCGCGATATTTTTCGGGGGACCCTGCATATGCTGATCGGCCGCTCCGACCCCTTCACCTACCAGGACCCCGAAGACATCTTCGCCAAGTCGCCGTTCCGGGTGCTGGTCGTCGAGGATGATCTGGTCCACTTCACCTATTGTGAACATGTCCTGCGCAACCTCTATGGCGATGCCCTGAACCTGGAGCGGGCGGTGGACTGCCTGGGCGCCATCGACGCGCTGGGGTCCGGCCGGTTCGACATCTGCCTGCTGGATTACATGGTCAAGGACGGCGACGCCAAGGACGTGCTGTCGCGCATCGATTTGGGCACCATCGACACTCCGATCATCGTCATCAGCGCCTTCGACGACCGCAGCTACATGCTGGAGGCCTTGCGTCACGGCGCCGATGATTACGTGGTCAAGGGCCGCTTCGCCGAAAGCGACCTGCACCGGGCCATCCAATACGCCATCTACCGCAAATACAAGGAATTGCGCCTGCGCCACCGGGCGCTTTACGACCCGCTGACCGGACTGGCCAACCGTCATCTGTTCTTTGACCGCCTGGACGAAGTCCACCGCTTTTCCAGCCGTCACGGCGAGAAATACGCGGTGATGGTGGTCGACCTCGACCGCCTGAAACATGTCAACGACACCCTGGGGCACGAGGCCGGCGACCGCTATATCCGCGCCGCCGCCAACGGCCTGGTCTGCTCCATGCGGGCCAGCGACACGGTGGCGCGGGCGGGCGGCGACGAGTTCGTGGCCATCCTCAAGAACATCCGCGACAAGCAAAGCCTGACGCGTCTGTGCACCCAGGTGCGCGAGAGCATTGCCGCCAAGGCCGCCGCCGAGGAGGATCTGCCCGGCCCGCTGACCTGCTCCATCGGCATGGCCGTCAGCCCCGACGACACGGACTCACCGGCGGAGATGCTGCGTCTGGCGGATTCGGCCATGTACGCGGTCAAGCGCCAGGGCGGCAACGGCTTTCGCTTCGCCTGAAGGGCGTTACCCCACCCCGCCCCGCGGGGCGATGATCTCTAGGGTTTCCTGCAACTGGACCCGCTGGTCGCGCACGGTGCCCGCCTGCTCCGGCAGGCCGAGCGCCTCCAGGATACCGGCCATGCTGTCCAGGGTCATGATCAGCGACGGCACCGCGTGGACCGGATCGACGCTGACCGCCTCGTGAAACAGGTCCACCGCCTCCAGGGAAAGGTCGAGTCCCCGCTTGAGCAGGCCGGCATCGTGGTGACGCCCGGCCAGATTTCCCAGCGCCTGGGCCAGGGCCAGGCGATACGCCACGCCATCGGCATGAAACAGCGTCCGGGCCAGGTCGACGGCCTCCTTGGCATGAACCAGAGCCGTGTCGGTATCGCCGCTCCGGGCCAGACCGACCGAAGCCTGCTGCAAGGTCAGCACCAGCAACTGCACCACGGCGGCTGGTGGACCGTCGCCGAACAGGCCGACCAGCAGACGGCGGGTATCGATGGCCTCGGCCCACAGCGCCACCTCGGTGAACGCCATGGCGGCCCGGTGCAGGGCTTCGACCATGGAGCCCAGGAAGGGCTGGCCGGCACTGCCGCCATCACGGAACACCTCGACGGCCTGGGCCAGTTCATCGACGGTGCCGGCGGTGTCGCCGCTGCGCATCTTGAGCCCGGCCAGATTGATCAGGGATGAGACCAGGACGAAGCGGGCCTGGTCGCCATAATCCCCCATGGCCCGGCGGGCATGGTCCACCGCATCGGCGCCCACGGCAAGGGCCTCCTCCAGATGGGAGCCCTCGGCCAGCATGTTGGATTGGGAATTGAGCAGCGACGCCAGTTGAACCGCGTAAGAATCCGGCTGAACCTGGGCGATGGCCCGGTAAAGCCCGATGGCTTCCGACAGGGCCAGCAATCCCGCCTCGGTATCGCCCTGGGCGATCTGCAAGTTGCCCAACTGCCACAGGCATTCCGCATGGGCGGGATAGACGATGCCCGGATCAAACTCCAGGCGACGGCGAAAATCGGCGGCAAGGGCGCCAAGGCGCGCGATCTCCTCGCCGGACACGGCGGGCTGGGACGTGGTCAAACGGATTCTCCTTTTCGCGAGGCCCCTTCTGGGCCCGGACGTAACCCCGAGCGCGTTGCGCTCGCGCGATAGTCTAAGGGAGCATGGTTAACACTTCGTTCGAGGCAATATCTCGATGGATTCAAGACGGCCCTTCAGGCTGAACGTCTTGAAGATCTGCTCGATATCCTCGGCCACGCCATTGGCGTGGTAGTTGAGCGACATCTCGAACTCGGGCAGCGGGTCGGTGCTGCCCATGGGGAAGAACGCCATGCGCATGGGCCAGGCCGGCGAGTTCAGCAGAGGGCTGGTGACCGCCGCCGTTTGCGGCGTCACGGCGCGGCCGATCTGGGCGCTGGTCTCCAGAGCCCCCTCCTCGCCCTGCCCGTCGAACAGCGGGCGCGACAGGATGCGTCCGCCCTTGTTGGCGGTCTCGATCAGCCGGATGGTGTGGGCGGTGGGAAACAGCGTCCCT
This sequence comes from Paramagnetospirillum magneticum AMB-1, assembly GCF_000009985.1. Lineage (GTDB taxonomy): Bacteria > Pseudomonadota > Alphaproteobacteria > Rhodospirillales > Magnetospirillaceae > Phaeospirillum > Phaeospirillum magneticum. The sequence goes on from NC_007626.1 coordinate 3,029,022, forward strand.
TTGGGCAGCTTGATGGTGCGCGCCTCGGGGCGGGTATAGCGGGCGGTGCCGCCCTGGCCCGGGCCATTAAGACGGGCGGCGCCCTCCACTTCCTCGGTGACCTGCCCCTCCCGCGACTGACGCACCCGAAAGCGGTAGTGAAGCCCATCCTTGGACTCCCAGCCCAGGAAATCAGTGGTGGTCGCCACCTGCCCACCCTCGGAATACGCATAGGTGATCACCAGTTGGAACTCGGTGATCCACCCGTCGCAAGCGTCAATGAACTGGTAGGTCCAGGCCCCGCTGGCATTGGCCATGCCGCTGCCCGAACGTGATGCCGACAAGCCCATGCGGTAGGTGGCACGATGGGAGGCCAGATCGGCGGCCGCAGCCACCTCAGCCCCGGCCATCGCCAGTCCGGCGGCAAGGCATGCCGACGCCACCCCAATGCTACGCTTCATCCAATCCTCCGACGGGAAATCCCGTGCGCATTATACACCGCCGACGTCAGCCCACCAGAACAGACCGAGCCCGGCAGATTTTTCCTCATCAACCGGCAACATTTTCCCGCCCCGGCGGGGCCGGTGTCACGCAACCGGCCCAGTTGCGCCAATGGCGGCTGGCATGAAGCCTGCATCTCTCATATCGGGTTCGTGTCTCGGAATTTTTAGGAGGTATGCGGATGACCTTCGACTTCACCCCGGACTGGATGGATTCCCTGCTGCGGTCCTCCGGCTTTTCCCACATGGCCCCGGGCACCTCGGCGTTGCGGCCCCAGCCCGCCCCGCCATCCCATCCCGACGCCCGCGAAATGGCCGCCCTGGTGGGTGAGCTATTCGCCGAGGGCACCCTGTCCGCCGAGCAATTCCACTCGCTGATCTCCGACCCAGCCCTTGAACCCTATCGCCACGCCACCTTGCAGCCCCGCGACGAGACGCCATGAATATCGGCACCACCCTCCTCAACCTGTTCTCCGACCGCTCGGCCACCGAGGCGCGGCGCGTGGAACCGCGCCTGAGTTCGGTGGCCGAGACCAGCCCCAGCGAGGAGAGCGCCGCCGCTGAGAAGGCGGCGGCCCCTCTGGCCGCCCTCCCCCCGCCCTCGGCCCCCGAGCCGCCGCGCTATGACCTGCGCAATATCTCGCCCCGCGAATTCGCCGACGTCACCCACGAGCTTTACATGGAAGGCACCCTGAACTGGGACGAGTTCCAGATGATCGGCTTTCCCAGCGAGTTGAACCCCCGTTACGACGAGACCATCGGCGCATTGACCGGCGAACTGGCCCGCCCCGACCACCCCAAGGACATGCTGGGCAAATGGGAACAGCGCGTCGAGTTCGAACGCCGCTACAACCCCGACGCCGATCAGGTCCGCATCGCCGAGAACGCCCTGGCCAAGCTGAGCTGGCAGGCCCAACCACCGATGAAGTTGAGCGCCTAGAGTTCTTCAGCCCGAAGTTGACGCACTCTAGGGCGAGTATTTCGCGATGACGCTTGTTCCCGGCCCCGCCATTTGCGGCATCTGCCGCCCGCCTTGCCGTGCGGCCTGGGCCGGGATCGCCCCGATCAGGTAACTTTCCAGCGATTCCGCCGTGACCTGGTTCCGGACATCCACGGCCCCGCTTTCCAGCCCCTTCATGAGATAGTAGCTGAACAGGCCATGCCGGGCCGCCGGCAGACTGTGAGCGACCTGATCCCGGGTGGTGGCTGAAAACACGGTGACGTTGGCGGGCAGGTCCTCGGCCTTGGGCACGATGGTGACCGGCCGCGCTCCCGCCAGCAAGGTCTCGCCGCCCCGGGCACTGCCCGAGTAGCAGGTGTCCAGGAACAGCGTCACGGATGAGGCCCCGGCCTCCGTGACCTGCTCGACAATCTCGCGGCGCCGCAGACTGCTGCCGGCCAGCAGGGTACGATCCCCATCATAGGGCAGCAGGTAAAGCTCGCCCCCGTCCTCCGACGCCAGGCCATGGCCGGCGAAGAAGACGAAGACCTCGGTCTGTCCCCGGACGATCAACGGCTTAGACCAATTGTGCAAAGCCTTGCGCAAGGTGATCAGGCGGGCGTCGGCCCCGGTGATCAGCTTCACCCGATCGGGCGGAACGCCCAGGGCGTTGGTGGCATAATCATAGAATCGGCGGGCGTCGTTTTCCGCAAACTCGGCCTTGGGGAGAGTCTCGTAATCCTGAATGCCGACGATGATGGCGATGGACTGGGGGCGCGGCGCACCGCGAAGGCTCTCCGGCACCAGGGCGGCAAGCCGACTCTGGTCGGGCGCCACCTGCCGGTTGACGCTGATCGTCGTCTCGGAGGTCTGCCCCCACTCGTCGGTGGCAGTCAATTGCAGCACGTTGTCACCCAATTGAACACCGCGCCGGACAGCGAAACGGCCATCGGGCATCACGGTGACGTCCGTCCCGTTGATGCGGGCCGAGGTGATTTTTCCCTGGCTGGAAATGGCTCCCTTTATTTCCACCACCTGTTCCGTGGTGGTTCCGACGGGCTCGACGACGATGGATGGCGGCGCCTTCGTATCCTGGGCAATCTGGGGCGACGGCACGGCGGAATCACTGGGCAGCGAGTTCCTGATCGCCGTCGCGGTCTCGCCCTTGAAGCCATTGAACAGAAGATCGACGGCGTCGATGGCCACGCCCAGGGGCGCCACGGCCAGGGAGACGGCGGACTCCACCACCTTGCCCTCGCCAGCGGCCTGGGCGGAACTGCCCAGCGCCTTTCCCGTTCTGGTTTCGCAGGCCGACAGGCCGAGCACGGCCAGAGCAACGGCGGCCGCCACGGCGATCCTTGGGCGCGTCAAAGGCTCCCCCCCATAAGAAGCGCGGTTGTCGCGATGATAGCCTTCCCCCATCCCGGCCGAAAGACGGAAACTCGGAGTGGCGTGTCAGCGGCCGCGCCCATGAAAAAGGGGGCCAATGGCCCCCTTCCTCGTCTCGACGGATAGAAGGGCCTCAGCCCTCCTTGACCTCTTTCTTCGGCTTGGGCAGGTCCACCTTGATGTGGAGTTCGCGCAGGCGCTCCATGGCGATTTCGGCGGGGGCCTGCATCAGCAGGTCCTGGGCCTGCTGGTTCATGGGGAACAGGATGATCTCGCGGATGTTGGGCTGGTCGGCCAGCAGCATGACGATGCGGTCGACGCCGGGGGCCGAGCCGCCGTGGGGCGGGGCGCCGAACTTGAAGGCGTTGAGCATGCCGCCGAAATGCTCCTCCACATGGGCGGCGGAATAGCCGGCGATCTCGAAGGCCTTGTACATGATGTCCGGGCGGTGGTTCCGGATGGCGCCCGACGACAGTTCGACGCCGTTGCAGACGATGTCATACTGATAGGCGTTGATGGTCAGCGGGTCCTGGTTGAGCAGCGCATCCATGCCGCCCTGGGGCATGGAGAACGGATTGTGGGAGAACTCCACAAGGCCCGTCTCCTCGTTGATCTCGTACATGGGGAAATCAACGGTCCAGCAGAACTTGAAGACGTCCTTTTCCAGCAGATCCAACTCGTTGCCGATCTTGGTGCGGACCAGGCCGGCGAACTTGGCCGCCGGCAGCGCCTTGTCGCAGGCGAAGAACACCGCGTCGCCGTCCTTGAGGTTGGCGGCGGCCTTGATGGCCTCGACCCGGGCGGGCTCCAGGTTCTTGGCGATGGGACCCTTGGGGCCATCGGCGGCGAACTGGATGTAGCCCAGACCGCCGGCGCCGTTCTCACGCGCCCAGTCGTTGAGCTTGTCGAACCACGAGCGCGGCTGGCCCGCCGCCCCCGGGGCCGGAATGGCGCGCACCACGGCGCCCTTGTCCACCAGCTTGGCGAACAGGCCGAAGCCCGAGCCGCGGAAGGGCTCGGTGACGTCGGCGATGATGATGGGGTTGCGCAGGTCGGGCTTGTCCGAGCCGTATTTCAGCATGGAATCCGCATAGGTGATGCGGGGGAACGGCGCCGGAGTGACGGCGCGGCCCTTGCCGAATTCCTTGAACACGCCTTCCAGCACCGGCTCGATGGCGGCGAAGACGTCGTCCTGGGTGACGTAGCTCATTTCGAAATCGAGCTGGTAGAACTCGCCCGGGGACCGGTCGGCGCGGCCGGCTTCGTCACGGAAGCACGGCGCGATCTGGAAGTACTTGTCGAAGCCGGCGACCATCAGCAGCTGCTTGAACTGCTGCGGCGCCTGGGGCAGGGCGTAGAACTTGCCAGGATGGATGCGCGACGGCACCAGATAGTCGCGGGCACCCTCGGGGCTGCTGGCGGTCAGGATCGGGGTCTGGAACTCGGTGAAGCCCTGGCCGATCATGGCCTGACGCAGATAGGCGATGACGCGCGAACGCAGCATCATATTGGCGTGCACGTCCTCGCGGCGCAGGTCGAGGAAGCGGTACCGCAGGCGCATGTCCTCGGGATATTCCTGGTCGCCGGCCACCTGGATGGGCAGCACGTCGGCGATGGACTGAATCTCCACCTCGGCCACCTGCAGCTCGATCTCGCCGGTGGGCAGGCGGGGATTGATGGTCTCGGCCGAGCGCTTGACCACCTTGCCGGTGACGGTGATGACGCTTTCCGGCCGGGCCTTGTCCAGGGCGGCGAAGACCGGGCTGGACACGTCGATCACGCATTGGGTGATGCCGTAATGGTCGCGCAGGTCGACGAACAGCAGATTGCCGTGGTCGCGCTTGCGATGAACCCAGCCCGAGAGGCGAGCCTGGATGCCGGCATCCGCCGCCTTCAACTGACCGCAGGTATGTGACCGATAGACGTGCATGAAACCCTCGTACGCGCGCTTGAATCCAAAGCGGGAAGAAGGCATCCCGGGCCATATTTTGTCAAGGCGGGATAACCCAATATTTACGAGTCCGGCCACAAACTCGCTCGTGGCGGACCGGTCGGAGGGTGATCGGAATGCCGGCGGCCAGAAGGTCGTCCGCTCTTGCCAGGATGGTAAGCCATGACCCACGACGCCCCAGGTGTGCGCACCCTGCTGCGCAATCTCGACTTCCGCAGCCGTGATATCGTCACCCGCACCCTTGGCGTGCTGGGATGCCGGAATTTGCTGTGCCTTGACCACGGCCACGATGCCGAACACCACCTCAGGACGGAAATGGTCGACCTTCTGGTGGTGGACGCGGATCTCGGCATGGAGGAGGCGTGCGATCTGGTGCGGGGGATGCGCCGGCGAATCTGCGCCGACAATGCCTTTGCGGTGACGGTCATGCTCACTTCGGCCACGCAGCCGGAAGTGACGGCCCACCTGCTCGAATGCGGCGCGGACATGGTGCTGGCCAAGCCGGTCGACCCGGTGCTGGTGGCGGGCCGCATCACCGCCCTGACCCGCCTGCGCCGCGGCTTCGTGGTGGCGGGCGACTATTTCGGCCCCGACCGCCGGACCAGGGGCAAGCGCCCGGCGGCGCCATCCGTTCCGAGAATTCCGGTTCCCAACCCGCTCCGCGAAATGTCCATATCGTCCATGACCCGCGAAGAACTGCGCGAACGCATCCGGATAAGCTGGGTGGCCCTGGACGAACGCTGGGTCGATCATCGGGCGGCGTAAGGCACCCGCTTGCCGGAACGGCCGCCAGGGTGTATCTGTGGCAGCCATGCCGATGATCTCCGATACCGAGTCGCTTGCGGCTTTTTGCCGCCGACTGAAATCCGCCCCGTTCGTCACCGTCGACACCGAGTTCATGCGGGAGAAGACGTACTGGCCTCAGCTTTGCCTGGTCCAGGTGGCCGGGCCCGACGAGGCGCGCGCCATTGATCCGCTGGCGCCGGACATGGACCTGGCGCCGCTGTTCGAGCTGATGGCCGACACCAATGTCTTGAAGGTGTTCCATGCCGCCCGCCAGGACGTGGAAATCTTCCTGCATCTGGCCGATGCCATCCCGACGCCCATCTTCGACACCCAGATCGCCGCCATGGTCTGCGGCTTTGGTGATTCGGTGGGCTATGAGACCCTGGCCTCGCAACTGGCCAAAGCCCGCATCGACAAGTCCATGCGCTTCACCGACTGGTCCATCCGGCCGCTGTCGGAAAAGCAGATCCAGTACGCCCTGGCCGACGTCACCCATCTGCGCGTCGCCTACGAGAAGCTGGTGCGCAAGGTGGAGAAGAACGGCCGCATCGAGTGGCTGTCCGAGGAAATGGCCCTGCTGACCGAGCCCGGCACCTACCGGGTCGATCCCGAGAACGCCTGGCGCCGGCTCAAGCCCCGCTCCACCTCGGGCCGCTTCCTGGCGGTGCTCAAGGAACTGGCCGCCTGGCGTGAGCGCGAGGCGCAGGAGCGCGACCTGCCGCGCCAGCGCATCCTCAGGGACGAGACCCTGACCGAGATCGCCGCCCACCATCCCACCGACACCCACGAACTGGGCCGCACCCGCGGCATCGGCAAGGGGCTGGTGGAAGGCAAGATGGGCTTGGCCATCCTGGAAGCCGTCAAGCGCGGCATGGCCATGCCCGAGGCCGATTGCCCCAAGCCCAGCGACCGGGTCGACGTGCCCAAGGGCCTGGGCCCGGTGGTCGAGCTGCTCAAGGTGCTGCTCAAGATGAAGTGCGACGAGCACGGCGTGGCGGGCAAGCTGATCGCCAACTCCGCCGACATCGACGCCATCGCCGCCGATGACGATGCCGATGTGCCGGCCCTGCACGGCTGGCGCCGCGACCTGTTCGGCGCCGACGCCCTGAAGTTGAAGCATGGCCGTCTGGGCCTGGGCTTTTGCACCGACGGCAAGCGTCTGCGCACCGTGCCCATCGAACCGGTGGAAGCCTGCCCCGAACCGGCCGTGGCCGACTGACTTGGCCGGGCTGGGCTATTCCGACGTCCGGCGGCAAGCCGCCGCCGCCGCCAGCCAAGCCCTGGCCCAGGGGAAAAGCCCGGCGGACTCCGCCCGGGCCGCCATCGCCGCTGCCGATGCCTTTTTCGATCGCGTCCGTCAGGCGCTGAAGCTGGACGAGCAACTGGCCCGGCAGGCCTGCGCCGCCGGCTGTTCCTGGTGCTGCCACCAGATCGTCGCCATCACCGCCGCCGAGCTTGATCTGGTGGCCCAAGCCATCGCCGCCAAGCCGCCCGAGGCCCAAGCCGCCATCACCGCCCGCGCCCGCGACGCGGCGGCCAAGGGCACCGGCCTCGACCAGCGGCAATGGTGGGCGGCCCGCATCCGCTGCCCCCTGCTGGAAGACGACGGATTGTGCGGCATCCATGCCGCCCGCCCCCTGCCCTGCCGGGCCCACAATTCCGCCGATGCCGGGGCCTGCCGCCGCTCCTTCGAGGGCGAGGCGGTGCGCACCCCGGTCCTGGCCGCCCAGCAAGGCGTTTGGGCTCATGCCCAGATGGGGCTGGCCGAAGCCCTGCAAGGGTCGGGACACTCCGCCGAGGCGGTGAATCTGGCCCTGGCGGTGGATGGGCTGCTTAGCAAAGCCCCCTGAGGTCATCCCGATAGACCTCAGGCAGGCTGCCGCCCGCACCCGCCCGGGGCCATGCCCCGGTCCCCCTTTGAATTTATTGATGAATAAAAGAGAGGTTTGGAGGCATCGCCTCCAAGCAGGGTCGGGGCGGCAGCCCCGCTTAGCTCGGATTAAGGGCGCGAGACCCTAGGGAACAACCCGCTTCGCCTGATGCACCATGGTGTCCAGCGCCGAGAGAAAGCGCGAACGGTCGGCCTTGGCGAAGGGCGGCGGACCGCCGGTCATGGTGCCAATTTCGCGGAGCGTGTTCATCAGGTCCCGGGTGGCCAGGGCGTCGCCGATGGAATTCTCGGTCATGGGCTTGCCGTTGGGGCGCAGGACCAGGGCTCGCTTGATCAGGCAGCGCGAGCCCAGTGGGATATCGTTGGTGATGCAGATGTCACCGGGCTCGATCAGTTCGGCGATGCGGTCGTCGGCGGCGTCGGGACCTTCAGGCACCACGATCATGGTGATCATGGGGTCCTGGGGCAGCCGCAGCCAGGCATTCCCCACCACGGTGACGGCCAGACCATAGCGCCCAGCCACCTTGAACACCTCGTCCTTCACCGGACAGGCGTCGCCGTCGATATAAATTTTGGTCACTTCACCCGCCGGAAGGTCAGGGCCTCGCATTCCAGGGCCTTGGCGAGGCGGTCGAAGGAACGGTCGCCCTCCAGGGTAAAGGCCGGATTGTCGGCGGGCACTTCGAGGATCAGGTATTTGTCCTCGACGAACAGCCGGGTCTGGCGCAGCAGGTTGGGAGCGCCGCCCGACAAGGTATGGGCTAGGCGCAACGCCAGCCCCACCGTGCGGGCGCGGCGGAAGGCGCCTTCGTCCAGCAACTGGATGAAGCGGGCCACCTCGGGCGAGTCCTCGTTGCCCTGGTAGCGGCAGAACACCGCGAAGGCGATGGCGGCGCGATGACGATGGCCGACGCCCATGAAGGGCAGGCGCAGGATGCGCAGGAAGGCCTGCTCGGCGCGGTAATCGGGATGCTCGTTCCAGAAGATGTCCGACACCAGACAGGCGGCGTGGCGCAACTGGCTTTCCCGCGTGGTCTCCGATGGGAACAGCGGCGCCATCCAGGCCAGCAATTCGTCGCCGTGCTCGGGAAAGCGCGAGTTCAGCAGCGCCATGTGGCGGCACACCGACAGCAGCGGGTCCTCGTGCTTCAGCTTTTCCGGCAGGCGCTTGAGGAACTGACCCTCCCGCATGCCGTAGATGGAAAACACCAGCCGGGACGGTCCGATGGCGCGGATGGTGCGTGCCAGGATCAGCGCCGCCATGGGCAGGCCGCTGGTGCGCTTCTTGGAGATGCCGGGAATCTTCTCCAGCGACTTGCGGCTTTGGGTCGAGACCAGTTCCAGGATGGCCAGGGCCTCGCGGGCATCCAGCGAGAAATTGTCCAGCACGGTCAGCGGATGCTGGGTCTGGGCGATGCAGATCCGCGCGATGGAGCGCCAGGCGCCGCCGACCGCATAGAGATTGCGCCCCCGGCCCTCGGCCAGCCAGGCAATCCCCTTCAGATGGCCGTCGACAATCTCGGCGGCCCGCGCCTTGTCGTCGCCCGAAGCCTCGGTGAGGCGCAGCAGCCCCAGGGGCATGGTGACATGCAGGCCGAAATTCTGGTCCTGAACGGTCACCAGTTCCAGCGAGCCGCCGCCTAAGTCGGCGACGATGCCGTTGGCGTCGGGGGTGCCGCACAGCACGCCCATGGCGGCCATCTTGGCTTCCTGCCCGCCGGACAGCACCTTGACCTGAACGGCGAAGCGCCGCTCCACCTCATGCACGAAATCCTCGCCGTCGGCGGCATCGCGCACCGCCGCCGTGGCCAGCACGTCCAGGCGCTCCACCTCCATGGCGCGGCACAGGCTGATGAAGCGGCCCACCGCCACCAGGGCGGCCTCCACGCCTTCGGGGCTGAGGCGGCCGGAGCTGCCCACGCCCTGGCCCAGGCCGCACACCGCCTTCTCGTTGAACAGCGGAACGGGCACGCGCTGCGCCAGATCGTAGACGCACAGGCGAATGGAGTTGGAGCCGATATCGACGATGCCGATGGGCTCCTGGCGCAGCTTGATCTTCATGGGGCGTCAGGCAAGTTGCAGATTCTTGGATTTGCGTCCGCGTTCCCCCGCGCTTCCTCGTCCCGACAGCGACGGGTTGGTCATGAAATAGGTGTGGGCGTTGAACGCCCCCTCCTCGGCCTGGAAGCGCTCGTACACCCCGTCGGGGCGCAGAATCCAGGTCTGGGCCTGATCCTTGAGGTTAGCCACCATGATCTGGTCGAGAATCTGGCGGTGCACGGTGGGATTCTCGATGGGCACGAAGGATTCCACGCGCCAGTCCATGTTGCGCGGCATCCAGTCGGCCGAGGAAATGAAGATCTTGGCATGGCGCGATGGCATGCGATGGCCGTTGCCGAAGCAGATCACGCGGGAATGCTCGAGGAAGCGGCCGACGATGCTCTTGACCCGGATATTGTCCGACAGGCCGGGCACGCCGGGGCGCAGGCAGCAGATGCCGCGGATCACCAGATCCACCTTCACCCCCGCCTGGGAGGCGCGATACAGGGCGTCGATCAATTGCGGGCAGACCAGGGAGTTCATCTTGGCCCAGATGGCGCCGGGCTTGCCGTCCTTCACATTGGCGATCTCGTCCTCGATCAGCGAGAGCACCTTCTTGCGCAGGTAGATGGGGGCGATGGCCAGGCTTTCCATGCCGTCGGGCTTGGCATAGCCGGTCATGAAGTTGAAGGTCTTGGCCGCGTCGCGGCACAGGGCCGGATCACAGGTGAAGAACGACAGGTCGGTATAGACCTTGGCGGTGATCGGGTGGTAGTTGCCGGTGCCGAAATGGACGTAGGACACCAGGGTGCCGCCCTCGCGGCGCACCACCAGGGAGATCTTGGCGTGGGTCTTCAGCTCCAGGAAGCCGAACACCACCTGGGCGCCGGCCCGTTCCAGGTCGCGGGCCCAGCGGATGTTGGCCTCCTCGTCGAAGCGGGCCTTCAACTCCACCATCGCGGTGACCGACTTGCCCGCCTCGGCCGCCTCGACCAGGGCCTTGACGATGGGGGAATCGGCGCTGGTGCGGTACAGCGTCTGCTTGATGGCCACCACCGCCGGATCGGCCGCCGCCTGACGGATGAACTGCACCACCACGTCGAAGCTCTCGAACGGGTGATGGACCACGATGTCCTTCTTGCGGATGGCGGCAAAGCAATCGCCGCCGAAATCGCGGATGCGTTCGGGGAACCGCGCGTGGTAGGGCGGGAACAGCAAGTCGGGACGCTCGTCGACGATCAGCCGCTTGGTGTCGACCAGCCCCAGCAGGCCGTCCATCTCGAACACGTCCTCGATATCGGCGTGCATCTCGGCGATGGCCAGATCCTTGAGGTCGGCGGGGATGCCGGCGCTGAAGGTCAGGCGGATGACATGGCCGCGGCGACGGCGCTTCAGCGCCGATTCGAACACGCGGACCAGATCCTCGGCCTCTTCGTCGATATCCATCTCGGTATCGCGGATCACCCGGAAATGGCCGAAGGATTCCATGCGGAATCCGGGGAAGAGCTGGTCGAGGAACAGCAGTACGAACTCTTCCAGCGGCAGGAAGCGGATGCCGTCGCCGGGCAGGCGGGTAAAGCGCTCGATCTGGCCGGGCAGCGGCAGCAGGGCGCGCAGCACCTCGCCGTCGTCGAGCTTGTTCAGATGCAGCACCAGGGCCGAAGAGCCGTTGGGCAGGAAGGGAAACGGATGGGCCGGGTCGATGGCCAGTGGCGTCAGCACCGGGAAGACATGCTCCATGAAGCGGCCTTCCAGCCATTTCATGTCGGCCTTAGACAGTTCCGAACGGTCGATGACGGCGATTCCCGCCCCGCGCAATTCGACCTTCAACTCGCGCCAGCACTTCTTCTGGGCCTCCAGCAGCCGAGCCGCCTCGGAATTGATGGCCGCCAGCTGCTGCGCCGGGGTCAGGCCGTCCTGGCTGGTGGTCATGACGCCCGCATCCACCTGGCCCTTCAGGCCGGCGACGCGCACCATGTAGAACTCGTCCAGGTTGGCCGCCGAGATGGACAGGAAGCGCAGCCGCTCCAGCAGCGGGTGATGCGGGTTGAAAGCCTCCTCGATCACCCGGCCGTTAAAGGCCAGCCATGACAATTCCCGGTTGATGAAACGATCCTTCGACTCAATGTCGATGGCAGGGATGTCAACGGCCTGCGAGTGGGTCACGGCATATCTCCAGTGGATGGGCGTAGTGCGCCCCCGTTCATTTATATATCCTGTTGGCAGCCCTGTCATGACCGAGGCGGTTACCGAAATGAGAAAACTGTTCCTGCTGCGCCATGCCAAGTCCAGCTGGGATGATCCGGCGGCCGAGGATTTCGACCGGCCGCTCAACGGGCGCGGCCGCAAGGATGCCAAGCGCATGGGGCGTTACATGGCGGAACAGGGCTTGCGGCCCGGCATGGCGCTGGTGTCCGGGGCGGCACGCACCCGCGCCACCTGGGAGATGATCGAGCCCCACCTTGAAGGCGTTCCGGTAGCCATCGAGGCGGAATTGTACGAAGCCGGCAAGGCGCGGCTGCTGACCCGCCTGCGCCAGTTGGACGAGCACATGGAGTCGGTGCTGCTGATCGGCCACAATCCCGGTATCGGCCGTCTGGCCGAGGTGCTGGCCGACCATCACGGCGACCCCGCCTTGCTGGCCGCCCTGGGGGAGAAGTTCCCCACCGGCGCCCTGGCGGTGATTGACCTGGACATCGCCCATTGGGGCGAACTGGAAGCCGGACGCGGCCGCCTGGCCGCCTTCATCCGCCCCAGGGACTTCGAGACGCCTTCACCCGCCGGGGATTCGGCACTATAAACACCCCGCATTTCCCCGACAGCAGGGCCGCCTTCCATGTCCGCAGACCTCCAGTTCCTGTTCCGCCAAGGCATCGGCGCCCTGCAGCAAGGCAAGTGGGACGAGGCGGCGCGGCAGTTCCGCACCCTGACCGGCCGGACGCCCAATGCCCCGGAACCCTTTTATTACCTGGGCGTGGCGCTGCTGTCGGGCGGCAAGCCGGACGAAGCGGCCGAGACCCTGACCCGGCTGATCCGCAAGCACGGGGACAACCCCATGGCGCTCAACGCCCTGGGATCGGCCCAGGCGGCCAGCGGCAAGACCGGTCCCGCCGAGAAATCCTTCAAGCGGGTCCTCGCCCTGGCGCCCGACCTGAGCGACGCGGCCGAGAACCTCGCCCGTCTGCTGATTGAAAGCCAGCGGGCCGCCGAGGCCCTGGCGCCGCTGCGCTCCGTCCTGTCGCGGGAGCCGGGACGCTTGGCCAGCCGCCACCTCCTCGGCCGCGCCCTGCGCGACACCGGCGAGCTGGAGGGCGCCATGGCCGAATTCCAGGCGGTGCTGAAGGCCCAACCCGATTTCGCCCCGGCCCTCAACGATCTCGGCCTGCTCTATTTCGCCGGCGGCAAGGGCGAGGATGCCCTGGCCTGCTTCGAGCACCTTCTGGCTCTCAATCCCGCCGACCACGTGGCCGCCAACAACCGCGCCCTCACCCTGCGGGTGCTGAACCGGCCCGAGGAGGCCGAGCAGCAATACCGCGCCATCCTCGCCCGCCACCCCCAGGCGCCGGAGGTCAATCTCAACCTGGGCAAGCTGCTGGCCCGCATGGGACGCGTCATGGACTCGGTGCCCTATCTGGAAAAGGGCGGCTGCATCGAGGCCCGCTGGTGGGATGCCCTGGTGCTTCCCAACCAGTACGAGACCGAGGACGAGATCATCGGCTGGCGCAAGCGCTTCGCCGACAAGCTTGGCGCCGTGACGGCGGAGATCCTGGCGCTGCCTCCGGGCGAGGTGGCGGCGCAGGCCGGCATCCTGGAGATGGACGTGTTCTTCCTGGCCTATCAGGCGGAAAACGACCGCGAGCTGAACACCCTGCTGCGCAGCGCCCAGACCAGGGTGGCCCAGGCCTGCTTCGGCCATGGCGCCCCCCTCCCCGCCCGCCCGGCCGGCGGCCGCATCCGGGTCGGCTTCTTTTCCGCCGACTACTTCACCCACGTGGTCAACCGGCTGACGGCGGCCTGGGCCACCGGCCTCGACCGCGACGAGTTCGAGGTCTTCGTCTTCCACGCCGGGGCCAAGTGGGATGGCGAGACCGAGCGGCTGGCCGGTCTGGTCGAGCATTTCGTCGATGCCTATGCCCCTAACGCCGAGCGGGCCAGAATGGTGCGCGAGGCCGATCTGGACATCCTGGTCTATCCGGATGTGGGCCTGCACCCGGAAATCGACGTCCTGGCCATGCTGCGCCTGGCTCCCATCCAGTGCGCCGCCTTCGCCCATCCGGTGACCACCGGCATGGCCTCCATGGACTATTTCATCAGCGGCGAGCTGATCGAGCCCGAGGGGGCCGAGGCCCATTACAGCGAAAAGCTGGTCCGACTGCCCGGAATCGGCTTCAACATCATCCCCCCCAAGGTAGAGGAGGCGGTCCTGCCGCCCGCCCGCCCCGCCGGGGCCGGGCCGCTGTTCTTCTGCGCCCAAAGCCTGTTCAAGATGCTGCCGCGCCAGGACAACGTCTTTCCCCGCATCGCCAAGGCCGTGGGGCCGTGCACCATCGACTTCATCGACCGCCACGGCAGCTTCACCGAGCTGTTCCGCCGGCGCATGGACAAGGCCTTCGCCGCCCATGGCCTGGACGCCGGGCAATACATCCGCATCCACTCCCAGGTCACTTCGGTGGAGTTCCTGGGCATGCTGAAGGCGGCCGACGTGTCGCTGGACAGCCTGGACTGGTCGGGCGGCTACACCACCCTGGAGGCCCTGGCCTGCGGCACGCCCATCGCCGCCCGCACCGGCAATTACCTGCGCGGCCACGTCTCGGCCGGCATCCTGCGGGCCGCCGGGCTGGACGAGCTGGTAGCCAAGGACGAGGATGCCTACGTGGCCGTCGCCGCCCGCCTGGGCACCGACAAGGCCTACCGCGAGCAGGTTTCCGCCACCATGCGGGCCAACGCCCCGGGCGTCTTCACCAACCCCGCCCCCATCGCGGGCATGGCCGCCTTCCTGAGATCGGCGGTCCGGGGAGGGTGACGGCGGGCGGAAGACCTCCGCTTCGCGGCAGGGCTACCGCCCTGACCCGTTCGAAGGCGCAGCCTCCGAACCACCAGTTCTTTTTATTCCAATAAATTAAAATAGCTGAAGGGTCCGGGAAGCTGTGCTTCCCGGTTGGGGGATCGGGGGCGAAAGCCCCCGAACCGCAGCCCGTCAAAGCGTCCCCGGAAAGGCCCCGCCGTCGATCACCAGATTCTGGCCGGTGATGTAGCCCGCCTGGGCCGAGCAGAAATAGGCGCAGGCATCGCCGAATTCGGCCGGGTCACCGAAGCGTCCAGCGGGATTGGCGTCGCGGCGCCGCGCCATGGACTCGTCGAGGGTGACGCCCTGGGCCTTGGCCTGCCCCTCCATGGTGGCGCGCAGGCGATCGGTGTCGAAGGGACCGGGCAGCAGATTGTTGATGGTGACGTTGTGGCGCGCCACCTGACGGGCCAGTCCCGCCACGAAGCCGGTCAGCCCCGCCCGAGCCCCGTTGGACAGTCCCAGCACGTCGATGGGGGCCTTGACCGCCGCCGAGGTAATGTTGACGATGCGCCCGAATTTCCGCTCGATCATGGCGTCCACGGTTGCCTTGATCAACTCGATGGGCGTCAGCATGTTGGCGTCCAGCGCCTTGATCCAGGCGGCGCGGTCCCAATCGCGGAAATCGCCGGGCGGCGGGCCGCCGGCATTGGTCACCAGGATATCGGGATCGGGCAGGATGGTCAGCAGCACCTTGCGCCCTTCCGGAGTGGTCACGTCCACCGGCACGGTCTTGATGGCGGCGCCGGTCCTGGCCCGAATCTCCTTGGCCGCCAGTTCAAGCACATCGGGGCGGCGGGCCGCCATCACCAGATTGACGCCCTCGCGGGCCAAAGATTCGGCACAGGCACGGCCCAGACCGCGCGAGGCGCCGCAAACGATGGCGCTACGGCCCTTCAGTCCCAGATCCATGGTCCTCACCCTCCAGAATGCGCCGGGCCAGCGGCACGGTGACGGCGCGGCGGCTGGCCAGGGCGGCATTGTCCAGGCGTTCCACCATTCTGGCGCAGGCGGCGAAGCTGCGCTCCATGCGGCCGATCAGGAAGTGAACCACATCCTCGCCGATCCGCAACTGGCGATCATCGAACAGCTTGACCAGCAGGGCGGCCAGCAGCGCGTCGTCGGGCGCCCCGATGGCCGCCACCGGCATGGCCAGCAGCCGCGAGCGCAGATCGGGCAGCCTGACCGCCCAGGTGGCGGGCGGCAGGCGGGCGGTCAGCAGCAGCAGGCGGCCAAGCTCGCGGCCCTGGTTGATGAGATGGAACAGCCCGACCTCGTCGAGCGGGCCGCGGTCGCAATCCTCGACCACCAGCACCGGCACCGATTCCAGCAGCGGACGCGAGGACCCTTCCGTCACCTCGGCGGCGGAAACCAGCCTGCCGCCGCCGTCACGGGCGAACAGATGGGCCAGATGGGTCTTGCCGCTTTGGGCCGGGCCGCACAGGACGCTGGCCGGGCCGGGCCAGCGGCCCGGCGCGCCCACCCAGGCATGGGCCTCGGCGTTGCAGGGCGCCACCAGGAAATCGTCAGCGGCCAGCGAGGGGACATGCCCGAACGCCAGGGGAAGCTGGGCCTCGCTCATGACTTGCTGTAATCGTCCTCGACGCCGTCGTACAGCGAACTCTTCATGTAGTTCTGCAGAGCGAAGCGGGTCAGAACGCCGATCACCGAGGCGGCCGGCACCGCCAGCAGGATGCCGACGAAGCCGAACAAGGCGCCGCCGGCCAGCAGCGAGAAAATGATCCACACCGGATGCAGGCCGACCCGGTCGCCCACCAGCTTGGGCGTCAGGAAGTTGCCTTCCAGCACGTTGCCGATCAGAAACACAATGCCGACACCGCCCAGCAGATGCCACTCGCCGCCCTGGGCCAGGGCGAGGCCGACGCTAGCGATCAGGCCGATCAGCATGCCCACATAGGGAACGAACGCTCCCAATCCGGTGCCCAGCCCGATCATCAGACCGAGATCGAGGCCGGTGATGGTCAACCCGACGCCGTAGAAGATGGCCAGCACGATGCACACCGTGGCCTGGCCGCGCACGAAGCCGGCGATGGTGCGGTCGATTTCCCGCAGTTCGAAACGGATGGTCTCGGCGTGATGGCGCGGCAGCCAGTTGTCCACCTTGGCGACCATGTGGTCCCAGTCGCGCAGCAGGTAAAAGGTCACCACCGGGGTGATGAACAGCAGCGACAGGATGCTCATCACGGCGATGCCGCCCGACAGCACGCCCTTCAGCACGCCCAGCCCCCAGCCCACCGCCGTTCCGGCATAGGCGCCGGCAGACGAGCGCAGCTTCTCCAGGTCCTCCGGCGACAGGTGGCGATAGACCTCCTCCAGCAGCGGCATGGCCCGGGTCTGCAGCGACTGGGCGTAGACCGGCACCTTCTGGACGAAGGTCACCACCTGCTGCTGGATGATGGGCGCCAGCAAGGTGAGGCCCAGCCCCATGACGCCGAAGAACACCAGGCAGATGATGGCCGTGGCCAGGGTGCGCGACAGCCCCGCCCGCTCCATGCGGTCGGCCAGGGGATCGAGAAAATAGGCCACCGCCATGCCCGCCACGAAGGGCAGCATCACGCTGCGCAGCATGTAAAGCAGAACCAGGAAGGCGACGCCGCCGATCAGCCAGAAGCGCAGCCGCTGACCCGAACTCATGCTCATGGCGTCCCCTTCAGCTTCATGACCCAGAAGGCGTCGTTCCAATCCAGTTGCAGCCCGGCGGCGGCCAGGGTCGCCTTGACCTGCTCGGGCTCGCCCACGGTATACAGCACGATCGCCGCCTCCTCGCGCGACAGCGAGACGATCTCCCAGCGGCGCACCAGGGTGACGCGGCCCAGGCGCTCGCGCACCGCCACCCAATCCTCCAGCCCCTTAAGCTGCACCATGGCCGCCATGGAGGCCGCCCGGTCGAAGGACAGCAGGTTGGACTGCTTATAGGCCGTGTCCAGGGTCTGCGCCGCCTCGCCCGCCGCGCGGCGCAGGGCCGCGTCCACCCCGGTCTCGCCAATGGGATAGGATCGGGTGTCGAACGGCTTCATCACGCCGGGCATGCCGGTGGCGGTCACGTCGACGGCATTGGTGGCGCCATTGACCATGGCGGTCATCACCAGCACGTCGGGAGTGCGGAAACGGGCGCCGAGAGCCGACAGGGATTCCACGTCGCCGGCCAGGGCCTTCTCAACCGGCACCAGGGGGAGGTCGGCCGCGTCGGCCACCGGCACCACCAGCGGCACCAGGGCGCCGCTGCCCAGGGCGACCCAGGCCGCCCGCCACGGGTTGGGATCGTCCCACAGCAGGGCGCGGCCGGCGCCGACGGGCCGGAACACCGGCACGATGACCACCGGACGGGGCCGGGGCTCGGCATACTTGATGTTGGCATCGCGCAGCAGCTTCTTCACCGCCACGGGATTGTAGCGCACCGACAGCGTGGCGATGTAGCGCACCGCCGACGAGCGCTCGTTGTCGATGGCCACGTCGCGCACGTACTGCAAGGCGTCGGCGCCGGGCAGCCGGGCATGGTCGGCAGGCATGGTGAGGCGCTCGAGCAGACGTCGGAAACCGACCCGCTCGGCCTCGGCGAGAGCCTGCTCCTTGGCGGCGGCCACGCCCTGGGCGGTGACGTCCACCTCGATGCCGCGCACGGCGAAGGCGTCGGCGGCTTGCGCCACGCCGGGAATTGCCAGGAAAAGACCGAGGACCAGCCAGCCGAGCCGGAGACCGCGAGAAGACATTGCAAACCGTCCGGGATGAAGTATTTTGGCCCACTCAATTTCGCCGAGACCATACCACACCCATGCCCACGAGGAAGCCCATTCCCGCGCAAGATAAAGCCCCCGGCCTGACCTACCGCGATGCGGGTGTCGATATCGACGCCGGCGAGGCGCTGGTCGAGGCCATCAAGCCGCTCGCCAAATCCACCGCCCGTTCGGGCGGCGCCGCCGGTCTGGGCGGCTTTGGCGCGCTTTTCGACCTCAAGGCCGCCGGGTTCAAGGACCCGATCCTGGTGTCGTCCACCGATGGTGTCGGCACCAAGCTGCGCGTCGCCATCGAGGCGGGCAAGCACGACACCGTGGGTATCGACCTGGTGGCCATGTGCGTCAACGACCTGGTGGTCCAGGGCGCCGAGCCCCTGTTCTTCCTCGACTATTTCGCCACCGGCAAGCTGGACGTCAAGGCGGGCACCGCCATCGTATCGGGCATCGCCGAGGGCTGCCGTCAGGCCGGCTGCGCCCTGGTGGGCGGCGAGACCGCCGAAATGCCGGGCATGTATTCCGACGGCGATTACGATCTGGCCGGGTTCTCGGTGGGCGCCGCCGAACGCGACGCCCTGCTGCCCAGGGAAGACGTGGCCGAGGGCGACGTGCTGCTGGGCCTCGCCTCGTCGGGCGTGCATTCCAACGGCTATTCCCTGGTGCGCCGCATCGTGGAAAAGGGCGGCCTGTCCTATGAGGCTGACGCCCCCTTCGCGCCGGGCCGCAAGCTGGGCGAAGCCCTGCTGGAGCCCACCCGCATCTATGTGAAGAGCACGCTGGCCGCCATCAAGGCCGGCACGGTCAAGGCCATGGCCCACATCACCGGCGGCGGCCTGATCGAGAACGTGCCGCGCGTCCTGCCCGAGGGCGTGGTGGCCGAGATCGACGGCTCCGCCTGGGCTCTGCCGCCCGTGTTCAAGTGGCTGGCCAAGGAGGGCGGCGTGGTCGCCCACGAGATGGCCCGCACCTTCAATTGCGGCATCGGCATGGTGGTGGTGGTCTCGGCGTCCAAGGCCGACGAGGCCGCCCGCATCCTGGGCGAACACGGCGAGACCGTGGTGCGCATCGGCCGCATCCGTGCCCGCAAGGATGACGAGGCGCAGTCCCAGGTGCTGAACCAGGGCGATTGGGTCTGACCATGAAGAAGAAGGTCGGCGTCCTGGTTTCAGGCCGGGGCAGCAATCTCCAGGCCCTGCTCGACGCCTGCGCCGATCCCTCCTTTCCGGCCGAGATCGCCCTGGTGATTTCCAACGTGCCCGGGGTCTACGCCCTGGAGCGTGCCGCCAAGGCCGGGGTGCCGACCCTGACCATCCCGCACAAGGGCTTCCCCTCTCGCGAGGCCTTCGATGCCGAGATGGACAAGGCCTTGCGCGCCGCCGGGATCGAGATCGTCTGTCTGGCCGGGTTCATGCGTCTGCTGTCCACGCCCTTCGCCGAGGGCTGGCGCGGCCGCATGATCAACATCCATCCCGCCCTGCTGCCCTCGTTCAAGGGGCTGCACACCCATGCCCGCGCCATCGAGGCCGGGGTCAAGCTGCACGGCTGCACCGTCCACCTGGTGACGCCGGAGTTGGACGACGGCCCCATCCTGGTGCAGAAGGCCGTGCCGGTCCTGGCCCAGGACGACGAGGACAGCCTGGCCGCACGCGTGCTGGAACAGGAGCACAAGGCCTACCCCGAAGCCCTGCGCCTGCTGGCCGAGGGCCGGGTAGTGGTCGAGGGCAACCGCGCCCTGATCCGTGATGCCTGAGCTTGCCAAGCCGGAGACCATCCTGGTCTATGTGGGCCTGGATGCCGTAGGCGATGGGCTGATCAAACTGCCTTTCGTCCGGAGCTTGCGCGCCACCTTTCCCGCCGCCCGCATTACCTGGATGTCGGGCAAAGGACCGACGGTGTTCGAGGATATCCTGGCGCCGCTGGTCACCGGCCTGATCGACGAGATCCTGCCTTTCACCCGCATCGGCGAGCGCCCCCTGGAACTGGTGGGCCGGCGTCCCCTGCCCGGCCGGTCGTTCGACCTGATCATCGACACCCAGCGGCGCGGCCTGACCACCCTGATCCTCAGACGCATCCGCCACCGCCGCTTCATCTCGGCCACCGCCGGCTTTCTGGTCTCGGACGGCAAGCCCGCCGACGCCACCCGGCCGGCGTCCATGATCGGTCAATTGATGCAATTGGCCGAGGCGGCGGCGGGCCAGCCCGTGGCGGAAGCCTCGCCCCTGCCGCGCGATCCCTCCATCGAGGCCGAGGCCGAACGTCTGCTTCCCGCTGGTCCGCGCTACGTGGGCCTGGCCCCCGGGGCCGGCGGACGATGGAAATGCTGGCCGCTGGAGCGCTACATCGCCCTGGCCGCCGGACTGAAGGATGCGGTACCGGTCTTCCTGCTGGGACCGGCCGAGGCCAGCGACTGGGCTCCCACCATCCGCGCCGCCCTGCCCCATGCCCTGCTTCCGCTGCAGCAGGCCTCGGCATTGACCCCCATGCTGACCATCGCCCTGGGACGCCGGCTGGCGGCGGCGGTGGCCAATGACAGCGGCACCGGCCACATGCTCGGCGCCGCCGATATTCCCCTGGTGTCGCTGTTCGGCCCGACGCCAGCCGACAAATTCGCGCCGCATACCCGCCGTGCCGCCATACTGCGCGCCCAGGATTTCGGCGGGGAGGCCATGGACGCCATCCCCCTGCCGGCGGTGGCCGACGCCCTGGGGCAGTTGTTGCTTTGACCGGGCCGGACGCCCGGTCTACCATACCTTCGCAATCCCAACATCGAGCTTAAGTCATGAATATCAAGGACCACATCCGCGGCGTTCCCGACTTCCCCAAGCCGGGCATCCTGTTCTACGACATCTCGACCTTGCTGGCCCATCCCGATGCCTGGCAGGTGGCCATGGGCCGCATGGCCCGCGAGATCATCAAGTTCCAGCCTGACGTGCTGGCCGGCATCGATTCGCGCGGATTCCTGGTGGCGGCGCCGCTGGCGCTGAAGCTGGGCTGCGGCTTCGTCATGCTGCGCAAGAAGGGCAAGCTGCCGGGCGAGACCATCCGCCACGACTACGCCCTGGAATACGGCACCGACACCATCGAGATTCAGAAGGGCGCCATCGAGGAAGGCAAGCGGGTGGTGATCCTCGACGATCTGCTGGCCACCGGCGGCACCATGGCGGCCGGCGTCGAGCTGCTGCGCAAGATCGGCGCCCATGTCACCGGCGCGGGAACCATCATCGATCTGGCCTTCCTGCCCGGCAAGCAGCGGCTCAAGGAGCTGGACGTCCCCTTCACCTGCCTCGCCTCCTACGACGAGTAGGAGCGGATCATGCCTTTCGCGGGGCTTGAGACTGCCTTGGCCGGCATGGCCGTGGGAGCAGCGGCGACGCTGCTCGCCATGCGCCGGTGGCGGCGGCTCGGGTCTTCCGCGGACGGGTCCTATGCGCTCGAATCCCAGCGCCAGTTACTGGAAGCGCTGGGCAACAGCCGCGACGGCGTGGCGCTTTACGACAAGACCAACCGGCTGATCACCTGCAACGAGCGCTATCGCCAGTTGCTGTCGCCCATCAAGGAGTCCCTCGTTCCCGGCGCCCGCTTCGAGGACCTGATGGCCGAACTGGCGAATCTCGAGCACATGGACGCGGCCTGGCTGGGGCGCAAGCTGTCGGGGGGCGGGCTCACCGACGCCACCGCCAGCGACGACAAGTTCCGCGACGGGCAATGGATCACCGTCAACGCCTATGCCACCCTGGATGGCGGGCAATTGCGCATCCTGCGCGACATCACCCAGCGCAAGCAGGCCCAGATTTCCCTGGAAGACACCGTCTCCTGGCTCAAGGGGGTGATGGACACGGTGGTGGACGGCATCGTCACCATCGATGAGACAGGGACGGTTCTGAGCTTCAACCCCGCCGCCGAAAAGCTGTTCGGCTGGAGCGCGGACCAAGTGGTGGGCCGCCATGTGGGCATGCTGATTTCCGATCCGCGCCAGGACGGCCGGGGGGCCGGCTTTCCAGCCTATCTGGCCAACGGCTTTCCCGAAGCCGGCCCGGGCGGGCGCGAGGTCGAGGGCCTGCGCCGCAACGGCACGCGCTTTCCCATGGAATTGGCGGTCGCCGAGATGCATCAGGGCGACATGCTCACCTTCATCGGCGTGATCCGCGATGTCAGCGAGCGCCGAAAGAACGAGCTCGCCCTGCTGGACAGCAAGAACCGCCTCAGCCTTCAGGCCGACCGGCTGCAGGGAATCATCGACAACATGCCTCAAGGCGTGGCGGTGTTCGCCTCCGATGACGCCCTGATCGCGCTCAACGAATCGGCCGTCCGCATGCTGGGCCTGCCCCAGGCGGAAATCACGCCGGGCACCATCGACATCTCGCTGTTCATGGCCCTGCTGGCCGCCAACGACACGCCGCCGGGACGGCATTCCGCCCAATTGACCGCCGATCTGGCCGAAAGCGTCCGCGAGCGGCCGGAAATGGTCTTCGAGCATTTCGCGCCCAGCGGCCTGATCATGGAAGTGCGCTCCTCCTCCATGCCGGGGGGAGGGCTGATTCTCTCGTTCACCGACGTCACCGACCGCAAGCGGGTGGAGCAGACGCTGCGCGAAGCCAAGGACGAGGCCGAGCGCGGCAACCGGGCCAAGAACACCTTCCTGGCCAATATCAGCCACGAATTGCGGACACCGCTCAACGCCATCATCGGCTTCTCGGAAATGATGAAGCACGAGATTTTCGGGCCGCTGGAGCCGGCCAGCTACCGCACCTATGTGGACGACATCCACGAAAGCGGCATGCACCTGCTGGAGTTGATCAACGACATTCTGGACATGTCCAAGGCCGAGGCCGGCATGACCGACCTGATGGAAGCGGCGGTGCATGTTCCCGACCTGGTCCGGGGAGCGATCCGGCTGCTGACCCGCCGGGCCGAAAATGCCGGCATCACGCTGTCGGAAGACCTGCCGCCCACCCTGCCGTTGCTGCTGGCCGATGAGCGGCGGCTGCGGCAGGTCATCCTGAATCTGGGCTCCAACGCGGTGAAGTTCACCGATGACGGCGGAGCGGTAACCATCGGCGCCAAGGTGACCGAGGCGGGCTTCATCATCACCGTGGCCGATACCGGCATCGGCATGACGCCGGAAGAATTGCTGCGGGTGATGGAACCCTTCGTTCAGGCCGATACCCGGCTATCGCGCAAATACGAGGGCAGCGGCCTCGGCCTGCCCCTGGCCAAGGCCCTGATCTGCGCCCATGGCGGCACGCTCCACCTGGACAGCCAGCCCGGCCGCGGCACCGTCGCCACGGTGACCTTCCCGCCATCACGCATCATCGACCGGGACGCCGCAGGCGCCGATATCTGACGGCGGGTGCCGCACTAAAGCCGCCGCCCCAGTTCCATCTTGGGACAGCGATCCATCACCACATCGAGTCCCGCCGCCCCGGCCCGCTGGGCAGCCTCCTCGTTGATCACGCCCTGCTGCATCCACACCACCTTGGCGCCGATGACGATGGCCTCGTCGGTCACCGCACCGGCCGCCTCGGAGGTCCGGAAGATGTCCACCATATCCACAGGAAATGGGATGGAGGCTAGATCGCCGTATACGGTCTCGCCCAGAATCTCCTGGCCAGCCAGCCCCGGATTGACCGGCACGATGCGGTAGCCGTGATCTTGCAGATAGGCGGCAACATAATGACTGGGGCGTGCGGGATTGTTGCTGAATCCCACCACGGCGATGGTACGGACTGTCTTCAAGATGCGATCGATCAGTTCTTCGGCACCCGACACGGCATCCTCCATGCTTCTTCGCCGATAACTATAGCGGCCTTGCCGCCTTTGGCCAGCCTTCCTAAAGTGAGCGCCACACCAGGGGAGAGGCGCGGCATGGACATCTCAATTCACGGCAAGGCGGTCTTCGCCGCCACCTTCGGCGCCGGTGACGCCCCCACGGTGGTGCTGGTGCATGGTGCCGGCGGCAGCCACCGGACCTGGAGCGGCATCGCCGAGACCATTGCCGCCAAGGGCTTTCGCGTGGTGGCTCCCGATCTGCCCGGCCACGGAGCCTCCGCTGGTCCGGCACTGGCGAGTATCTGCGCCCAGGCCGACTGGCTGAGCGATTTCATGGCCGCCGCCGGGATCGGCCGGGCGGCTCTGGCCGGTCATTCAATGGGCGCGCTGGCCGCGCTGGACTGCGCCGCCCGCCATCCCGCCAAGGTAAGTTCCCTGCTCCTGCTGGGCGCCGCCGCCGCCATGCCGGTCAACCAGGCCCTGCTGGACATGGCCCTGGCCGACCCGCCCGCCGCCGCCGCCCTGATCGCCAAGTGGAGCTTCGCCAAGGAGCCGCCTCCCGCCCCCGCCCTGCTGGTTGGAACCGCCGCCGACCTCGCCGCCAGCCCACCGGGCGTGCTGCATGCCGATCTGGCCGCCTGCAATCGCTACGACGAGGGCGCAGCCATGGCCGACCTGGTCGCGTGCCCAGCCACGGTCATCATCGGTGGCCAAGATCGCATGTCGCCGCCCGAAGCCGGCCGCGCCCTTGCCGGATTGCTGCGGCATGGCCGCGTCGCCGAACTGGGGTCAGCCGGCCACATGATGATGGCCGAGCACCCCGAAGCCACCACGTCAGCCATGGTTGACGCCCTTGATCCCAGCCTGGACCCCACCGATTGGGACGCATTGCGCGCCCAGGCCCACCGCATGTTGGATCAAAGCCTGGACTTCATCCGGGACATCCGCCAAGGCCCGGTATGGCGCCCCATGCCGCCCGAAGTGCGACAGGCCTTCGACGCCGCCCTCCCCCGGGCGGGCCAGGCGCTGACTGCTATCGATGCCGAGTTCCGCAGCCTGGTGGAGCCCTTCGGGTCCGGCAACCTCCATCCCGGCTTCATGGGCTGGGTCCAGGGGGCGGGCACGGTGGAGGGCATGCTGGCCGAGATGCTGGCCGGCGGCCTCAACGCCAATCTGGGCGGCCGCGACCATGCCCCCATCGAGGTCGAGCGGCAGGTCCTGCGCTGGATGCGCGCCCTGTTCCATTATCCCGAAGGCGCCAGCGGCCTGTTCGTCACCGGAGCCTCCATGGCCAATTTCCTGGCTGTGCTGGTGGCCCGCACCAAGGCCCTGGGCACCGATATCCGCCGGACCGGGATGAGTGGCGGCGAAGGCCTGACCGCCTATGCCTCCCGGGCGGCCCATGGCTGCATCCCCCAGGCCTTCGAATTGAGCGGCCTGGGCTCGGCTTCCCTCCGCCTGCTGCCCACCGATTCCCGCCACCGCCTGGACCTGGACGCCCTGCGCCGGGCCGTCGCCGCCGACCGCGCCGCCGGGCGCCGGCCCTTCATGGTCATCGGCAGCGCGGGCACGGTGGACGTGGGCGCCGTCGATGATCTGGCGGCCCTGGCCGACACCGCGGCAGCCGAGAATTTGTGGTTCCATGTGGACGGCGCCCTGGGCGCCCTGGGCGCAATGTCAGCCGAGTTGACGCCTTTGCTGGCCGGCATCGAGCGCTCGGATTCCATCGCATTCGACTTTCACAAATGGGGACAAGTCCCTTATGACGCTGGCTTTTTTCTGGCTCGGGACGGAGAGGTCCACCGGGCGGCCTTTGCCTCTCCCGCCGCCTACCTGCGTCGCGAGACGCGAGGGCTGGCGGCGGGATCGCCCTGGCCCTGCGATTACGGCCCCGACCTCTCCCGCGGCTTTCGCGCCCTGAAGACCTGGGTGACCCTGAAGGCCCACGGCATGGATGCCCTGGGCGCCGCCATGGCCCGCTGCTGCCGGGTGGCCCGCCACCTCGCCGCCCGCGTCGAAGCCGAGCCCGACCTGGAACTGCTGGCCCCCGTGGCGCTCAACATCGTCTGCTTTCACCGTCCCGGCGCGGACTCAGACCGCATCGTCGCCGAGCTTCAGGAAGCCGGCATCGCCGCGCCGTCAACCACCTCCATCGGGGGAACGCAAGCCATTCGCGCCGCTATCGTCAACCACCGCACCCGGGAAGACGACGTCAACCGCATGGTTGATGCCGTCCTGGCCGTGTCAGCGAAGTAATGCTTAACCTTTTCGGGATAGTCTTGACTGTCCCATAGCCCAAGGAAATGCCGTGACATCAGGACAGGACAGGCCTTGGCCCCCCGAATCCATGGGGATGGCCCGGCTGACCACCATGGCCTTCCATGGCGAGAACATGGTGCCGCCCGCCATCGAACTGCTGAAGCGAAGCGAGGCCGATTCCACGGATTCCGCCGCGCTGCTCGACCTCGCCACCATCCACTTCCTGCTGGGGCATGAGGACGCCGGACAGGCCTACCAGGACCGCGCCCTGGCCCAGGACCAGGTCTACCGCGACCATTCGGACAGCGCGACCGAGGACGGGGTGAAGCTTCTGGCCTTCGCCGCGCCGGGCAACCTGATGTCCAACGTGCCCATCCAGTTCCTGATCGAGGGGTCGGAGATCCAACTGGACGTGCTGTACGTGGTGCCGGGCATGGACCTGCCCGAGCGGGTGCCCGCCCATGACATGGCCATGGTCATCGCCGGCGAGTCCGATCCCAACCGCGAGATCCTCGAGCGCATCGCCGCCTTCGCCGACCTGTGGCCCTGCCCGCCGGTACTCAACGACCCGCGCAAGGTGCTGCAATTGTCCCGTGACGGGGTCAGCACCCTGCTGGCCGGCGCCAAGGGAATCCGCATTCCCGCCACCACCCGGATCGATCCCGAGACCCTGGCCCGCCTGGGCCGCGGCGAGGTGACGCTGACCGAGCTGCTGCCCGACGGCACCTTCCCCATCATCGCCCGGCCGCTGGATTCCCATGCCGGCAAAGGGTTGGCCAAGCTGGACGCCCCATCGAGCATCGCCTTGTACCTGGCCGCCCAGCCGGCCGAGGGCTATTACCTGTCCAGCTTCGTGGACTACCGCGGCGCCGACGGCCTGTTCCGCAAGTACCGCATCGCCATGATCGACGGGAAGCCCTTCGTCTGCCACATGGCGGTATCCAGCCACTGGATGATCCACTACCTCAACGCCGACATGCGCGAAAGCGCAGAGAAGCGCGCCGAGGAAGCCCGGGCCTTCGCCTCGTTCGACGAGGACTTCGCCGCCCGTCACGCCGAGGCCTTCGCCGCCATGGCCGAGCGCATCGGGCTCGACTACTTCGCCATGGATTGCGCCGAGACGCCGGACGGCGAACTGCTGGTGTTCGAGGCCGATACCGCCATGATCGTCCACGCCATGGACCCGCCCGAAATCTTTCCCTACAAGGCCCCGCAGATGCGCCGCATCTTCCAGGCCTTCCAGGACATGCTGCGGCGGATCAAGCGGGCCAAGCAGGACTAGCCCCCATGGCCTGGGACCCGACCCAGCCCACCGACCTGCTGCTGACCACCGGCGGCGACGAGCGTCTGCTGGTCGATCCTGAAAGTGGGCTGAACCGCTATGGCTGCTCGCCCCGCCCCCGGCCCTGGGCCATCACCTTCGCCTCGACCACCGCCACCTCGGTGTCGGACGGCGCCTTCACCCATGTGGAGGGCCTGCGTCGCCGCCTGGCCGAGGCCGCCCAGGCCGGCCGGCTGGACGAGGAATACGCGGCCGCCATGGAAGAGGTGCGCGGCGAAATCCCCCGCCAGTGCGGCACGGTGCCGGGAACCGAGGCCATTCTGACGCCCTCGGGTACCGACGCCGAGTTCTACGCCCTGCATCTGGCCCTGGCCGCCGACCGGCGCCCGCTGACCAGCATCGTCATCGCGCCGCGCGAGACCGCCAGCAACGTGCTGCAGGCCGCGTCGGGGCGCCATTACAATGCCACCACCGCCATGGGGCACCATGTGGATGTCAACCAGCCGGTGGACGCCGCCACCGCCGCCCGGGTGGAGCTGGCCATCCTCCAGGTACGTGACGATTCCGGCACTCCGCTGCCCATGGACAAGCTCAACCGGGCGGCCGAAGAGCTGGTCGAGCGCGAGGTGGCGCGGGGGCGCCGCGTGCTGCTTCACCTGCTCGATACGTCGAAGACCGGCCTGGTCGCCCCGGGCGTCGACTTCACCTTCGCCCTGGCCAAGCGCTTTGCCGGCCACCTGGACGTGGTGGTGGACGCCTCGCAGCTGCGCCTATCCAAGGACAGCGTCGCCCGCTATCTCGGCCACGGCTTCATGGTGATCATCACCGGCTCGAAATTCTTTACCGGCCCGCCCTTCGCCGGCGCCTTGCTGGTGCCGCCCTGCGTCGGCGGGCGCGTCCAGTTGGGCCAGGCCGCCCTGCCCGAGGGCTACAACGCCTATACCGAGCGCCATTGCTGGCCCGATTCCTGGGAGACCTGGTGCCGTCCCATGGGGGGCGACGCCAATATGGGCCTGCTGATGCGCTGGTGGGCGGCTCTGTGGGAAATGGCCGCCTTCCACGCCGTGCCGCCGGCCGAGGCCCGGCGCATTCTCGAACGCTTCCTGGGCGCCATCCGCGCCGCCATCGAGGCCTCGCCCCGCCTGCGGCTGCTGCCTTGTCCGCCGCCCGAGCGCGGCGTGCCGGGGTCGTGGGATGGGCTGGCCACCATCCTCACCTTCGCCGCCACGCCGCCCAAGGCCAGGGCGCCGCTGGGCATGGAGGATCTGCGCCGCCTCCATGTCTGGCTCAACCGCGACGTCTCGGCCCTGCTGCCGCCCAAGGCCCGCGAGCGCGACCGCCGCCTGGCCGCCCTGGCCTGCCACATCGGCCAGCCGGTGATGGTGGGCGAGACTCTGAGCGGCCTGCGGCTGGCGGCCGGGGCCCGGCTGGTGTCGGGCGCCCGCCAAGCCATGACCATCGGCCGCTCGGTGGAGGCCTTCCTGGACATGGAAATAGCCGAGGCCAAGCTGGTGCTGGCCAAGCTGGACATGCTGCTGCGCCACTGGCGGCACCTGGTGTCGGCGGCCTGATCGGCAGACTTTGCCGGGTCCGCCGCCCACGCCTCCCAACAAAATCGTTTATAATCAATGCAATAATAAATGGCATGACTGTTGCTTTGGTGCCTTGCAAGGATTTCACCTCAGTGGGCGCGCCAGCGCCCCGGAGCACAGGCCATGAGCACCAACGCCGTTTCCGCCCTGCCGACCGCCCTTGCCGGATTGCTGAAGCAATACGCCAACCCCACCCAGAAGGGCGACGGCACCACAAGCACGGCGACATCAACCCCGGCGGCGGCCAGCCCGCTCAGCCTGGGGCGTGACGAGGCCTTTTCCCTGTCGCTGGGCTCGGCCCAAAGCGGCGCCGCCATGGTGGGCTATACCCGGCTCGCCACCCTGGGCTCCCAGGTGGAGTCAGAGTTGCAGGCGGTGGCGGCCCAGACCTCGGAACCCGGCAGCGCCGGCTCGGTCCAGGTGGAGGTCAGCCAGTTGGCCCAACCCCAGACCCTGGTCACCTCGCTGTTCGGCGATCCGGATTCCGTGTCGCTGGGTACCGGCAGCCTCAGCGTCCAGATGGGCGCGGTGGATGCCGAGACCGGCACCTTCACCCCTCAGGGCACCCCCGCCACCATCGCCATTGCCGGCGGTTCGCTCAACGACATCGCCAAGTCCATCAATGACGCGGGCATCGGGCTTTCCGCCAAGGTCGTCGAGTCCGGCGGCGGCTTCGAGCTGGAGATCAGCGGCAAGGACACCGGCGCCGGCAAGGCCTTTTCCCTGTCCGGGCTGCCGGAACTGGAGTTCGATCCGTCCCGCCCCGCCGCCTCCCCGCTGACGCCCACCTCCGAGGCGGCCGATGCCCATTACAGCATCGATGGCACCGACTTCACCTGGCCCGCCAACACCAACGTGCCGGTGGCGTTCGGCACCACGACTAGCTTCAGCGCGACGGGCTCGCTCAGCGTGCCCCGTTCCGGGGTGACCGACACCGTCCAGAAGATGATGAAGTCCTTCAACGGATTGCAGCAGGCCATCGTCGAGATGACCGGAGACAAGGGCCAGCTGGCGGCCAATGCCAATCTCGCCGCCGGCATGTTCAAGCGCATCGGCGACGCCGCCATGGCCCAGTATCAGACCGGCGGCGACGTCTCGACCCTGGCCGAGATCGGCATCGATGTGCAGAAGGACGGCACGCTTTCCGTCGACCAGTCCATCCTGGCCCAGGCCCTGTCCAAGGACCCCGCCTCGGTGCAATCGCTGATCGCCCAGGCGGCCAAGGGCATGGACGATGCCATCCGGCCCTATCTGGGCTCCAAGGGCGCCCTCACCTCCCAGGTTTCGATCCTGGGCTCCCTGATGGGACGCGGCGCCAGCCTGCTCGACTATCTCGGCGGCGGAAGCAGCGCCTCCACCGGCCTGGCGGGCGGCGCCACCAGTCTGCTCTCCGCCCTCTCCTGAACCATGAACACCAACGCCCCCCTTCCTCGCGCCGGGAAGGGGGGCGTCGTCATGTGAGGCCGGTTACTTGCCGGCCGGAGCGACCGGGGTCGCCGGAGTGGCGGGCGTCGCGGGCATCGCCGGAGTGGCGGGCGTCGCCGGGGTGGCGGCGTGCTCACCCTTCTTGACCTGCTTCTTCGCTTCCTTCTTGGCCTCCTTCTTGGCGTGAGCGGCGTCGCTCTTGCCCTTTTCCACCGTGGTGGCGGCCCCGCCGGTCGCATCCTTGGTGGCACTGGTCGCGGCGGGAGCGGCAACGGTGGGGGCCGCACTGCCCTGAGCCAGGGCCGCCACCGGGATCAGCGAGGCGGCGACGAGGGCGGCGGCGAAGAAACGGGTGGCACGCATGGGAAAATTCCTTTTCTGCATCTCGTTCCGAAGGCCATCATGGCGCGTTCGGTAGGGATAATGTCGTCCCGGCCCGTGGCGAAATAAGGGACGAATTGTGATTCTTTCAGGGCAAATCACGGCAGTTGCGCCATAATCGGCGTGGTGCCATGGTGCGTGCTCAACCCCGATCCAGCGAGGCCCGCCATTTCCCGCGATTCCTGCCGTCTCTACCTGATCACGCCGCCGGTGATCGAAAAGCCCTTCGAATGGGTATCCACCCTGGAAGCCGCCCTGGATGCGGGCGACGTCGCCTGCCTGCAGATCCGCCTGAAGGGGCTAGAGGACGATGCCCTGGCCCGCATCGTCGATGTGCTGCGCCCCCCCGCCCAGCGGCGCGGCGTGGCGGTGCTGCTCAACGACCGCCCCGATCTGGCCTTCGAGACCGGGTGCGACGGCGTGCACGTGGGACAGACCGACGCCTCGTACAAGGCGGCACGCCAGGCGGTCGGCCCCGAAGGGATCGTCGGAATCACCTGCCACGATTCCCGCCATCTGGCCATGGAAGCCGGTGAGGCCGGGGCCGATTACGTGGCCTTCGGCGCCTTCTTCCCCACCGAGACCAAGGAGGCGCCCACCCGCGCCGAGATCGAGCTTCTGGAATGGTGGCATGGCTTGTTCACCGTTCCCTGCGTCGCCATCGGCGGCATTACGGTGGAGAACTGCCGCCCCCTGGTGACGGCGGGCGCCGATTTCCTGGCGGTGTCGGGCGGCGTGTGGAACCACCCCGAAGGTCCCGAGGCGGCGGTGCGCGCCTTTGCCAAAATCTGCGCCGACGGAGGCTGAGGTGAAGCGGGTCTGTGTCTTCTGCGGCTCCAATTCCGGCGCCAATCCGGCTTATGCCAAGGCGGCGGCCCAATTGGGCCGCCTGCTGGCCGAACGGGGCCAGGTTCTGGTCTATGGCGGCGGCAATGTGGGCCTGATGGGCGTGGTGGCCGATGCTGCCCTGGCGGCCGGTGGCCAAGTGATCGGCGTGATCCCCGAATCCATGTTGAAATGGGAAGTGGGCCACCCTGATCTCACCGAGCTCAGGGTCGTGGCCAGCATGCACGAGCGCAAGGCGGCCATGGCCGATCTGGCCGATGCCTTCATCGCCCTGCCCGGCGGCATCGGTACGCTGGAGGAATTGTTCGAGATCTGGACCTGGGGCCAGTTGGGCCTGCACGCCAAGCCCCTGGGCTTCCTGGACGTGGCGGGCTATTTCGAGCGGCTGCACGCCTTCCTCGATCACATGGCCGCCGAGGGCTTCGTCAAGGCCCGGCACCGGGAGATGGTGGCGGTGCACAACGACCCCGCCATCCTGCTTGCCCTGCTCGACAGCTACCGCCCGCCGGAGACCATTCGCGTCATCGACCGCGAGACGGCGTGAAAGGCTGCTTGACAGGTCCGGCGGCGCGCCATATAAAGCGGCCCTCCTCGGGAGCGCATGATGCTTCCGCCGCAATGGAAATGGGCGATTAGCTCAGCGGGAGAGCACTCCCTTCACACGGGAGGGGTCGCAAGTTCAATCCTTGCATCGCCCACCATTTCCACCCTTTCAAACATCGTCGCACGACTTCACCGCCTCGCCGCACGCCCGGATGCGGCGCAGCCGTTCCTCGTCCGAGGCATCGGCGGGAATGCGGCATAAGTCGGCGAAGCCCTGGCGGGTCCCGCGCCGCCCTCCCCAGGCAAGCGGCAGGCGCGGCAGGCCGAGAGGCGAGGCCAGACTTTCCAGCCAGCGCTCGAACAGGCGCAGGCTGGCGCCATAGGCCAGCTCCGACAGGCGGGCCAGATCGGCACCGGGGGGAATTGCAAAGCTCTCCACGTCGCAGATGGTGCCGTCATCCGCCCGCGCGGCCATCTCGTGCAAGGTGGCGCCATACCGTGTGGCGCCGTCATAAAGTGCGAAGCTGACCGGAGCCCAGCCGGGATAGTCCGGCGGGCCGGGATGGATGTTGTAGGCGCCGTGCCCCAAGCCCGCCAGCACGGCGGCCGGCACGATTTCGGGAAACAGGAAGGCCACCAGGCGGGCCGTGGCCAGGTCAACGGGCAGATCGATCACCGAGGCAATTTCCACCACCCGCAGATCCGGCGCGGCATAGCGCAGCATGCCGGCCAGAACCGGGCGTTCGGCCTCTCCCGCCAGCAAAAGAATGGTATCAAGCATGGGCCGTCAATCCATGGGACTCCGCCTTCATGCTAACCTGCCCGTGGAATCCGTCAAACGGCGTGTGCCAAGCTTGACGCGCCGAAGCCGCCTCTGCATTCTTCCGGCCTGGATTTCCTGCAGGCGTGACGCCGATGTTCCTTCTGATCGATAACTACGACAGCTTCACCTACAACCTCTGGCATTACCTGGGTGAACTGGGGGCCGAGGTGGTGGTTAAGCGCAACGATGCGGTCACCGTCGATCAGGTTCTGGGCCTGCGGCCCCAGGGCATCGTCATCTCGCCCGGCCCCTGCGATCCCGACCGTGCGGGCATCTGCCTGGAGCTGATCGAGCGCGCCGCCGGCACCATTCCGCTGTTCGGCGTCTGCCTGGGCCATCAGGCCATCGGCCAGGCCTTCGGCGGCAAGGTGGTGCGCGCCCCCAAGCCCATGCACGGCAAGGTCGACACCATCACCCACGACGATACCGGCGTGTTCCAGGGGCTGCCCAGCCCGTTCCGCGCCACCCGCTACCACTCGCTGGTGGTGGAGCGCGAGAGCTTCCCCGACTGCCTGCACGTCTCGGCGTGGACGGCCGACGGGCTGGTCATGGGCCTCGCCCACAAGGAACTCCCCATCTGGGGCGTGCAGTTCCATCCCGAAAGCATCGAGACCGAGCACGGCCACGCCATGCTGCGCAATTTCATCGACTTCACCAAATCCAAGACCGGACAGGCCGCCTGATGAGCACCGCTCCCGTTACCCTCGCCCTGATGAAGGAAATCCTCGGCCGCGTCGCCGTCGGCGCCAGCCTGTCCGAGACCCAGGCCGAGGAAGTCTTCGAGATCATCATGTCGGGCGACGCCACCCCGGCCCAGATCGGCGGCCTGCTGTTGGGGCTGCGCGTCCGGGGCGAGACGGTGGAGGAAATCACCGGCGCGGCCCGCATCATGCGCGCCAAGGCCCTGAAGATCGAAGCTCCGCCCGGCTCCGTCGACATCGTCGGCACCGGCGGCGATGAAGCCGGGACCTTCAACATCTCCACCGCCGCCTCCTTCGTGGTCGCCGCCTGCGGCGTGCCGGTGGCCAAGCACGGCAACCGGGCGGTATCGTCCAAATCGGGCGCCTCGGACGTGCTGACCGCCTTGGGCGTCAACATCGATGCCGATTTCGCCCTGGTGCACGAGACCCTGTGGGAGAACAAGGTCGGCTTCCTGATGGCGCCGCGCCACCACAACGCCATGCGCCACGTCGCCGGTCCGCGCGGCGAGCTGGGCACCCGGACCATCTTCAACCTGCTGGGACCGCTGTCCAACCCGGCCGGCACCACCCGCCAGGTAGTCGGCGTCTTTGCCGAGCGCTGGGTCGAGCCGCTGGCCCGCGTGCTGGGCCGCCTGGGCGCCGAGCATGCCTGGGTGGTGCACGGCACCGACGGGCTGGACGAACTGACCACCACGGGGCCGACCCGGGTGGCCGAGTACAAGGGGGGCGAGGTCCGCCTGTTCTCGGTGACGCCGGAGGAAGTGGGGCTGAAGCGCGCCGCTCCCGCCGACCTCAAGGGTGGCGATTCCGCCACCAATGCCGCCGCGATGAAAGCGCTCCTCAAGGGGGAACAGGGCGCCTATCGCGATATCGTCGTCCTCAACGCCGCCGCCGCATTGGTGGTGGCGGGCAAGGTCGACACTCTGGGCGACGGTGCCCGCGCGGCGGAACAGGCCATCGATCGGGGCGAGGCCGAAGCCGTCCTTCACCGCATGATCGCCATCACCAACCGGACATCCTAGACGCCATGAACGCCACCCCGACCATCCTCGACCGCATCTGCTCCGAAAAGCGCAAGCAGGTCGCCGAGCAGAAGAGCCGCCGCCCCATCCAGGAGCTGCTGAAGCGTGCCCAGGACCAGGCGCCGCCCCGCGGCTTCGCCGCCTCGCTGGACCGCAAGGTCGCCGAGATCGGCTGGGGCCTGATCACCGAGATCAAGAAGGCCTCGCCCTCCGCCGGCATCAT
Source organism: Paramagnetospirillum magneticum AMB-1 (assembly GCF_000009985.1). Lineage (GTDB taxonomy): Bacteria > Pseudomonadota > Alphaproteobacteria > Rhodospirillales > Magnetospirillaceae > Phaeospirillum > Phaeospirillum magneticum. The sequence goes on from NC_007626.1 coordinate 3,064,181, forward strand.
CCGCGCCGACTTCAAGCCGGAATTCCTGGCGCGGGCCTACCAGCGCGGCGGCGCCGCCTGCCTGTCCGTCCTGACCGACCAGAAGTTCTTCCAGGGCACCGACGCCGATCTGGGCGCGGCGCGTTCGGCCTGCGACATTCCGGTGCTGCGCAAGGATTTCATGGTCGATCCCTACCAGATCGTCGAGGCCCGCGCCCTGGGGGCCGACTGCATCTTGCTGATCGTCGCCTCGCTGACCGATGCCGAGCTCAGCCAGATGGAGGACATCGCCCTGGGCTACGGCATGGACGTGCTGATCGAAGTCCATGACGAGGCCGAGCTGGAGCGGGCGCTGAAGCTCAAGTCTCCCCTGATCGGCATCAACAACCGCGACCTCAGGATCATGAAGACCGACCTCGCCACCACCGAGCGTCTGGTCCCGCTGATCCCCGCCGGCAAGGTGGTGGTGTCGGAAAGCGGCCTGGAAGGCCCCGGCGATCTGCGCCGCATGGCGGCGGTGGGCGTCAAGCGCTTCCTGATCGGCGAGGCCCTGATGCGCCGCCCCGACGTGGAGCAGGCGGTCAAGGTGCTGCTGGCCGGCGCCGGTCCGGCCACCTGATGGGCGCCCCCGCGAGCGGAGATGGGCTTACCCATTTCGACGGCGACGGCAATGCCGTCATGGTTGACGTCTCGGCCAAGGCCGAGACCGCCCGCGTGGCGGTGGCCCGCGGTTCGGTGGTCATGGCCCCCGCGACCCTGGCGCTGATCGCCGGGCGCGGCATGAAGAAGGGCGACGTGCTGAGCGTCGCCCAACTGGCCGGCATCATGGGAGCCAAGCGCACCCCCGAGCTGATTCCGCTGTGCCATCCGCTGGCCCTGTCCTCGGTGGGAGTCGAGCTCAGCCTTGATCCCCAGGCCTGTGCCGTCCATATCGAAGCCACCTGCAAGCTGGTGGGACGCACCGGCGTCGAGATGGAGGCCCTGACCGCCGTCTCGGTGGCGGCGCTGACCGTCTACGACATGTGCAAGGCGGTGGACAAGGCCATGCGCATCGAGAACATCCGCCTGATTCACAAATCTGGCGGCAAATCCGGCATCTACGAGGCCAAGGAATGATCTCCGTCGAGGTTGCGCGCGAATCCCTGCTGGCCGGCATCAAGCCGGTGGGAACCGAGGTGATCGCCCTGTCTCAGGCCACGGGACGCATCCTGGCCGAGGATCTGACGGCCCGGGTCTCTCACCCGCCGGTGGCGGTGTCGGCCATGGACGGCTATGCCGCCCGCGCCGAGGATCTGGCCCAGGTGCCGCGCAGGCTGGACGTCGTCGGCCAGTCCGCCGCCGGGGCGGCCTTCGCCGGCACGGTCCAGCCGGGGCAGTGCATCCGCATCTTTACCGGCGCGCCGGTGCCCGAGGGCGCCGACGTGGTCATCATGCAGGAGAACACCCGCCGGGATGGCGACCGGGTAGAGATCCTGACCGGCGCCCCCTCGGGACGCCATGTGCGTCCGGCGGGTCTCGACTTCAGCATCGGCGACATGCTGATTCCGGCGGGAACCATCATGGGCGGCCGCACCATCGGTCTGGCGGCGGCCATGAATGTTCCCAACCTGCTGGTGCGCAGGAAGCCCCGCATCGCCATCCTGTCCACCGGCGACGAGATCGTCCTGCCCGGCGACCAGCCGGGACCCGCCCAGATCGTCGGCTCCAACGGGCCGGGTCTGGCCGCCATGGTCACCGCGCTGGGGGCCGAGGCCATCCATCTCGGCATCGCCAGAGACACCCGGGAATCGCTGGATTCCATGATCAGGGCCGCCGCCGGCGCCGACATGCTGGTCACCACCGGCGGAGCCTCGGTGGGCGATTACGATCTGGTGCAGGATGCCCTGAAGGATGCCGGCATGAATCTCGGCTTCTACAAGGTCGCCATGCGGCCGGGCAAGCCGCTGATGTTCGGCGACATGAAAGGCGTTCCCGTTCTCGGCCTGCCGGGCAATCCGGTCTCGGCCATGGTTTGCGCCATCATCTTCCTGGAACCGGCCATCCGGGCGCTGACCGGACGGTCCACCGTCACTCAGGCCATCAATGCGCTGCTGGGCCGCGACCTGCCACCCAATGACGAGCGGATGGAGTTCATGCGCGGCACCCTGGAACGTACCGACGACGGTCTGGTGGTGGCCCTGCCCTTCGAGCAGCAGGACAGCGCCGTGATGTCCGGCCTGGCCCGCGCCACCTGCCTGGTGGTGCGCGCCCCCCATGCCCCGACCGCCCAGATGGGCGACATGGTGCAGGTCATCCCCCTGCCCGCCACCCTGTAGAGGCGCGGGCGCGCCGCCCGCCCCCCCGCCTATCCCAAGGGAAACAAAACGGAATCATCCGTGAAAAATCCGCTTGACCACACCAGGGAACACGAATAGAACAAAAGCAGATGGTTTGTTCTTTGTTCCCGGAACAGACTCACGCAGGGGGAAACCGCGATGCTGACCCGCAAGCAATACGAACTGTTGATGTTCATCGACGAACGGCTTCGCGCCACCGGCATCTCCCCCTCGTTCGACGAGATGAAGGACGCGCTGGATCTCAAGTCCAAGTCGGGTATCCATCGCCTGATCACCGGGCTGGAGGAACGCGGCTTCATCCGCCGCCTCGCCCACCGCGCCCGCGCCCTGGAAGTGGTCCGCCTGCCGGAAAACCGCAACGACCAGACCCTGCCGCCGCCGGCCAAGGCCTTCGCCCCCAACGTGATCAAGGGCGGATTCGCCGCGTCGCAACTGGCCGGGGCGCCGGTGGCCGGTCCGTCCGATTCCGTCACCTTGCCCCTTTACGGCAAGATCGCCGCCGGCACGCCCATCGAGGCGCTGCGCGATCACTCCAACTCCGTCGATATTCCCGCCTCCATGCTGGGCAGCGGCAACCACTACGCCCTGACCGTGGACGGCGATTCCATGATCGAAGCCGGCATCAACGACGGCGACACCGTGGTGATCCGCTCGTGCGACAGCGCCGAGACCGGCACCATCGTGGTCGCCCTGGTGGACGATACCGAGGTCACCTTGAAGCGCCTGCGCCGCAAGGGCACGTCGGTGGCCCTGGAACCCGCCAACAAGGCCTACGAGACCCGCGTCCTGCCCCCCGACCGGGTCAAGGTCCAGGGTCGGCTGGTCGGCCTGCTCCGGAGGTACTGAAATGGGAAGCTCTCGCCCGCTTCGCTTCGGCTTCGCCGCCGACGGCACCCTGGCCGAGGACGGCCGCGCCGAGATGAGCGTCACCTACCTGACCCGCCTGTCGCGCTCCAAGGCCGAAGCCGATGCGCGGCGCCGCTTTGATGAATGGTCCCGGCTGGCCAGCCCCATCGCCCGCCGCTGGGGCGCCGATCAGGTGGTGCTGGGGTAACTTCAGAGTTTTTCGCACTGAAGCTGAATCGGAAAGTCGAAAAACTCTTAAGCCCGAGCGGCGCTTGAGCCCTGAAAAAGCGGAGCTTTTTCGTATATATACAGAATCCTGGAGTGCTGCAGCTTGAAGCTGATGCACTCCTGTGGGCTCAGCCCACGCCCGCAAAGGGCCTGAGGCCCTTTGATCCCCTTCGGTTGTTCGAGAAATGCAAAGCCCCCCGGACCATTTGATCCGGGGGGCTTTGTCCGCAGCCGATCCTACTTGCCGAACAGGCCCTTGACCGCATTGCCGGCGTCGCCGGGGACCAGGGCCTTGGCCTTGTCGCCGACGCCACCCAGCAGATTGCCGAAGCTGGTGGCCGATTTCAGCGCGCCGTTGACCAGGGAATCCATCACCTTCTGGGCCACCTGGGCCGACGAGGCGCCGCCCGAATCCTTGCCGATATTGGTGAGCACGATGTCGGCCAGCTTGGCGGTGCCCTCGGCGCCGGGGATGCCGCCCGCCGCCAGCTTGACCTGACCGCCGGTGATGGCTAGGCGCTCGATCACCAGCTTCTTCTCCTCGTCCTTGTCCTTGGAGGCGGGCTTGGCGGGTTCCGCCTTGGCGCCGGCCTGCTTGGCGGTGAAGGCCTTCACGTTCTTCTGGATGACGTCGATATTGCTGCCGCCCGAAGCCATCTCATAGGCCACGAAAGGCGAGGCCACGGTGATGTCCTTGACCACCACCGGATTCTTGTTGAGCGAGCCGGTATCCAGCGCCAGGGCGATTTCCCCCAGGCGGATGGCCGGATCGGAGGAGAAGCCGGGCGGATTGGCCACGGTCAGGCCAGAGATGGAGCCCTTGCCCTCGGACAGGGAGATCTTCACCGCCCCCACCGAGACCTTCACCCCGGTCACCTGCGAACCCACGTCCTCGATGACCTTCTTGACGATGGTATCCAGCGACGACAGCAGGAACACCGCCGCACCGATGACCACCGTCACCAGAACACCGGCACCAATAAGCAGCTTACGCATGGAGAGCCCCCGACCTGCGATTGAAGAGCGATCAGTGTGGGCCGGTGAACGGAGAATGTCGAGGGAGTGTCGCGTGACACTCCCTCGATCATGCCGGCACTACATCTGCGACAGCGAGCCGCGCAGCTTGAAGCGCTGGATCTTGCCGGTGGCGGTCTTGGGGAGCGCCTCGACGAATTCGATCCAGCGGGGATACTTGTAGGGCGCCAGCTTGGCTTTGACATAGGCCTGAAGCTGCTCTTTCAGCACCTCCGAGCCGGTCTCGCCGGGGGCCAGCACCACGAAGGCCTTGGGCTTGACCAGACCTTCCGAATCGGCCTCACCCACCACGGCGGCTTCCAGCACCATTTCGTGGGAGATCAGGGCGGCCTCCACCTCGAAGGGCGACACCCAGATGCCGCCGACCTTCAGCATGTCGTCGCCGCGCCCGGCGTAGCGGTAATAGCCGTCATCATCGACAAAGTACTTGTCGCCGGTATGGGTCCATTCGCCGCGGAAGGTCTTCAGCGACTTCTCGCGCTGGTTCCAATAGGCGGTGGCCGAGGAGGGGCCGCGCACCACCAGCTCGCCCATCTCGCCCTGGGGCAGTTCGTGGCCGTCATCGGCGACGATCTTGAGGTCGTAGCCCGGCACCGCCTTGCCCGAGGTGCCGTAGCGGACCTCGCCATGGCGGTTGGACAGGAAGATGTGCAGCATCTCGGTGGAGCCCAGGCCGTCCAGGATGGCGGCGCCGAAGCGCTCCTCCCAGCGGCGGCCCACATCCTCGGGCAGGGCCTCGCCGGCCGAGACGCAGGCGCGCAGGCGGGTCGACGCGGTCTCCCGCCTGTACTGGGGATCGGCCAGGATGGTGCCGTACAGGGTGGGCACGCCGTAGAAGATGGTGGGCTGGTGGTCCTTGAGGATCTTCATCACCGCCTCGGGGGTGGGACGATCCTTGAGCAGCACCGAGGTGGCGCCCACATGCAGCGAGAAGGTCATGCCGTTGCCCAGGCCGTAGGCGAAGAACAGCTTGGCCGCCGAGAAGGTGACGTCGTCCTCGGTGATGCCCAGCACCTGCTGACCGTAATGCACGGCGGTGGCCGGCAGGTCGCGCTGCAGGTGGACCGCCCCCTTGGGCGCCCCGGTGGAGCCCGAGGAATAAAGCCAGAAGGCCACGTCGTCGCGGGTGGTCTCGGCGGTCTTCAGCTTGGGCTCGGCCGCCGCCATCATGTCGGACAGCAGCGTGTGGCCATGGGCGTTCTTGCCCGAGATGACCACGTGCTCCAGCAAGGGCAGATCGGGGAGGATGGGCTCGACCTTGTCGAACAGTTCCTCGCTGATCACCAGGACGCGGGCGCGGGAATCCGACAGCATGTAGCCGTAATCGCCGGTGGTCAGCAGGGTGTTCAGCGGGATGGGCACGATGCCGGCCTTGATGGCGCCCCAGAACACCGAGGGAAAGTCCACGGTGTCGAGCATGATCATGGCGATCCGGTTCTCCATGTGGAGCCCCAGGGATTTCAGCGCGTTGCCCGCCCGGTTCACCTTCTCGCCCAGTTGGGCGTAGGTGTGGCTGCCGTCGGCATCGATGAAGGCGACCTTGGCGGACCGGCCGTCCTTGATGTGGCGATCGATGAACCAGGTCGCGGCGTTATAGTCGCGCGGAATGTCGAGCGCATGCTCGGACGAGGCGTTGAGGGACGTCATGACGTAAACTCCTTCCTCCTTAAGCGGGTTGGCGACTGCTTTGCCGGTCAGAGCCCGATATGTCGTTCGAGTATGCTCGAATCGCTTTTCAGTTGCTGTGGGCCGCCGTCGAACACCACCTCGCCCTTGACGAGGATGACGTGACGGTCGGCGAGGTCCAGCAGGACCCCCACATTCTTGTCGACCACGATGGTGGCGATGCCGGTGTCCTTGACGTGGCGCACCACCCGCCAGATTTCCCGGCGGATCAGCGGCGCCAGGCCCTCGGTGGCCTCGTCCAGGATCAGAAGATCGGGATTGGTCATCAGCGCCCGGCCGATGGACAGCATCTGCTGCTCGCCACCCGAGAGATGGGTGCCCATGTTGTCCAGCCGCTCGGCCAGACGGGGGAAAGTCTCCAGCACCCGCTCATAGGTCCAGTCGGCCCGTCCGTCCCATCCCTTGCGCGCCGCCATCACCAGATGCTCCCGCACGGAAAGGTTATGGAACATGCCGCGTCCCTCGGGGACATAGGCGATACCGTGACGGATCACCGCCGAAGTCTCCAGGCCGGTGACGTCGCGGCCGCGCACGACGACCTTGCCCCGGCGCGGGCTGACGATGCCCAGCAGGCTTTTCAGCAGGGTGGACTTGCCCATGCCGTTGCGGCCCATCAGCGCCACCGTCTCACCCCGCCCCACGCGGAAATCCACGCCGTGCAGGATATGGCTGGCGCCGTAATAGGTGTGCAGGCCCGAGGCGTCGAGGACGTTTTCCATCAATATGCCTCCGCCCCGTCGCCGAGATAGGCGTCCTGAACCGCCTTGCTGGCGCGGATCTGCTCTAAGGGCCCGCTTTCCAGCAAGCTGCCGTTGACCATCACCGACAGGACCCTGGCGATGGCGAAGACGGCATCCATGTCATGCTCGATGAGGATCAGGGTGTAGGTCTCGGCCAGATCCCGCAGCAGGCCGACCATGCCCTCGGATTCCTCCTTGCCCATGCCGGCCAGCGGCTCGTCGAGCACCAGGACCTGGGGCGCGGTGGCCAGCACCATGGCGATCTCCAGCTGACGCTGCTCGCCATAGGACATGGTGCCGGCCATGCGCCCGGCCTTTGAGTCCAGCCCGGCCCGCTCCAGCGCCTCGGACGCCCTGGCGGAAACCTCCCGGTAGGCGGTGGCGGGACGCAGGAAGCGCAGCGAGGTGGTCAGCAGCGACTGGGCCGCCAGACGGCAATTCTCGAAGCAGGTGAAGCTGGGGAAGATGTTGGTCTTCTGGTACGAGCGCCCGATGCCGAGGCGCGCCACCCGGTGGGCCGGTAGCCGGGTGATGTCGGCGCCCCGGAACATCACGTGCCCGCCCGAGGCCGGCAGGTGCCCGGTCAGCAGGTTGACGAAGGTGCTCTTGCCGGCGCCGTTGGGGCCGATGATGGCGTGGGCCTCGCGCTCCCGAAAACCGATGGACACCGAATTCACCGCGATCAGGCCGCCGAAGGCCTTGGTCAGGCCCTTGGTCTCGAACAGAAAGGGAGAGACGCTCATGGCTCCCCCTCCCCTTTCTTGCCGCACCATTGCAGCAACAACCCCGCCACGCCCTTGGGCAGGGCGAGCACGATGGTGATCACCAGCACGCCCATGGGCAGCAGCCAATGCTCGGTCACCGCTTCCAGGCCGAAATGGGCCAGTTCCAGGATGAAGGCCCCCAGCACCGGGCCGAACAGGGTGCCCATGCCGCCCAGGATGACCATCACCAGCACATGGCCCGATTGATGCCAGCCCAGCATGGCGGGGCTGACGAAGCCGTACTGGGTGGCCGCCAGAAAGCCCGCCAGACCGGCCAGGGCTCCTGCCAGGGCGAAGGCCACCAGCTTGTAGACCATGGGATTGAAGCCCAGGCCGCGCACCCGCCCCTCGTTGACGCCGATGGCGGCCAGCACCCGGCCGAAGGGCGAGGCCAGCACCACGCGAAGCCACAGATAAACCGCCACCAGGCAGCCCAGGACCACGAAGAAGAAGGCCTGCTTGCTCTCCAGGTTGACCAGGGTGATCCCGAAGGCCTCCACATTCGGCTTGACGTAGATGTAGGCCCCGTCCGAGCCGCCGGCCAGCTTGGAATCATTGAAGAAATAATAGCCCATCTGCCCGAAGGCCAGGGTGACCATGATGAAGTAGATGCCGGCGGTGCGGATGGCCAGAAAGCCCACCACCGCCGAGACCGCCGCCACCGCCCCCATGGCGGCGGGCAGCACCACCCAGGCATTGGCCGCCTCGTATTGCGGGCTCAGCAGGGCCAGCATGTAGCCGCCCAGGCCGAAGAACGCCGCGTGCCCCAGGCTGACCAGCCCGGCCACGCCCACCAGCAGGTCGAGGCTCATGGCCAGGATGGCCAGGATCATGATGCCGGTCAGCTTTTGCAGCAGGAAGGCGTATTTGGCGGAAAAGGCCAGCGGCCCCCAGGCCGGGAACAGCGCCAGGGCCGCCAGCAGCACCAGGAGAAGCAGGGAAAGCCGGCGGGGAAGACGGTTCATGAGAACAGCCCCCGGGGCTTCCACAATAGCACCGCCGCCATCACGCCATAGACGGTGAAACTGGCGAAATCGGGGGCGAAGACCTTGCCGAAGGTGTCGGCCAGACCGATCAGCATGGCGCCGAGAAAGGCGCCCTTGATGGAGCCGACGCCGCCGATCACCACCACCACGAAGCACAGGATCAACACGGAATCCCCCATGCCCGGCGCCACCGAGGTGATGGGCGTCGAGATGGCTCCGGCCAGTCCGGCCAGGGCGGCGCCCAGGGCGAACACCACGCCGAACAGCAGCTTCACGTTGATGCCCAGCGCCGCCACCATGTCGCGATTGGAGGCCCCGGCCCGCACCCACATGCCGAAGCGGGTCCGGGTAATGACCAAATACATGCCGACGGCCAGCACGGCGCAGACCCCCGACAGCATCAGGCGGTAGACGGGATAGGACAGAGTGTCGGTCAGCCGGATGGACCAGTTGAGCGCGGCGGGCACCGCCACGCCGTGCACATCGGCCCCCCAGATCATGCGGGTGGCCTCGTTGAAGATCAGGATCAGACCATAGGTCAGCAGCACCTGATCCAGATGGTCGCGGCGATACAGGGTGCGAACCAGCAGGGCCTCGATGCCATAGCCGATGGCGGCGGCGATGGGCAGCGACAGCAGCACCGCCGCACCGAGGCTGCCGGTGGTCCGGGCCAGCCAATAGGCCAGATAGGCGCCCAGCATGTAGAAGGCGCCATGGGCCAGATTGATGATGCCCATGATGCCGAAGATCAGGGTCAGCCCGGAGGCGACCAGGAACAGCAGCAGCCCGTATTGGACGCCGTTCAGCACCTGAATCAGGAAAAACCAGAAATCCATCGTGGCTCCAGACCGCGCGCGTCGAGTCGAGTTCACCGCCCCGCGAAGCCCGCCCCCACCGGCACCAAGGGTCCGGCGGGCAGCGGCCTCCACCTCCGCGGGGCGGCCGTCTCGAACGATCAGCCCATCTTGCAGCCGATGGCCGGATCGGCCAGGGCCTTGTCCGCCACGCCGACCACCACTTCCTGGCCGCCCTTGACCTGGCGCAGGTAGATGTCCTGCACCGGGTTATGGGCCTTGGACAGGGTGAAGGTGCCACGCGGGCTCTTGATCACCGCCTTTTCCATGGCGGCGATCAGTTCGGCCTTGGCGCCGGCATCGCCCTTGACCGCTCCCATGCCCTGGAACAGCAACTGGGCGGAATCATAGCCCTGCACCGCGTAGACATCGGCCTCCTTGGAGAAGGCCTTGCGATAGGCGGCGCGGAACGAGGTATTTTCCGGCGTATCCAGCGCATCGGCGTAATGAAGAGTGGTCAGGACGCCCTCGGCGGCGTCGCCCTGCGCCTTCAGCACGCCATCGGTGAGGAAGCCCGGCCCCATCAGCGGAATGGATTTGAGACCCGCCGCCGCGTAATCCTTGACGAACTTCAGCGCCCCGGACCCGGCGAAGAAGACGAAGACGCCATCGGGCTTCAGCGAGGCGATCTCCGTCAGGTTGGCCTGGAATTCCTCCTGCGGGAAGGGCACCAGGATCTGCTTGGCGACCTTGCCGCCCGCCTTGGTGAAGCCCTGCTCGAAGCCGTTGACCGCCTCCTCGCCCGCCGCGTATTTCCACGACATGGTGACCACGTTCTTCATGCCGCGGTCGACGGCGACCTTGCCCATGGGGAAAGCGGTCTGCCAGTTGGTGAACGAGGTGCGGAAGATATTGGGCGCGCACAGCGGCCCGGTGGCGGCACCCGCCCCGGCATTGGCGATGACGGCGATGGTGCCGGTCTCGCGCACCACCTTGACCATGCCCAGGGCCACGCCCGAATGGACCGGTCCCACCACGAAATCCACGGTCTCGCCGGTCACCAGCTTGTTGGTGTTCTCCGGCCCCTTGGCTGGGTTGGACTCGTCATCCACGGCGATGAACTGAACGTCGCGTCCGCCCAGTTTGCCGCCGCGCTCTTCCAGCGCCAGCTTGAAGCCGTTGGTGATGGCCTCGCCCAGGCCGGCATAGGTGCCGGAATAAGGCAGCAGAAAGCCGACCTTGACCTTGGCGGTGTTGCCGATGGCGAAACGGGTCGGCACGAAGCCCCCCGCGCCGGCAGCCACGACGGCGCCCGCCCGCAATACCGCGCGGCGGGAAAATCCCTTGCAATCTTCCATGACCATACCTCCCAGGCATTCAGGCACTTTCGGCCCGTTCCGTTGTCTCGTTGAAGGAACCCGGCAGTCCCGGCCGGAAGTTCCCCTCCCCGCCCTTTCCGCTCCACCGGAACGGGCGACATCGCATCGGATACGGATCCACCTAAATCGGCATCCTAATGCGCATTTCGTTGGAATGCAATCGCGCCCCCGGCTGGGGTGTTGATCTTGGGCGGCGAGCGGTTCACCATTCGCCGCACCGGATCGGAACCAAGGAGCCTCCAGCCGTGACCACCCATCTGTTCGAGCTTGCCCTACCCGCCGTCGCCGTCAAGGGGGAAGCGGCGCTTTACCCGGTCCGCCGGGTGTTTTGCGTCGGGCGCAACTATGCCGGCCACGCCCGCGAGATGGGCGGCGACCCCAACCGGGAAGCGCCGTTCTATTTCACCAAGCCGGCCGATGCGCTGGTCCCCGGCGGCGGCGATATTCCCTATCCGCCCGGCACGGCCAACCTGCATCACGAGATCGAACTGGTGGTGGCGCTGTCGCGTTCCGTCTACAAGTGCACGCCCGACGAGGCGAGCACCGCCATCTTCGGCTATGCCGTGGGCCTGGACATGACGCGGCGCGACCTGCAGTTCGCCGCCCGCGACAAGGGGCGGCCGTGGTGCCTGGGCAAGGCGTTCGAATTCTCCGCTCCCATCTCCCCCCTGGTCCGCGCCGACGCGCCCAAGCTTGCCGGCAGCATCACGCTGGAAGTCAACGGCCAGATCCGCCAAAGCGGCGATCTCAACGAGATGATCTGGTCGGTGCCCGAGGTGATCGCCCATCTGTCCCAGTACTACCACCTGGGGGCGGGCGACCTGATCTTCACCGGCACTCCCGAGGGTGTCGGCCCGGTGGTGGCCGGTGATGTCCTGCGGGGCGCCATCGAGGGCGTGGGTGAACTCGAGGTCCACATCACCCCGGAACGCTGAGCCGCCGTCGCTGCGGCCTCCGCCTCAGCTTCCCGTGCTGGGGCGGAGCGTGAAGTTGAAGGTGGTGCCTTTCTGGGGTTCGGACTCCACCCAGATGGAGCCGCCGAACCGGTGCACGATGCGGCGGCACAGCGCCAGGCCGATGCCGGTTCCACCGGGGAAGCGGGCCGGTTCCAGCCGCTGGAAGATGACGAAGATCTTCTCGAAATAGGCCGGCTCGATGCCGATGCCGTTGTCGCGGACCGAGATGAGCCACAGCCCCTTGGGCTCCAGCGTGGCCTTGATCTCGATCTGCGGGGGCGCATCGGGCTTGCGGTAGATCAGCGCGTTTTCCAGCAGGTTCTGGAACAGGCTTTCCGCCTGCCGCGCCTCGGCCAGAACCACGGGAAGCGCGTCCATGGTGACGGTGGCGCCCGAAGCCTGCAGATCCGGGCCGAGATTGGTCAGCACCGATTTGACCACCGCATTGAGATCCACCGGCACGAATTCCGGCGGCGAGCGCGAAACGCGGGCATAGTCGAGAAGATCGGGAATCATCGACGACATGTGCTTGGCGCCGCCGACGATGTAGCCGATGAACTCGTCGGCATCCTTGTCCAGCCGCCCCTCGTAGCGCCGTGCCAGCAATTGCGCATAGCTGGCGATGTTGCGCAGCGGCGTCTGCAGGTCGTGGGACGCCACGTAGGCGAACTGCTCGAGATCGGCATTGGACCGCGCCAGTTCATCGGTCTGCAGTTCCAAGGTGCGCCAACTGCGCAACATGCCGAATCCGCCCAATGTGGTGACGATGATGAAGGCGCCGGCCAGGACGATCACCTTGATGCCCTCCTTGCGCCATTCGCCCAGGTAATCCTCGGTGGCCATGCCCACCAGGGTGATCAGGGGGTAATTGGCGATGGGCTGGTACGAGAAGGTCCGCCGGATATTGTCGGCGCCCGCCGAGGCCTCGTAGGTCCCCCCTTGCGGGTTGGCGGTGATCCGCTCGCGGAAGGTGTTGGAGACCGTGGTCTGCCCCACATAGCCCGCATGGGGAAAGCGGGCCAGCAGATCGAAATTGCGCGAGGCGTCGCCGCGCATGACCACCGTGCCCTGCGGCCCCACCTCGAGATTGTTGAATTTCTGCTCGAACCAGGAAATGGTCACCGGGGCAAAGACGATGCCGGCGAAGCTGCCATCAGCGTATTCCAGACGCCTCGCGAAGATCAGCACCCATTTGTTGCTGATGCGACCCAGAGTCGGCGGCGAGATGGCCAGGCCGAATCCCGGATTGTCGCGATGGGCGAGGAAATACTCGCGGTCACCGATATCGGTCCCATATCCGGACATGTCGGCACTGGCGATCACCACGCCGGCCGCATTGGTGAACCGAAGGCCGTCCGCCATCTTCAGGCGGCTTTGCAGCCGGGCGAGGAAGCCGGTCATCTCCGGGCCGGCAATAGCGCCGCCGGACCGGTAGACACGCGTCACCTCGTCGCTGGCACTGCGCAGGGCCAGATCGATCTGACCGATGTCGCCAGCAATGCTCTGCGAGACTAGGCGGTTGGTGTTGCGCGACGAAACCGCGGCGCGGTCCTGGTATTGCCGGTAGCTGGCATCGAGGGAAATCCAGGCCAAGCCCAGCACGGACGCATTGACGAACAGCAGCAACGCCACCAACCGCCAGCGAGAGGCCTTGAACCTGTTGTAATCCATAGCGACGCTTGCCACCTTTGTCCTCCCTCCCCAGAAGGGCAACAGCGCAGAGAAATCACCTTACCTCAAGCCAATAGGCTTGCCCAGACGTTCCCATACCATTGCAACGCTAAATCCGCCGTTGACAACAACCGTTCCCACGCACCCCTACTCTGACGGCACCACCGCGTAAGTAATCATACGATCGCATCTTGGTCGCCTGCAAAAATCATTTGATGCTGGATGACCCCAACGATAATGATGTCGGGGGCGAGGGCGAGGAAACGGGCAGCGGATAATCATTCAATGGCAATACCCACCAAAGACGATCTCGAAGCCGCTCCGGAAGCCCTGCTTGAGGGGGCCTACTGCACCAAGGTCGAGGATTTTTTCTCCCCTGGTTCGCGGGATCTGATTGGCCGTTTTCTGACCAATTTCACGGAATCCCTGATCATCACGCCGACCGAGCTGGTGTTTTCGGCCAAGTATCAGAAAAGGCTGAACGACGCCGGCCGCACAATGATGAACGCCGTCGACAAGATCGCCACCCTCCAGGCCAAGTTGAAGGGGGGAAGCGCGGCCCAGCGCCTGCGCGACCTCAACACCCTGATCAGCGCCGGCATGAAGAAGCTGTGGGACGACGAAAAGGACAAGCCGCCGCCCGCCGTCCCCCCCGAAGGCTTTTCCGCCTATTGCGCCGGCCTGAAGGGCAGCCCGACCGAAAAGGATTACGCGGCTAACCGCGTTCTGACCGAGATTCTTTTCTCTCATAAGGTGTGGAAGGACAAGGTTGCCGTCCTGGTGAAGATGTTCCATCTCACCAAGGGCAAGGACGAGAACCGCTATATCGAGCAGGTCCTGTCCGAATGTTTGAAGAGCGACCCGGCCCTCGATCAGATGCTGGGCCTGTGCGAAACCCTCGAAGAACGCTGCAACGATCTCGCCGATCTGTGGAAGGGCGAGTGGAAGCAGCGCGACACCGCCCATGCGCTGGTGGAAGACCTGGCCGCCATGATCGCCGATGGCTCTGCCCCCAATTGCAAGGCTTCGGTGGAATATTCCCTGCTGCGCACCCTGGCCAACAAGATGCCGCTGCGCTCGGCCGAACCCGAAATCGAGATCTCCGCCCTGTTCGACCTGTTCCGGCGCATGTGGACGGGAAACACCCTGATCGGCGGCGGCAAGGCGCTGATCTCGCTCGAGCGGCGTCAGGCCCGCCACCTCAACAAGGAGGGGGTCACCGACCTGCTGCGCGAGCGCAAGGTGCTGGCGGACCGCTACGCCTTCCTGATGCAGTTGACCACGGTGGCGGTCGGCCAGGGCAATCGCGCCACGCTGAAGACCTTCATCGATCACTATTTCAGCGACAAGGACTTCGTCCCCCGCGTCGTCTCCGGCCAGGAGCCGCCGGTGCCCAAGATGCAGACCCTGGCCGGCATCCACCGCGCCATCAAGGCCTCATGGCTGCCCGACGCGGACAAGGCCGCGTTCATGGCTCAGATGGAGGCGGCCCAGGCCCAGCTGCTGAAGAACTCCCGCCTGTTCGAACAGATCGACAAGAAGGGCGGCGGCCCGGCCCAGAAGGTTCTGACCCTGCTGGACCTGTCCCGCAAGGGAACCTTCATCGACGGAGCGACCATGGATGCCGTGCGCCAGTTGCTGAACACCTACCTGCGTGATCCTGGTTTCCTCACCGACTATCTCGGCACGGCCTCGGGCGAGGAGAAGGAGCGCAAGATGATGCTGCTGACCAAGACCCTGGCCAGCATCGGCATCACGGTCTGATCAGCCCCCCAGCGCCTTGACCAGGGCCTTGAACGGCAGTAGGACGCAACCATGGCGGCTTTTGTGCGGCCGTACCGGCAGAAAGACCGCCAGGGCGGGAACGGCCGGTTCCGCCCCCGTCTTCAGCAGGCCGGAGAGCTGAGCCAGCAGGTGTTGCGCCTGCCCGGCATCCAGCCCCACCGCCTGCTCCGCCGCCAGGCCGGCGGCGGCCTTGCACAGCAGGCAGCCCTTGATCCGATGGCCGAATGCCGCGACCCGCCCCTCCTCCACCTTGAGGTCGAGATCGATCCGATCGCCGCACAAGGGGTTGTCGAGGCTGGCGCTGGCATCGGGACCGGCAACCGCCGCCGGCTCCCGCCCCGCCAGATCCTTGAGGCCCTGGCCGTAGAGATCGTCGCTCATCGCAGCACCTTGACCGCCTCGGCCAGCCCTTGCAGCAGCGCCTCCACGTCCGATCGGTCGGAATAGGGCGCCAGCGAGGCCCGGACGGTCCCCTCCTCCAGCCCCAGGACGCTCATCAGCGGCCGGGCGCAATGGGCGCCACCACGCACCGCCACGCCGCGCTCGGCCAGCAGATGGGCCAGATCGTGGGGATGACAACCGTCCACCGTGAACGACACCACCGGCACGCGGGCCTCCAGGCCCAGCGGCCCGACGATCCGCACACCCTCCATGGCGCGCAGCCCATCCAGCAGGTGCCAGGTCAGCGCCGATTCCTGCTGATGCACCGCCTGCCAGTCGAGGCCGCTCATCCAGTCCAATGCGGCGGCCAGACCGACCGCCTGGGCCACCGGCGGGGTGCCCGCCTCGAAACGGTGGGGCACCTCTCCCCAGGTGAAGCCGTCATCGTCCACCGCGCCGACCATGCCGCCGCCCATCACCAGCGGCGCCATGCCGTCCAGCACCTCGGCCCGCCCCCACAGCACCCCGACGCCGGTGGGGCCATAGGCCTTGTGCCCGGCGAAGGCATAGAGATCGGCGCCCAGGGCGCGGGGATCGACCCGACCGTGAGGCACCATCTGGGCACCGTCCACCACCAGTCTGGCCCCCACCGCATGGGCCGCCTCGGCCAGCCGGGGCAGATCGCTGATGGCGCCGGTGACATTGGAGGCGTGGGTCACCGCCACCACCTTGCAGCGGGACGAGATCACCGCGCCCGGATCGCCGAGATCCAGCCGTCCCTCGGGCGTGACCGGCAACCAGCGCAGCGTGAATCCCCGCTCCTTGGCCAGGGCCATCCAGGGCAGGCAGGCGGAATGATGCTCCAGGCGGCTGACCACCACCTCGTCGCCCGGCCCCAAAGTTCGCCCCAGCCCCCAGGCCGCCAGGTTCAGCGCCAGGGTGCAGCCGCCGGTGAACACAACCTCCTCGGCCGGTGCGTTGAGGAAGCGGCCCACGGCTTCACGGGCGCCGTCATAGGCCGCATCGGCGCGTTGCGCCGATTCGTGCAGGCCCCGCCGGACGTTGGAACGGGCGACGCGATTGAAGCTGGCGACGGCCTCGGAGACCAGTCCGGGAAGCTGGGCCATGGCGGCGTTGTCCAGGTAATGGAATCCCGGACGCGACAGGGCGGGAAAGGCCTCGCGCATGGATTGGCTCATCCCTCTCCTCCCAACGCCCGCAAGCTTTCGGGCGTGTCCACATCGATCAGAATGCCGTCATCGGCCATGGGCACCTCGATCACCGCCTCGGCATGCTGGGCGATCAGCCCCCGGGCGCCCTTGTCGCCGGTCAAGGCCCGCATGGCGGCGAAGAAGCGCCGCGACAGCAGCACGGGATTACCCCGCCGTCCCTGGAACACCGGCACGCAGATGCCGTCGGGCCGGAAGGCGGCGGCCAGGGCCGCCACATGGGCGGCACTCACCCTCGGCATGTCGGCCAGCAGCACCATGACGCCGTCCACCCCCTCCGGCAAAGCCACCACCCCCGCCGCCAGGGACGACGCCATCCCCTCGGCGGGATCGGCATTGACCACCCGCCCCACGCCGGGCGGAAATTCGGGCTGGGCCTCCGGCCCGGTGACCACCAGCACCGGTCCCAGGCCCCCGTCCAAAGCCGCGGCCAGAGCCGTTTCCAGCATGGTCCGCCCCTGGACCCGCATCAGGCGCTTGTCGCCGCCCATGCGGCTGGCCCGTCCCGCCGCCAGCACCAGCCCGGCCAGGCTCATTCCCCGCCTCCCTGGGCCAGGGCGCGGCGGGCCAGCACGGGAATTAGAGCGGCACGGTACTCGGCGCTGGCATGCAGGTCGCGGCTGAGATCGTCCACCGGCACCGTCAGGCCCTCGAGGGCGGCGGGGGAAAAGTCCCCGGCCAGCGCCATCTCGAATTCCGTCAGGCGGAAGGGGCAGGATGCCGCCCCGGTCACCGCCACCCGGATGCCGTCGTCCGTCTCGGCGACCAGCACCCCCACCACGGGATAGCCCGAGGCGGGATTGCGCACCTTGGCATAGGACGCGCGGCGCGGCAGGGGATAGCTGACCGAGACGATCAGTTCCCCCGGCTCCAGCGCCGTCTCGAACATGCCGAGAAAGAAGTCGGCGGCGGCGATGACCCGCCGGTCGGTGCGGATCTCGGCGCCCAGGCCCAGCACCCCGGCGGCATGATCGCTGGCCGGGTCGGCATTGGCCAGGGCACCGCCCAAGGTGCCCATATTGCGCACCTGCAGATCGCCGATGGAGCCGGCGAGCTGCGCCAAAGCGGGAATGGTGGACCGCGCCGCCAATTGGGCATGGGGCACCGCCGCCCCCACCACCAGCCGCCCGGCCTCGGCATGGATGCCGGCCAGTTCCGGCAGGCGGGCGATGTCGATCAGGGCGGAGGGCTGGGCCAGGCGCAGCTTGAGCGCCGCCAGCAGGCTCTGGCCTCCCGCCAGATAGCGCCGCTCCTCGCCATCATGGGCACAGACGGCCTCGGCGACGCTTTGGGGGCGGAGATAGTCGAAGGGAAACATCAGCCCTTCTCCCCGATGGTCTGGGCGATGGCCTCGACGATGGGGCGATAGCCGGTGCAGCGGCACAGATTGCCGTCCAGGCCGTGGCGGATGGCCGCCTCGTCGGGGCTGTCCAGATGGGCGACCAGATCCAGACCGCTCATCACCATGCCGGGCGTGCAGAAACCGCATTGCAAGGCATGACGGTCGCGGAACGCCGCCTGCAGCGGGTGAAGGGTCCCGCCCTCGGCGACGCCCTCGATGGTCAGAACGCTGCGCCCGTCGGCCTGGGCGGCCAGGATCAGGCAGGATTTGACGGCGCGGCCGTCCAGGTGAACGGTGCAGGCGCCGCACTGGCCGGTGTCGCAGCCCACATGGGTCCCCGTCAGGCCGAAGCCCTCGCGCAGCAGCGCCACCAGCAAGGTGTTGGGCTCCACCTCGGCCTCCACCTCGCGGCCGTTCAGGGTGAACGCGACACGCATGGGCTCGCTCCTTTGATTTGCGCTCCGGACGACGCTATCATCGGCGCCGTTGCAAGGAAACCGGTCCCGATGCCCATAGCCGTTAAATCATGCCTCGACGTGGTGTTCTGGATCTCCGATCAGGCCCTGAATGATCGCGAGTACATCCAGCCGCAGAAGCTGCATCGCCTGCTCTATCTGGCGCAGGCCTATTTCGCCGTGGCCTATCACGGCCGCAAGCTGATGCCCGCCACCTTCGTCACCGACGCCTTCGGCCCCGTCGAGCCGACGGTGTTCCACGCCTTCGCCTATGGCCGCCCGACCATGATCGAGGGCAACATGCTGAGCGAGCAGGTCAGTCACTTCCTCGACGGCATCTGGCGGCGCTACGGCCCCTACACCGCCGACCAGCTGACCAAGAAGATCGCCGAGCATGCCCCGGTGGCGCTGGCCATGGCCAAGGGCCAGAACGAGGAAATCCCCTTCGCCGACATGGTGAAGTACTATTCCGAGGAAGCCGCCGCCCGCAACCGCCCCGCCTCGGCGGTGGATTCCATCGATCAGGTGATGAAGCCCCGCATGATGCGCTCGCAGAGCGGCAAGGCGGTCACCGTCGCCGCCTGGAAGCCCAAGGCCGCTCCCGCCAAGAAGGACGAATGATGCAGCGCCGAGGATTCCTGGCCGGCAGCCTCGCTTTAGGCCTGGCCGCCTGCGCCGGCGAACCGGCCCGCCCCGCCCGCCCGCCGCGCGCCAAGGCTACGCCGGGCGTGGTGGACGAGCCGGCCCTGGCCGGGCTCAACGCCGTCATCGACCTGCACCACGCCAATGGGGTGAAAAGCTTCACCGCCGCCCGCGATGGCAGCGGCGTGCTGGCGGTGATCCACAAGGCCAGCGAGGGCGACTGGCAGGACCCCCGCTACGAGGAGCGCCGGGCGGGCGCCATGGATGCCGGTCTGTTGTGGGGCGCCTACCATTTCGGTACCCGCCAGCATCCCGGCCGCGCCCAGGCCCAGATGTTCCTGGCCGCCGCCCGTCCCGACCCGGCCACCCTGCTGGTGCTGGACCTGGAGCTGAACGAGCGGGCGCCGGGCAACACCATGCAGATCGACGCCGCCGAGGATTTCGTGCGCGAGATCGCCGCCACCACCGGACGGCTGCCGCTGCTGTACTGCCATCCCGCCTGGGCCGACGGCGACACCCTGCCCAGCGCCAAGGGAAGCGCCTCGCTGGGCGGTGCCGTCATGCCGGGAACGGCCCTGGCCGCCTGTGACCTTTGGTTGGCCGATTACCGCTACGAGCCGGAATTGCCCCGCGCCTGGGACGGCCGGGGCTGGCGCCTGTGGCAATATGCCGGCGACGACGCCCGGACCGGCGGCCCGTTCCGCGACCGCTCGCGCGAGGTTCGCGGGATCGAGCGCTGCGACCGCTCGGTCTTCGCCGGAAATCGGGACGAGCTCTACCGCTGGTGGGGCTCGGTGGGCCGGGTCGGGGCCTGATCCGGCGAAACCGCCGCCGCAATCCGGTACTGCCCCATGGTCACAAAGCGGCAGCCGTGGGCGCCCAGATCGTCCAGCACGCCGCCCATGGCGGCGATGGTGCTGTCGTGGATGTCGTGGAACAGAAAGATGCCGTGCGCCCCCTGGCCCGCCGGCAGGATGTTGCCTTCGATGGCACTGACCGAGTGATAGCGCCAGTCCTCGCTGTCACGCGACCACAGCACCACCTCCAGCCCCTCCTTGCGGGCCAGTTCCACCAGGGCCGGGTCATAGGCCCCATAGGGCGGGCGGAAGAAATGGGGGTCGGCCCCCAGGCTCTTCAGCTGGGCCATGGTGTCCTCGATCTCCTTGCGCCGGGCAGCCTCGTCCAGCTTGCGCATGTCGGGATGGTCCCAGGAGTGGTTTTCCACCTCGTGGCCCTCGGCCAGCATGCGGCGGATCAGGTCCGGATAGGCCCGGGCATGCTGGCCCAGCACGAAAAAGGTCGCCTTGACCTTGTGGGTCGCCAGCAATTCCAGCAGCACGCCGGTATGCGGCCCCGGCCCGTCATCGAAGGTGATGGC
Organism: Paramagnetospirillum magneticum AMB-1; assembly: GCF_000009985.1. Lineage (GTDB taxonomy): Bacteria > Pseudomonadota > Alphaproteobacteria > Rhodospirillales > Magnetospirillaceae > Phaeospirillum > Phaeospirillum magneticum. Next base: position 3,084,793 of record NC_007626.1, read on the forward strand.
GCAATCGCCCGCCTTGCTCTTGTCGCCGAAATCCAGACCCGGCGGGCGTGAGCGGGGGGCCACGGCC